>CAJQQC010000126.1 GCA_905480385.1 uncultured Winogradskyella sp.
GTAATTTTAAAAATATCGATTATACATAAGCCTTCGTAACTGAAGGTTTTTTTGTAGCTTTAAATATGGAAAATCTAATAACAAAATTTTATACATCATTTAAAAATATTGATGCTGATTACATGGTTGAATGCTATCATAAAGATATCATTTTTATTGACCCAGCTTTTGGTACTCTAAAAGGTGAACACGCCAAAAATATTTGGCGTATGCTATGTGACTCTCAAAAAGGAAAAGGATTTGTTGTTACATTTTCAGATATTTTTATTAATAAAAATACTGGAAAAGCAAATTGGGAAGCCATATATAATTTTAGTAAAACTGGGAGAAAGGTTTATAATAAAATTGCAGCAGAATTTGAATTTAAAAATGGCCTTATCATAAAGCATACAGATATATTTAATCTTCACAAATGGGCGACACAAGCTTTAGGCTTTAAAGGACTCCTGATTGGCTGAACGAATTACTTTAAAAATAAATTACAGAACCAAACTAATAAGGTTTTAGATAAATATGAAGAAAAAAAACGACCTGTAATTAACACTTATTAGGTCGCTTTTTTCAATGTTTCTTTTTAGGGACTTTCACGAAGTTTACTTTATGTTTCATTGCTTTCGCATAATCACAAGCAAATCTTATGCCAGATTTTTGCAAATAGGATTAAGAATATTCTGGTACTTTACCAACTACACCATCAAAAAATGCTCTAATTTTCTTTAAATTATCTTCTGCATTATCTGTTGTATAAAAAGGTTCAGAGATTTTATTCTGCTTATTCTTAAAGTCTAAAGTAAACATAATGATAGGCACATTAGCAGCTTTGGCAATATAATAGAATCCTGTTTTCCATTCATTAACTTTTTTGCGTGTCCCCTCCGGTGCTAAAGTGAGTCTAAACTCTTCTTCGCCTTCGAAAAGTCTGGCAATTGCCTCAACTTTATTTTGACCAGAGGTTCTGTCTACTGATCTACCACCAATAGATTTGAAATAATAATTAAAAGGCCATCTAAACAATTCCTTTTTTCCAATAAAATTTGTTTTTACACCTGTAATTTTTCTAAGGTAAAGTCCAACAAAAAAGTCGTGCCAACTGGTATGTGGTGCGGCAATGATGACCGCTTTTTTAATGGTGTCTTTTGAAAAATTAGTGTTTCCAACAATTTTCCAGCCTAATATTTTAAAGAAAATGAATTTTGCAATGGCCTTCATATTACATCTTTTGATACAGTGCTTTTAACTTATCTGGTGTAATAATTGCTTTCCATTTTTTACCTAAAGCATTTTCCCAAAGCGGTTCAAGACTAAGTGCAACATTTATCATAATGTCAAGCTCGTCATCCTCAAGATTAGAACAAACACCTGTAGGAAGTATAATGTTATGTTTTGTCTTCATCTCTTTAAATAGTTTCACACCTTCAGGATAAAATTCTTCTAAATGGTCAAAAACAATACAGTTTCCAATACCGTGTTTCACACCTAATAGATATCCTAAGCCATAACTCATGGCGTGTGCAACACCGACTTGAGAATATGCAATACTCATACCACCGTGCCATGAGGCCATCATCAGTTTATCTTGTGATTCTATTTCAGACAAATCATCTTCAAGAAATACTTCTTTACATATTGCAAAGGCTTTTTCACCATAACTCTGACTAAAAGCATTTAAGAAAGTTCCGTTTAGTGACTCGATGGAGTGAATAAAACAATCCATACCTGTATAGAACCATTGATCTTTAGGGACATCTTTAGTTAGTTCTGGATCTAATATAACTTGGTCAAAAGGCGTATAATCACTATTAATACCTAGTTTACGTTCTGGACCTGTGAGTATAGTTGTTCTAGAAACTTCTGCACCAGTTCCTGAAATTGTAGGAATACCAATATGAAATATGGCAGGGTTTTTAATTAAATCCCAACCTTGATAATCTTTGGCTTCACCTTCATTAGTTAACATCAATGATACCGATTTGGCAATGTCTAAAACGATACCACCACCAATACCTATAATTGCAGATGGACGTTCACTGAATTCTAAAATTAAATCTTCAACCAGTTGGTCTATCTGCTCAGTTTTTGGTTCTTCAGTTGTTGGGACGTAAATGATTTTATCCTTATATGACAGTGTTACTCTTGAAGTTAACCAATGATTACCTTTAAACACATCATCAACGTAATATATAAAAGGTGCTTCACGTCCTTGGCGTTTTGGTGTTATAATTTCATCTAGTTGATTAAAACTACCTCTGCCAAAAATGACACGCGAAACCATTGGGAAATTTTTATAACTCATTTAATCAATTACTATAACAAAAATATAAATACTATTACTTTTATTAGTTGCTACACTTTAAATTTTTTTGGCAAATACGTATAGATATCTTTCAAAGCGTCTAGTGTAAGGTAATTTTTACCATTACTATTACTATATTCTACCGTTTCATGTTGCCAAGTTGTATGAAAAGGAATATGTGCTGCTTGAGCTCCAATCTCAATTAGAGGTAATATATCAGATTTTAATGAATTACCTATCATTAAAAACTCTGACGGCATAATTTCTAAATGACTCAGAAGCTTACCGTAATTAGTACTTTCCTTTTCACTTAATACCTCAATATGATGAAAATATTTAAGTAGACCAGACTTTTCTAGCTTTCGTTCTTGATCTAACAAGTCGCCTTTAGTGGCAACTATTAATTTATATTTTCTAGAAAGCTTTTGCAAAACCTCTTCAACATCATCCAATAACTCAACAGGTTTGTTAATCATGTCTTTACCGATATCCAAAATCTTTTCTAATGTTTTGTTAGATAGTGAATAATTAGATAATTCTAATGCTATTTCAACCATGGATAACATAAACCCTTTGACACCGTAACCATAAAGTGGCAAATTTTTGATTTCCATTTTATAGAGTTCTTGATCTATTTTGTTTGGTGTTTCAAACTGTGATAATAGTTTTGCAAACTCTTGCTCTGCAGCTCTGAAATAAGTTTCGTTAACCCAAAGCGTATCATCCGCATCAAATCCAATGACTTTAATATTTTTTAGATCAATACTCATTATTTCCAAAGCCTTTTTGCACGTTCTAAATCTTCAGGTGTATCAATCTCGATACCCTGTACATTAGTTTCTACCATCTTAATACGTTTACCATATTCTAAGTATCTAATACATTCAATCTTTTCTGTGGCTTCTAAAAATTGCATGGGCAAGACTGTAAAATCAAGCAAAGCCTGTTTTCTAAAAGCATAAATGCCCTTATGCTTAAAATATTTAGAATCTACCGATTTATCACGTGGAAATGGTATTGGACTTCGAGAAAAATATAATGCAAAATCGTTTTGATCTACAATAACCTTTACAGTATTAGGATTATTAATTTCTTCCCAATCCTTAATTTCGACCATTAATGAGGCCAAGTCTATGTTTTTGTCAGCATCACCCTTAAAAACTTCTAAAACTTTCTCCAAGCTTTCGCGCTCTGTAAACGGCTCATCACCCTGGACATTAACTACAATATCACAATCAACATTAGCAACAGCTTCAGCGATTCTGTCACTGCCTGATTTATGTTCTTTTTTACTCATGATGGCTTTACCTCCATGACTTATTATTTCATCATAAATAATATCACTATCGGTAACTACATAAACTTCTGAGAATAACTTTGTAGCGATTGTAGATTCATAAGTTCTGAGAATAACTGTTTTGCCAGCTAAATTCTGCATTAATTTTGCTGGAAAACGAGAAGCTGCATATCTAGCGGGAATCATTGCTATAGTCTTCATTTAGGATTGTTTAGTTATTCAAAAATAATAGTTTGATTTGACATAAACTATTCAACAAAAGATTCATCTCTAAAACCGATGAGATAGAGTTTTTCTTTTGCTCTTGTTACTGCTGTGTATAACCATCTTATATAATCTCTGTCTGGACCTTCAGGTAGATATGGTTGCTCTACAAATATCGTATTCCATTGTCCACCTTGAGACTTGTGACAGGTTATGGCATATGAAAACTTAACCTGTAAAGCATTAAAAAATTTATTGTTTTTTACACCCAAAAAACGTTTATAGTTAGATGCTTCGTTGATATAATCTTTTGAAACTTCTTGGTATAATCTATTGGATTCTTCATAGGTTAATGAAGCACTTTCTGCAGAAATTGTGTCTAATAAGAATACTGTCTCAAAAGGCCGCATACGGGGATAATCCACCATTTTAACCTTCACTTCAGCAAATTTAAAGCCGTAAAGTTCCTTGATACTAAAAATTTCCAGAACTTCAACTATATCACCGTTGGCTATAAAACCTGCCTCTGTAGTTGGTTTAATCCAGAAATAATTATTCTTGACAACCATCAGGTAATCGCCAGCAGACAATTCGCTTTCGTTAAATAAAATTCGATTTCTTATTTGCTGGTTATATTGATTTGCACGCTTATTACTCCTAACAATTATTGCTGTTTCTTCATAACCATCATTACTATATGAGTCGTTAATAGCATCCATTATTTCGTAACCATCGACAAGTCTTACTATGTCGTTAAAAGGTTTTACATTGAACTTAAAACTATCATAAAAGGATGTTTCCAAAACTGCTCGTAATTCTGTTGCATTGGCTAAAATACCCGAATCTTGTTCTTGCCTAACAACTTCATCTAACTCTAATGACTTAACATCTTTATTATAATTTAAATCTAATTTATGAGCATCTAAAGCAGGGCTTAAATCTGATTTTACAGGAGGTAATTGTGCTTTATCTCCAATAAGAAGAAGCTTACATTTATGTCCAGAATACACATAGTGCATTAAGTCATCTAAAAGAGAACCGTTTTCAAAAAGTTTTGAGTCAGAAGGTGCGTCGGGTATCATCGAAGCTTCATCTACAATAAAAATAGTATTACGGTGCTTGTTAGGTTGCATTACAAACTTTACACCACCGCCTTTTTCCTTTTTTGGGAAATATATCTTTTTATGAATTGTAAAAGCTTCTTTTTTAGAATAGTTAGAAATGACTTTAGCAGCACGACCTGTTGGTGCTAACAAAATAGCACTAATCTTTGCTTGCCATAAATTTGAAACGATAGTACCAATGATACTGGTTTTACCTGTACCTGCATACCCTTTTAAAAGATACAGAACATTTGGCTTAACATTGAATATGAAATCAGACAATTGCAATAAAACAATATCTTGTTTTTCAGTTGGTTGAAAAGGAAATTTGGACTTAATGAGTCTATAAAAATCAGATGGGTTTTGAATCATTTATACGTTTGATATTCTTAGCAAGATACCATTATATCTTAATAATTTAAATTAAAACCGTTACTCAAAAATTCATTTTTTTATATTTTTATTTATTATGTTTTTACGAACAAAAAAAAATTGTAGATTTGCGAAAGACCTAATTAATAAATCTAAATATGTTAAAAGTTGTTATTGCAATTATTGCTATTATTCTTCTTACTATAGCCATTGTATGGTTAATTGATAAATTCGTTCCAAAAAAAATCAAACCTATCCTAAATTTAGTACTGTGGGCATTAATTATTTTCTTAGGTTACATGACATATGAGTCAATAGCTGGTGAGTTAAGATTTAAAAAAATCAAAGATGATCGCTACCAAGTTGTTGTTAATAGATTAATAGATATACAAAAAGCAGAAGTTGCTTACAAAGATGTTAATGGAAAATATACAGACAAGTACGATAATTTAATTCGTTTTATTGATACAGCTAAAGTACCAATCACTGAACGTCGTGATAGCACCGTACTTGATGAAGAGAAAACTAAACGATTTAACGGTATAGAGTATTTCAAAACACTTATAGTTGTAGATACTTTGGATTACTATTCTGTAAAAGATTCTTTATTTAAAAATGTTGATTACAAAAACATAATGAATGTTGGTGTTGGTGAGCCTGGCGCCAAATTTGAATTAAAAGCAGGATCAATTGATGATATTCCTGTTTTTGAGGCTAGTGTTGATAAATCAATTATTTTATTTGACCAGGACAAAAATTTAGTTTCAAACGAAAAACAGACCGTTTCAGTAGACGGTGTTAATGGACCTAAAATTGTAGTAGGCTCTATGAATGAAGTTAAAACTACAGGAAACTGGCCAAAAAACTTCGCTAAAAAGGAATAGTTTGACTAAAAAGATAACAAAAGACCTGTCCATTCAAGTAAATTTGAATGGACTTTCTTTTTGTATATTCAATAGAACCTCGAATACAGTTGAGTATATTAATACAATACCTTTTGGAGATAAACAAACCCCTTTTGAAATATTAAACAAGTTGAAAGAGGAGTTGGCATCTAATACAGTATTCTCGGATGATTTCAATTCAGTAAAAGTTATTCATTACAATGAGTTATCGACCTTAATACCAAAATCGCTTTACGATGAAGCAAATAATGCAGAATACTTAAAGTTTAATTCTAAAATATTAAAATCTGATTTTATAACTTCTGATGAAATAAAATATAAAGATATTGTAAGTGTTTATGTCCCTTATGTAAACATTAATAATTACATTTTCGACACTTTCGGTGAGTTTACTTATATCCATGCATCGACAATTTTTATTGATTCAATCTTTAATACTGAATTAGATACTGAAGATTCATTATATATAAATATTGAAAGTGGTTCAATGCAAGTTTTAGTTACTAAAAATAAAGACATTAAATTATATAATTATTTTGAATTTACTACACCAGAAGATTTTATTTATTATATCCTTTTTACATGCGAACAAGAGCTACTAAATCCCGAAACTTTAAATCTAAAATTATCTGGAGCTATTGATAAAGATGATGACTTATACCTAATGGTTTACAAGTACATCAGAAACGTAAATTTTATGAATAATCACTGCGATTTTCTAATCAAAAATAGTTTTTAGTGCGTATCGTATCTGGAAAACATAAAGGAAGACGCGTAACAGCTCCAAAACAGTTGCCTGTTAGACCAACAACAGATATGGCAAAGGAAGCACTTTTTAATATTCTAAATAACTTATACTACTTTGATGATATATCTGTACTTGATTTATTTTCGGGAACAGGAAATATAAGCTATGAGTTTGCTTCTCGGGGTACAGAAAACATATTAGCTGTTGATGCCAATTATGGCTGCATAAAATTTATTAATCACACTTCTGAAAGCTTTGAAATGCCTATTAAAACTATAAAAAGTGATGTCTATAAGTTTTTAGAAAAATCAAAACAAAAGCACGATATCATTTTTGCTGATCCACCATATGGTTTTGAAATTGAAGAATTCTCAAAAATACCACAACTTGTTTTTGAAAATGACTTATTAAATGATGATGGTCTCTTAATTGTAGAGCATTCAAAACATACCAAATTAGATGAACTAGAATGTTTTTCTCATTCTAAAAGTTATGGTGGTAATATGTTTAGTTTTTTTACAAAACATTGATAAATAAATTTGTAGGTATATTCTGAATCCGTTTTTTAATTAATTTTAATATGTCCTAAGGCTCAATTCGCTTTAATCTACCCTTTACTTACTATTTGTTATTGGTTAACTTTTAACTAAATCAATATAATCATGAAAAACTTATTAGTATTAGGGTGTATTATCATCTTATTTTCTTCGTGTGAAGAAAAACCTCAACGTTATTTTGCAGAATCTGACGAAACAAAAACTCTAGAAGCAGGCATTGCTTCTTATGAGAGTGGTAACTGGGATAAATGGAGGAGTCATTTTGCAGATACCGCAAAAATCTATGTAAACTCTAAAGATGCCATAAATTTACAAGCTAGAACTGAACAACTCGCAAGTATGACTGGTGCATTTTCTTCTTATGGATTTGAAAAAGATAAAGCATATATCGAAATGGTCTTAGATAAAGATAATGAATCATGGGTGTATTACTGGGCGCAACATAGTGGGACTATGAAAAATGGAACAGAAATATCTATGCCTGTGCATCTAGCAGTTCAATTTACAGATGGTAAAATAACTGCAGAACATATTTATTTTGACGCCACTGACATGAATGCAGCTATGGAGGCTATGGAAATGGCAGCTATAGCAGCGGAGGAAGCTGAAATGGCAGAAACTGAATCAACAGAAGAAAACTAAATCAAAATTCTACATATATAAATATTAAATTTTCGTCGAAATCGTTCGGCTTTCAACTACCCTAATTCTTCATATTTATTGATATGGTTTAATATTAATTAAAAATCAATCTATTATGAGAACAATTAAAAACATTTTTGCACTTGTTATTGGGCTAGTATTGTCTGTTAATTTATCCAATTCTCAGGAAAAAGCTCCCACAATGTTTGTTGTACATACAAGACCATGTGAAATTCAATAAGATGATGCAATATGAAGAGGTAGCAAAAGAGAAGACTTAAGCTATTTACCTAAAAATTAAATAATAATTAGTTTAGAATAACTAAAAACCCTTTACGATGGTAAAGGGTTTTTTTATATTTAAGCAAATCTATAAGCCGAATTCTGTACCTCAAAAAAGAAGCCCTTATCATTTATCTGCGTTTACTATTACTAGTAAACTTTAGCTGCCTACCCTCTAACAATCGCGCGTGTACGCTCAAACGTTAGTATACATGACATTGCACCACATAGAGTTTACCCGGTTTCACTACAGCTTGACCTGTACATACTTTCTGTTGCACTTTTCCTAGCCTTACGACTGGTGGCTATTAACCACTATGATTACACTATGGTGTTCGGACTTTCCTACCCTAACAAATGTTAGAATCGATAAGGCGATTTACTTACACCAAAAGTAATCAAATTGTTAATAACTCCTATTAAATTATGGTCTTTGAAAATGCGTATTTAATGGTTATTCTTAAATTTGTAATTCAGTACTTTTTAATGGAGCATTTTGTAGTATCGGCACGTAAATATAGACCTCAGACATTTAAGGATGTTGTGGGGCAACAAGCTATTACTAACACTTTGCTTAATGCCATTGAAAACAATCATTTAGCACAAGCTCTTTTATTTACAGGTCCACGTGGCGTTGGTAAAACGACTTGTGCACGAATTCTAGCCAAAATGATTAATAGTGATGGCAATACAAAAGAAGACGAAGATTTCGCTTTTAATATTTTTGAATTAGATGCGGCTTCAAACAACTCGGTAGACGATATCAGAAATCTTACTGATCAAGTACGCATACCACCACAAGTTGGTAAATACAAAGTTTATATTATTGATGAGGTACACATGTTATCTCAAGCTGCATTTAATGCTTTTTTAAAAACATTAGAAGAACCACCAAAGCACTGCATTTTTATACTAGCAACTACAGAGAAACATAAAATTATCCCAACCATATTATCACGTTGCCAGATTTTTGATTTCAAACGTATTACGGTAAAAGATGCTAAAAAATATCTAAACTATATAGCTAAAGAACAAGATGTCAAAGCCGAAGATGATGCTTTACACATCATTGCGCAAAAAGCAGATGGCGCTATGCGTGATGCACTTTCAATATTTGATCGTGTTGTGAGTTTTTCGGGAAAAAATTTAACACGTCAAGCAGTTACTGAAAATTTAAATGTATTAGATTACGAAACATATTTTACGAGTACAGATTTAATTCTAGAGAATAAAATTCCTGAATTATTAATTCACTTCAATACTGTTTTATCAAAAGGTTTTGATGGACATCATTATATTGCAGGGTTAGCATCGCATTTTAGAGATTTATTGGTATGTAAAAATCCTTCAACTATAGAACTCCTAGAAGTTGGTGACGATACCAAGATTAAATACATAGAACAATCACAAAAATCCTCACAAAGTTTTCTTATAATAGGTATAGATATTGCCAACGATTGTGATTTAAAGTATAAAACGAGTAAAAATCAACGCTTACTTGTTGAATTAGCCCTTATGCAATTAGCCTCTATCACTTTTGATGGAGAAAAAAAAAATAGCAGGCATTACATAATTCCACCCTCTTACTTTAAATCCAAAGGTATTACGCCTATTCCAGTAACAAAACCTGAACTTAACGAAACTAAAGTTCAGACTTCAATTCCTACAAAAGAAATTAAGGTTAAAGAAGAGATAGTAGCTGAAGTTCCAGAACTTGTTATCCCTAAAATATCAATCAATAATCCTACTAAGGTAACATCTGGCTTATCCCTAAAGAGTATCCGTGAGAAGAAAGAACATTTGATAAGACAAATGGATGTAGTTATAGATGAAGAAAATCTCCCTAAAGAACCAGTTACCCAAGAAAAACTATTAGAGGTGTGGAATGGCTACATAAAAATGCTTCACCAAAAAGGTGAGAAAATCATGGCATCTATTATGGAAATGGAAGTACCCAAACTAAAAGGTACAACTATATGCCTTACTTACTCTAACAACACTAGTAAAATTGAACTAGAACGTGCACAATATCCGCTTCTAGCTCATCTGCGTAAACTTTGCAAAAACTTTGACTTACATCTTGATATAACAGTAAATGAAGAAGTGGCTAAAAAGTATGCTTTTACTCCTCAAGAAAAATACGATAAACTCAAAGAGAAAAATGAGAATATTGAACTTTTAAAACAAACGTTTGGATTAGATATATAAATAAAAAAACTAATTAAAATGCTAGGACTTAAACTACCAACTGATCCACGTTGGGTAAATATCGTAGAAAAAAATATAGAAGACATATTAACTGACCATGCCTACTGTGAGCAGAAAGCTGCTAGCACTGCTGTCTCGTTAATTGTTAGCTTCCCAGAGTATACCGAACTTGTTCAAGAAATGATTGAATTAGTAAATGAGGAAATGAGTCATTTTAAAATGGTACATGACCTTATTTTAGAAAAAGGCTGGATACTTGGTCGTGACCGTAAAGACGAATATGTTATTCAATTATTGAAATTTTTCCCAAAAGGTGGTAGCAGAACAACACAATTGGTTCACCGTTTAATGTATGCTGCTCTTATTGAAGCCAGAAGCTGTGAACGTTTTAGACTATTGTCAGAAGAACTAGAAGATAAAAAACTAGCAAAATTTTATAGAAAACTAATGATAAGCGAAGCTGGTCACTATACTATGTTTCTTAAATTTGCTAGAAAATATGGTGATGAAGAAGACGTCAATAAAAAATGGCAAAGTTTACTTAATTATGAAGCAGATATAATCAAGTCACTAGGAACAATGGAAACCATACACGGATAAAAAAAGCCTCAGAATTACATTCTGAGGCTTTTTTTATTTTATTTTTAAAAATTAGATTTTTATACCAATTCCTAACTGTATCATAAATTGAGTCGCTTCTAAAGGTGCTACAGAATCATCTAATATATTAGAAAAACCATATACAGCTCTTAAGTCTATAAAGTAATCTGCAAATATTTCATATTCTAATCCACCAACACCAGAGAAAGTAAATGTTTCAAAACCATCGGTATCTTGCCATGTTTTAAGACTAATTTGTGGTCCTGCTCCAATAGTTAACTTATTACTCAAAGCAAATCTTAATTGCACCGGTAAATTTATGTAGTTAGCTCTTAAGTCCTCATCTTTACCACCTTCCGCAGACCATTGTATTTCAGTATTTAAAAAAACAGAGTTTGATAACATAAACTCTACAAAACCACCGAAGAAAAAACCATTACGATGAGCGTTGGTAAATAATGGTGCAGGCTCAAAGTCTAGGTTTGAAATATTAAAACCGGTTCTAATACCGTATTTGGTACTCTTAATCTCTTGTGACTCTCTAGCTTCTTTAGTTTCTTTTGACTCTTGGGCAAAAAAGACTGCTGTAAATCCTATAAATAATAGTGTTAAGTAAGATTTTTTCATGATGTTATTGGTTTGTTTCTGTGACGAATATATATTTTAAAATCAAACAAACAACTAAATTCTAGTTTTTTGAATAAAAAATAAGATGAACGGTAGTTTTTAATATTAAAATATTTATAAATAACAAATAAAATGTAACTTATTGATTAACAATAGTTTACACATTTTAATCATTAGTATTAAATATTATACATTGTTAGCCAATATGTTAACTAATTTTTTATTGGTAATGACAAATTGAATAGGTTAATTAGAGGGTGTCGAAATTATGTTTTATTTAATCTGTAGAATACAAGAAAAAACGATATAACGTCAAAAATAACGATGTAACGATTAAAATATCCGCTTAACGAATAAATAAGCAATTCAAGAGGTTTTTTTGTATTATATACAGGTTGGACGTTACTTTGCATAAGCTATAATTATATTAATAATAATTCAAATCCAAATCAATAACTAACTAACTATTAGTGAGTTTAATTTCTTCCCTCTACCTACTCAAATAATTTTTTTGTACTTATCATTAAGTAAATTGTAGTGTTTGTCTTACTTATGACAATACCAATTAAGAAATAAAAAATTTTGCTTTTATCTAAAAACGATAAGCTTATGAAAACAACAATTACTTTCAAACATTCGTCTTTACTACTGTTGATGCTCTTGCTATCAACTTTTGGTTTTGCTCAAGTCTTTATACCAGACGGAAATTATGATCAAACCGAATATCAGGATGCACAAATCCTTGTAGTTGATCCCAATGCAAACAGTACTTGTGAAATAAACACAATATATACTGTAGTTGAAACAGACGATAATGGTTCTTACCTTTTACTTGGGTTTAATAATGGTAATGGTGGGCGAGCTATTTTTAGGTATTATATTGATGTAATGCCTGATTGTAATATTGGTACAGATTTTAATTTCAATGTGGGAGAAGCAGATACTGTTGTAGAATTTGATGCTAAAACTGGTGATTTAGCAGTTTTTATGATTGAGGATTGTTTAACAAACAATTTAGTTGAACAAATAAATCCAAATATCCAAGGAGCAGTTGGTGATTTTAATCCTGGTGATGATGAATTTATAGAAATCAAAATACCTCTAGAAGGTAGCAATAATGTAATTGATACATGCGAACTTGCAGATGATGGCAACATTAATTTGGGGTCTTATATAGCTTTTTCGGGTGGGAGCACCAATTCCAATATATGTTCTCAAGAAACACTGGATATTGAAATCAACTTATTTGATACGCTTATCACAACAAATGATATTTGTTTAGGTAATTCTAGCCCTGCTTTAAATATAGAATTAACAGGTCCGATAGCTAATAATCTCAATATATTAGGATGGGAAGTAAGTACAAATTATGATCCTAGTAATCCAAATTCTACTGCTGCAATATGGAATCCAATACCAAATACAGCTGGTCTTGAAGATTATACACCTCCTTTATACACAACAGCCGGTACTTATTATTATAGAGTAATAATTGAAAATGTATTATGCAATAATGCATCACAATATCTTTCTGAAATAGGTACTGTAAATGTTATAGAACTCAGTATAATAGCTACTCCTAGCGATGCAAGTTGCTCATCAGATAGTGACGGTTCTATAACTGTCCAAGGATCTGGAGCTTTTAATGGATTTGTATCTAGTTATATTCTAAAAAACTCTAATAATAATATTGTGGGTATTATAAGTAATCCTTCTAACAATCCAAATGCTGCAGGGACTTTCTCAAATTTACCTGCTGGTACATATACTATAGAATTTGACCAGGGGATCAATGGATCTCAGTTATGTCAGGCTACCACTACTGTTACTGTTGGTCTTTCAGATGATGAAGCCCCTGTAATTACTGGTGGATTAACTGGTCCTGCAGTAGAAGGATGTGATTATTCAGCTGCACCTGCTCCACAAACTACAGTTGCAGGTATTATTGCAATGCAAAACGCTTTAAATCCTACTGAACCTATTACTATTACAGATAATACTACTGCGCAAGCAGATTTAATTGTAACAGTTGAAGATACTCAGTCTGGTGGTGCAGGTTGTGTGATTGACCCATTAATATTGATTAGAAAATATACAATCACAGATGAATGTGGTTTATCTAGTTTCGTTCTACAGACAATAGTAATTACTGACCAAACACCTCCAAGTATTGATACTGCGGCTTCTGATAGTACAGAAGAATGTGATGGGTCCGGAAATACGACTGCGCTTAACGCATGGTTAGCTTCTAATGGTGGTGCGGCGGCTTCTGATACTTGTAGTAATGTAACTTGGACTAACGATTATACAGCATTAAGTGATGATTGTGGTGCAACTGGTTCGGCTACAGTAATCTTTACAGCTACTGATACTTGTGGAAATTCTTCTACTACTACAGCTACCTTTACTGTTGAAGATACTACAGCTCCAACTATTGATACTGCTGCTAGTGATAGTACTGTTCAATGTAGTGTTGCTAAAAGAAATACTGCGCTCAACGCTTGGTTATCTAATAATGGAGGTGCTGTGGCTTCTGATGCCTGTAGTGATGTAACTTGGACTAACGATTATACAGCTTTAAGTGATGATTGTGGTACGACTGGTTCGGCTACGGTAACTTTTACTGCTACAGATGACTGTGGAAATACTTCTACTACTTCAGCGACCTTTACGATTGAAGATACTACTATTCCTGTTATCGCTGATGCTCCTGCTGCTATATCTATACAGTGTGCGGATGAACTTCCTGCTGATACTGATTTAGCTTGGACTGATAATTGCGATGATGGTGGAACTGTAACTAGTGTTACTGGTCCTCTTGTAGGAGGTGCTTGTGGTGGAACTTATACCAGAACTTGGAACATCTCTGATGCCTGTGGTAATGTTGCTGAAACTAGAACGCAAATAATTACTTTAAACGAT
>CAJQQC010000127.1 GCA_905480385.1 uncultured Winogradskyella sp.
ACACAATATTACTAACGACATCATCATCATTTGTATTAATTGTGTCTATATACCCATTATCGTTTAAATCAATTTGAGCTAACTCACCCATAGAACTAGCTATTAGATATCTATCGAAGTGCTCTATGTAGTTAGTAGAGTTTTGTTCATCGTATAACAAATCGTTAGGGCATTCTAAGTCGTAGAATTGGGTTTTAAAAGAGGTAATTAAATTGTCACTGTTGTAAGTGCAATTAGTGGTGTTTGCAGAACGAAAATCACTGAAATCTAAACAAGTTTGAACAGAACTAAACGTAACACTTTCTATTAATTTTTCGTTAGACGGATTTGTGTTTTCCTCATTATTACTATCATCACTACTACAAGCGAAAATTAGAAAGGCGGAGAGTAAGAGTAGCTTTTTCATTATTAAATTGGTTTATATTTCAAAGATAAGAAATTTCAATTAACCCTTCCACTAGTCATTATTTTAGTCTTTTTAGAAAGCCCTAATTTTATTTCTAGTTGTTTGTTTAGCTGATTTTTTTCTACGTATTAAGCTAAATGTTTTTTTGCGTCTTTGAGGACTTCAAAAAACCACTAAAATTCTTATATAGAGAATTAAAAGCTAATTCACATAAACATTTGTTTTATTTTAATAAGTAATAAACGAGGGATAGACGATAGTTAATAAAGAGTTAAAAAAATGAAAATCAGTATTTTGTTGAAAACACAGGCCGATTGTTTATAAAAATGGCTTTCATTATTCAATCAGTCTTCCCAATTTTGTATTAATAAAAAAAGCCAATAGAATTGACCGAAATCGAAAACCATTGACTTGATGTTTAAGCACCTCAAAGATACGGATTATTCAACTTCATTCAAAAACTGTTGGCATAAACATTATGCCAATGAAATAGTATTTCCTCGACATCTAATTTATAGCTACAGAACAATAGTACGTAGCTACCCAAAAAAGACTCCTAAAAATGGGAGCAGGGATGACTCATCCCAAAAACTAAAATAAATAGTTCACTCAAATTGCAGAAATGGCGTTTGGCGAGCGTGTTAAAAAAAAACTACCAAAAATGAAAAAAAATATAAATTATTTAGACTCAGTAAAAGAGTTACAATTTAAAAAGGTTGAGGTACAAAAAATTCTTCAGCAAATACAAAAAGGATACTGGAAAAATCAAATCAATGACATCCGATACCATTTAAAAAATGGAAATAGTGTAAAAGCTAGTGAGATTAAAAGCAATCTCCCTGCTATAACAATCTCAGCCACTTTTAAAGAAAGGCGTAAGAAAGATTATTTAGACCAGTACACAGGCTTACTTCACTTAGACTATGACAAGTTAGAGAATGTTGAAGAGGTAAAGGCTAATCTTATTAGTATGCCTTATACACATGCTGCTTTTATCAGTCCATCAGGCAATGGAGTAAAAGCATTAGTAAAGTCTGACAACGATATCAGTAATCACAAAACAGCTTTCAATAGTTTGAGAGACTACTATGATAAGGCTGTAGGAGTTGAGTCTGACAGTTCTGTAAAAGACATAACAAGGCTATGCTTTGTGTCCTATGACACTGAATTATATTTAAATGAGGATTCAGAGGTGTTTAATTATAAAACCTCTACCCTAGACCAAATAGATTTAGATTGGGTATGGAACTTTACCAATAATCAGCATGAGTTTATTATTGGCAATAGAAATAACTTTGTCTTCTCTTTTGCTTGTAATGCAAATAGGTATGGTGTTGATATTAGTGACACCTGTAACTATGCTTATTCTTATAGTGATGATTCTTTTCCTGAAAATGAGATAGACTCATCTATCAAAAGTGCCTATGAGAATAATGTAAACGAGAATGGTAGCGCTCGCCAACCTGCAATATCCGCCAAAGAAGATGTTGTTGAGGTCGTTAAGGATTCTTCACCAATGATTCCTGAATATATTTATGAGGCTTTACCTAAAATACTCAGAGATGCTTGTAATGTTTTCGATGGAAGAAAAAGGGATGTCTTCCTAACCTCTGCATTGTCTGTAATTAGCGGAGGGTTACACAACGTACATGGATTGTATGACAAGGAGAAGGTGTTTCCTAACCTGTATAGCTTTGTTATTGCACCTCCAGCTAGTGGTAAGGGCAGTATGAAGTTTGCTAAACAACTGGGAGACTGCTTTCATGACTTACTATTTAGTCAGAGTAAGGAGGAGCTTAAGGAGTATAAGAAGGCAAAACGGTTGTTTAGTTTAAAGCTTAAAAAGGCAAAGACTGATGCGCAGATAGAGGCTCTGATTGAGCCTGAACAACCTAAGACAAGCATGTACTTTATACCTGCCGACACCTCATCAGCCATGATGATAAAACATCTAGAGGATAATGATGGTATGGGCTGTATATGTGAGACAGAGGCAGACACGCTAACCAATACATTAAAACAAGATTGGGGAAGCTACTCGGATGTTCTCAGAAAAGGATTCCATGCTGAAATAATATCAAAAAGCAGGATGACAGACCTTGATTATTCTGAAATTAAGGAGCCTAAATTTAGTGTTGCAATTACAGGAACACCCAACCAGCTAGACACCTTAATTACATCAATTCAAGACGGCTTGTTTAGTAGGTTTATATTTTACTCCTTTAGCGCTAAACAGAAGTGGAGAAGCACTTATACGGAGGCTATAGCCGTTAGTAACAACGATATTTTTAAGGGCTTTAGCGCTGACCTATGTGACAAATTTAGAAGCAACAACATTCAGAAATTTGTTATGACTAGAGCGCAGGGAATGCAGCTGGACGAGGTATTCTCTGAGGCTCTTGGACACAACTCTGTTCTCTACAATGATGATGTTTCAGGTATTATTTATAGACTGGGACTGATGACTTTTAAGATTGCAATGACACTTGCAGCATTAAGGTCTGATGAGCCTGAGATTACCTGCAGTGACTTAGAGTTTAAAACTTCGCTGAACCTTGTTGAGAAGGTGTATTTAAAACACAGCATTGGTATACTCAATAAGATAAATAAGGACTCAAGTAAGGTTAATAAAACTCAGGATGAATTACTAAACTGGATGAAACCTCAAGGTAAGGTAAAAAGATGTGATGTCTGGAGTAAAGCCAAAACTATGGGTATTAAAGAGAGAACTTTGGCTGATATATTGAGAAAGTTTATTGACTTAAAACTTATAAGAAAAGTGACTCATGGTGTTTATGTGGTGAGATAAAGGCCAACCCCGCACCATATTTTATAAGCTTAGGCAAAACGAGGGATTGATAGCAATATTAATCCCTCGTTTATTTGGGGTTACAAAAGTTTTAGATGGATTATAGCATAGAAAACCAGATTTCAATTTAACTATTTATAAAGTTTACATCAAGAGATAAAGGGTAGCCCCTACACGTAGTTTTATAAGCCTAAACAAAACAGGGGGTTGGTGAGTGTGTCAACCACTTGTTTAACAGGTGTTTAACTGTAATCTGAAGCATAACGAGTCAATAAAAGCATATTTGGGGTAGTTAGATA
>CAJQQC010000128.1 GCA_905480385.1 uncultured Winogradskyella sp.
ATTTGCCGTTACGGTAGATTTTCCAACGCCACCTTTCCCTGAAGCAACTGCAACTATATTTGAAATACCTGGAATTGGTTTTCCTTTAATTTCGTTGGTTTGTTTTGGTGTAGGAGCTGGTGCTTCAACTTTAATATTTACTTTGATTTTTGCTTTTTCGTATACCTTACGATGAATAGTTTGCAAAATTTCAACTTCTGTTTTCTTTCGAGCCTGAAGACTTGGATTTTTTATGGTCAAATCCACAATAACCTCATCTGCAAATGTGACGACATTTGTAACAGCTCCACTATCTACCATATTTTGTCCTTCACCAGGAACTGTAATAGTTTTTAATGCGTCAAGTATATCTTGTTTATTAAGCTTCACTTTTTATCTAGATTTATTCTAAATGCAAAGATACTGCTAAAAGTTTATATTTTTCGTTAAGAAAATTGAAAAGAAAAATGGAGCGATTTAATACTTTAATTACAGTTGTTCTAACTCAACTAAAGGATTCCAAAAAACTGCTTCAAAGTTTTGAATTTGGTTATCAATAATCTCAATTCCTTCGCTTTCTAAAAGTTGTTGCATCAAATTTGTACCCTCAAAATGGTGCTTACCTGTAAGCAAGCCTTTTCTATTAACTACCCGATACGCTGGTACATCTTTACCAAAAGAACCATTCATTGCGTAACCTACAATTCTTGCACTTTTTGCCGCACCTAAATATTTAGCAATCGCACCATAACTGGTGACTTTTCCGTAAGGTATTAGTTTTGCAACTTCATAGACACGCTCAAAAAAACTTTCAGTTTCGGGCTTCATTTATAACTCTCTAAGAATATTAATGAAAGTAATTAAGGCTACTAAACCAGTGACGCTTCCTATGATATAGTTCATGTTTTTTTGAGAGGTAAAGGCTTTGTTTTTGATTTTATCAAAGAAGAAAATATAAACATAAAGCATTACAAATGTTCCCATAGCGGCTCCTGTTACATAAGTAATAATGCTTAATCTTTCAAAATCCATAACGCCAAAAGAGGCTAACGTGATTGTCATGTATGCTTGATACGGAATTGGAAATACGTTAAGTGCAGAAAGGAGCATTCCGTAATAGAAACGTGTTTTTTTACTCTTAATTTCAGCTTCAACTATTTGATTTGATTCTCCTTTTTGTTTTGAGGCAAGCACCAAAAAATACACAGTTATCAATACAAAAATCACAAAAGCTACACGTTGTAAAATCTCTACAACATCAGGTCTATTACTCAGATATCTCGAAAAAATTGCAGCTATATATGTCTGAAAGAAAACAACCAAACAGACGCCTGTAGAAAACATAATGCCTCTTCCTGCACCTTCTTTAAGGCTTATTTTTGCAGCTGTCATGTTTAAAAGTCCAGGCGGAATAACTCCTATAAGCGCAACAAAAAGTCCAAGAAAAAAAAGAATAGTTATACTCAAGAGTTAGTTGATTAGAAATCTAATATACGTAATTGGTTTGTCTTGCTCTAAATATTGACTTTCGTAATAGGTTTGTATTTCTGTAACTTCGGCTGGACTTCCTTCTTGCTTATATATATTATGATTGGCATATTGTACCTCATGTCCTGCTCCATGGAGCAATCCTAATGTATAGCCATGCATAAATTCACTGTCTGTTTTTAAATGCACTACCCCATTTGGTTTAAGTACTTTTTTATAGCGCTCTAAAAACTGAAGATTGGTCATACGGTGTTTTGTTCGCTGATATTTTATTTGTGGGTCAGGAAATATAATCCAGATCTCATTAACTTCATTTTCTGTAAATACATGATCAATGAGTTCTATCTGTGTTCTTATAAATTTTGCGTTAGGAATATTATCCTCTAATGCTGTTTTTGCACCTCTCCAAAAGCGTGCACCTTTGATATCAATACCAATAAAATTTTTGTTTGGATAACGCCTTGCTAATCCAACTGTATATTCGCCTTTACCACAACCTAGCTCTAAAACTATTGGGTTATCATTATTAAAAATATTTTTATTCCAGTTACCTTTTGGCTTAAAATTACCTTCTACAAGTTCTTCCCTAGTTGGCTGAAACACGTTTTCAAACGTATTGTTTTCTTTAAAGCGCTTCAATTTATTTTTACTTCCCACAATTATTTAATCTTTCGGCAAAATTAAGGAAACATTTTAGGTTTATCTTTGTTCATATTTGAATTTATAAAACAAAAATATACTGAAACAAGTTCAGCAAAGAAAACGGATTTTAGTTGCTCCTCTAGATTGGGGATTAGGTCATGCTACGCGATGCATACCAATAATAAATGCTCTTATACATCATAATCATGAACCTATCCTTGCGTCAGATGGTGGTGCATTAGAATTACTGAAAAAAGAGTTTCCTCATCTAAATGCATTTGAACTTCCTTCTTATAATATCTCATATTCAAAAAAAAGTAATGGTTTTAAGCTAAAGTTTTTAAAAGCCTCACCACGTATATTACAAACTATCAGAAGGGAAAAAAAGCAAGTTGAGCAATTAATTGAATTAGAAAACATTAAGGGTATTATCTCAGACAATAGGTTTGGTGTTAGGCATTCTAGAATTCCTTCTGTTTACATGACACATCAACTAAATGTTTTAAGTGGTAAAACCACTTGGCTTAGCAGCAAATGGCATCAAGACATCATAAAAAAATTTGATAAGTGCTGGGTTCCTGATTTTAAAAACACACCTAATCTTAGTGGTGACCTAGGACATCCTAAACATAAATTAGAAAACATAAAATATATTGGACCTCTAATCAGAACAACACTTTCTTTTTTGTCTTTTAGCTCTAAAAGTATTTTTTTTTCAAGTGTAGTACGTTGTGGTTCTGGACCAGATAAAATCACTAAGATATCAGTGGATATATCAAGATTTTGCTTGTTAAACCT
>CAJQQC010000129.1 GCA_905480385.1 uncultured Winogradskyella sp.
CCTGTAGCTGTATAAGATTCTGGATCACTTGTTGAGGACAATACTAAATTGTCACAATCTGAAGTAAGCTCATAAAGACCCATACCCATATCTGTACTTGTAGAAGTACCACCTCCTACATTAGTTCTATTCTCTAATGAGATAGTATGCGATACACTTGTTGCAACAAATGAGAACCATACATCATTATTTGGTGTACCACTTACATCATTAGCTTGACTTGATGCTGTTGCATTAACTGTAGTTCCTGCAGTAACAACTGTACAAGTTTCATCTGCGTTTAGCGTAATCGCAATAGGATTATCACAATTATCATTTGATGGTGGACACGCATCGACTTGATAAGTACCTAACTCAAAGTCGCAAGCCGTATCAGAGTGAACTACATTTAAAGTAACTGGCGCACCAAAAGGATATGGACCAGCAGTAGCAACACCACCAGATATAGGAAAGGTTGTGGTGCCATCACTAACACCTGTAGCATCATTCTCTGCACTAAATGTTACCTCAACACCAAATGCATCGCCTGTTGTAGCACAATTATTTGTTACTTCTGCAGTAGCCTCTCCAGCTGTACAACTGACGTAATAACCACATAAATCAAAAGTACCAAACTGATCATTTCCAAAATCCCATACACGTAGATAATAAGTCTCACCCATTGTTAATCCAGTAAGTTCCCATGGCCAACCTGAACCAAATTCAGTACAGCCAGCTTCTACTAAACTTCCAGGCGTTCCGGTATAATATGTACCAGCTATAGATGTAAATCCTGCAAGATTTGTTGTATTTAACGTAACAGTGGAGTTTGGAGCAGTAAATACGTACCATAAATCTCCTCTATCAGTTGGTGTTCCGTAAGAACCACAACTTGGTACAGCAGCTCCTGCTGAGTCAGTAGTACCTTCGTTAGAAATACCAACAATTGTATTTGCACCACAAGCACTACCTTCATCTAATGTTAAAGTTATTGCTCCTCCTGGCAAATCATTTGCCGGTGGTGGTGGTGGATCTTCAGTCGTAAATTCCCAAATTGGGCATGAATCTGCGGCTGTTCCGCCATTTAGAGGTACAATTTGCCAATATAATAAAAGGCTATTTGCATTAATAGTTAAGGCTGCCGATGTCGTTGTAAAAGTCCCAATAAGACCATATTCTAAAGCAGTAGTTTCACCAGCATATAATTGATAAGCTGTTGGTGTTGGTCCACTTGATGGTGCATCCCAGGTAAATGTTACATTTCCTGTCGGTACATCCGTAGCCATATTTACAGGGTCTGGATTTTCAGCACAATTTGGAGCAGAAGGTGGTGCGGCAAAAGTTATGGACCATGAGTTTACAGTACCTGTATCTCCATTAGCACCATCGCATACTTGCAATGTCCATATTCCATCTGCATCTATCGTATCAAAAGTTGTGCCAAGACTACCACCTTGAGCGGAAAAATTACCAGTATATGGAGCTGTTCCTGAAGAAAAATTGGCACCACCGTCAGAGATTACAGTTCCAGTAAAATTATCCGAACTACCACCAACTCCTGAAAACAGTAAAAGTGAAGTTGTACCATCTGGAGCTAATAGACTCAATTCTAAGTCCGCATTCCATGTGTGAGAAATGTCTAATACTATCTCACTTATTTCTAAAGTACCACTGGCAAGTGTTCCTACTCCCGATGCTGTAGTTGTATAAGCGTCAAGATTAGGACAGCTATTATCTGTGATTGGTCCCGTTGTCCCGTTGAATGTTTGGGAAAACGATAATGAAGCAACAAAAAGCATAATAAATAAAGTAATTTTTTTCATAAGTTTTAAATTAATATTAATCAAAGATCAAGATACTTGAACTACTTTGCTTTATTTTTTTTATTCGTTAAATTTAAGGTGAGTTACGGTGGATAACACTTTAGTATCGATGAATATATTTTCACTGATAAATATGTTAAAATCATAGATATAATGTAAAACAACAAGATATTTCGATAAAATATTAATTTATATCGTTAAAAACATTAACAATTGTTAGTTTAAATAAAAAAGCCGTTGCTAAAAACAACGGCTTTTATAAATTATATAATAGCATTCTACTCTTCTCCTACAAAAGCATCCATTACGGCGTCACTAACACCCATGTTACTAAAGCCGCCATCATTATATAGGTTCTGTAAAGTCACACGCTTAGTTAAATCACTAAACAAGGTCACTGTGTAATTTGCACAATCCATTGCTGTGGCGTTACCAAGTGGTGACATTTTTTCGGCATAGGCAATAAAACCATCAAAACCTTTTACACCTTGACCGGCTGTTGTTGGTGTTGGCGACTGAGAAATCGTATTGACTCTTACTTTTTTGTCACGTCCAAAGAAATAGCCAAAACTACGGGCAATACTTTCTAGATACGCTTTATTATCTGCCATATCATTATAATCAGGAAATACACGTTGCGCTGCCATATAGGTTAAAGCTACAATACTTCCCCACTCGTTCATGGCATCATTTTTATATAAAGCAGACATAACTTTATGAAAAGACATTGCCGAAACATCTGTTCCTTTTTGTGTCCAATCGTATTTTTGGTCAGTATATGCTCTTCCTTTTCTAACGTTAACAGACATACCAATTGAGTGTAAAACAAAATCTATTTTACCACCTAAAATCTCCATAGATTTTTCAACTAGATTTTGTAAATCTTCTTCAGAGGTTGCATCTGCTGGAATAATTTGAGAACCTGTTTTTTTGGCTAAGTCATTAATTTGACCCATACGCATTGCAATTGGCGCATTGGTTAATACAAATTCTCCGCCTTCTTCATGAACGCGCTCTGCTGTTTTCCAAGCAATAGAATTTGGATCTAATGCTCCAAAAATAATTCCCTTTTTTCCTTTTAATAAGTTATATGACATTGTTGGTTATGTTAGTTTGTTGTTTTTATAAATAGTTTTCAAATATAATACTAATTAAGTAACTGTTTTGCATGTGCAATTGCAGATTCTGTTATACTAGTTCCACCTAACATTTGGGCTAATTCTACAACACGTTCTTCATGTGTCAATAACTTCATTTGGGTTTGGGTCACATTATCTATATCTGTCTTATAAACTTTATAATGCCAGTCTCCTTTTGACCCTATTTGTGGCAAATGTGTGATAGAAAATACTTGCATGTTTTTACTCATAATTTTCATGATATCGCCCATTTTGTTTGAAATTTCACCAGATACACCAGTATCAATTTCATCAAACATTATTGTAGGCAGCTTTACGTAGTTAGCTAGAATGGATTTTACTGCTAACATAATTCGTGACAACTCACCACCAGATGCCGACTTCTTAAGTTCTTTAAAGTCACCACCTTTGTTGGCTTTAAATAAAAATTGTAGTTGGTCTTTACCATTATATTTAAAAGTCTCTGAGGAATTAAGCTGTATGTCAAATTTAGCATTGACCATACCTAACTGTCCCAAAATAGCTTCTAAATTTGAAATAAATTTTGGCACCACAGCTTTTCTGTTTTTACTCAATTTAGATGCTATTGTATCTAATCTTGTTTTTGATTTTTCTATTTGCCCTTCAACTTCCGAAATATTAGAATCTATATTATCTGAAATATCAATCTTTTCAGTAAGTGAATCCATAATATCCAGCAAATCAGAAACCTCTAAAACAGAATGCTTTTGTAGTAAATTATTAATAACCTGAAGCTTAGTATTGATTTTTTCTAATTCTTGAGGATCAGAAATCAACTCTCCGTCAATATCATCTAACTCTACCAAAATATCATTTAACTCTATAGCAACACTCTCAATACGTTCTTCTATTGAAGCATATTGTTTACCGTAACTACTAATATTAGACAATTGTCTTTTAATTTCATTTAACCTTTCTATTACACCTAGCTCTTCGTTATTTAATAATGATTTAGAATAACTCATAACTTCATTAATCGTTTCAACGTTACTCAACTGTTCATATGAAGACTCAAGTGTTTCAATATTAATGTTATCTAATTGTACTTCTTGTAATTCGTTTAGTAAAAAAAGATTGTAATCGTATTCCTTTTTGGATTCTATTAGAGAGGTTTCAAGATGAGTTAATTCTTG
>CAJQQC010000130.1 GCA_905480385.1 uncultured Winogradskyella sp.
TGAAAAGGCTTCGGCTATTATATCATGAGTAATATCAACAAGTTGATTATAAAAAATCATTTCTAATTCTGTACGAGTTTCAACCCAGCCAATAGACAATTTTTCAGCAGATTTTACTTTGTTTTTATAATCAGAAGGTAAATTATTCATAAACGCTTCATAATCTGTTTTTACAATACCGTCACAAATATTAAAATGATCAGAATAGTTTAACCCTATTGATTTAGGGTTTCGTTCTTCAATCAATTGCATTAAGCGATTCCATTGGTTAGGTTCTTTTTCTTTATCCCATGCAGAAATAATATTATCCCCAAAGTTATATCTCGCAACTGCAAGTTTTTCAATTGTATTATCTTCTTTATTTCTATAAAAGATAATTATTGTTCTACGTCTGGCATTAAGCCATGTTGCAGGCAACATCGTTTTTAAAACTGGGTCTTCATTATATTCTCTGGAGATGAGAATCCACATATCAAAACCTGTATTATCCATTAGGCTTGGAAGTAAGTTGTCAAACCTATCTTTTAAAATATTATCTACAACTTCTGCACGTTTACGTTCAGGTAAAATTTGTTGTGCGTTAATGGTTATTACAAATAAAAATAAAATTGGAAGTATAGATTTCATAACTATTTTTTTAATGCTCTAATTTACCTAAATATTATGCATAAAAAAAGCCCCAGATATGGAGCTTTATTCTGTATTTAAAATAATTTAGTGTACTTCTCTATTAGCTTTCTTTTCTGCTCTGATTTCCTTAAAACGCTCAATAGCAGAACCAAACACCCAGTAAGGAATTACAAAGGTCAAAAGAAAAATCATTAACCAAAACCCTATTGTTAAAATAGTTAAAAATGCTAAAAACCCTAAATATTGATCAAATTCGAACATAAGCTTTTTTCTTTGTTAGATGTGGCAAAGATAAAACCAAAATATGTGTTTTACAACAACAAACAATAGATTTATTAACAGGTTATAAAATAAATGATTAAAGATTTTTTACATGATAATCTACCAAACCATCTATTGGTCGTCTGACAAAATTACCAACTGTATAACCATATTCTTTTGCCACTTCATGTATTTCGTCTTGTGCAAAAAATGCAATAGAACCTGCAAAGTGAACTGGAACAGTTTTTATTTCCTCCTTGAATTGATGAATCATATTTTCAGAAAATACTCTAATACCTTGCTTTATAATATTAACAATATATTCGGAATCTTTGTTCAAAAACATAAACTCTGCATGGTCTGCCAAATATGCACTTGGATTTCCTTGTTTATACAAATTGTATTTAATAAAGTCCGCTTCTAAATTATACTTATGTTCAAAAGCAACTCTAATAGTATCAGGCATTTTATTAAAGTAATAATCACGGATTAGTTGCTTGCCATAATAATTGCCACTTGCATCGTCCATAAGAGTGTAACCTAAACTATCGACGCGTTGATGCAATTGTTTACCATCAAAATAACTGCAATTAGAGCCTGTACCTAAAATACAAACTACGGCAGCTTCATCAAAAGTATTTATAGATGACCTAACAGCTGCATAAGTATCTTCTCTAACTTCTACCAATGCATTTGGAAAGTTAATTTCTAAAACGCCTTTTAGTAATTGTCTAGGTTTATCAGTACCACATCCTGCTCCGTAAAAGAAAATATGGGTGACTTCTAGTGCAATTTTTCTTAACGCTTTTTTCTTTTTTACAATTTTTTCGAGTTTAGTCTCTTCGATTATAGCTGGATTAAGGCCTTTGGTTCTAATTTTTTCAACGGCTTGCTCGCCATTTTTATTAATAGCTATCCAATCACACTTGGTAGAACCACCATCTGTTATTAAAATCATAATCGTTATTTAAAATAAAAAAGATTCCGCTAATTATAGCTATATAATTTAACGGAATCTTTGATGTTCAATTTATAAAATTAAAGTTTATTAATCTTTTGTGCTAGATCTACTAGTTTATTAGAGTATCCAAACTCATTATCATACCAAGATACTAATTTAAAGAATGTTGGATTTAACTCAATTGAAGCATCAGCATCAAAAACACTAGTTTGTACTTCACTAACAAAATCTTGAGAAACCACAGCATCTTCTGTGTAACCCATTACACCTTTCATATCACCTTCTGATGCTTTCTTAATCGCTGCTTTTATTTCTTCAATAGAAGTAGCTTTCTTAGTTTTTACCGTTAAGTCTACTACAGAAACATCTACAGTTGGCACTCTAAATGCCATACCTGTAAGTTTACCATCTAATTCTGAAATAACTTTACCAACAGCTTTGGCTGCTCCTGTCGATGTAGGAATAATATTATTTATAGCACTACGTCCAAGTCTGTAATTTTTACGAGATGGTGCGTCTACCGTAAACTGTGTAGAAGTAGCTGCGTGAATGGTTGTCATAAGTGCTTCTTCTATACCAAAATTATCTTCAATTATCTTAGCTAATGGTGCTAAACAGTTAGTAGTACATGATGCATTAGAAACGATTACGTCACTAGCTTTTAGTTTATCATCATTAACACCCATAACAAACATTGGCGCATCTTTACTAGGTGCTGATATTGCAACCTTTTTAGCACCTCCATCAATATGGTATTGTGCAGTCTCTAAAGTTGTAAAAATACCTGTACACTCGGCAACAACTGTTGCTCCTACTTCATCCCATTTTAAGTTTTTAGGATCACGTTCTGCAGTTACTCTAATAGTTTTTCCGTCTACAACTAAATGTCCGTCTTTTACTTCTACAGTTCCATCAAAACGTCCATGAACTGAATCGTACTTTAATAAATATGCAAGGTGATTAACATCCAGTAAATCGTTAATTGCAACAACATCTACATCATCACGCTTTACAGTTGCTCGAAAAACGATTCTTCCTATTCTGCCGAATCCGTTAATTCCTAATTTTAAATTTGCCATTTTTATCTTGTTTTTATTGTATTATTAAACTGTCATTATATCTGAAACTCTTATGAGCTCCATGTTTATTTTTGATTTTCCTTTGACGGCTTGGTCAAAAGGTGTTAAATCCATAATATCATTTTTAAGGCCAACCATGTAATTACTCTTACCTTTAATTAAGCTTTCGACTGCTTTTACTCCCATTCTACTAGCTAAAACTCGATCAAAACAACTTGGTGCGCCACCACGTTGCATATGACCCACTACTGATACTCTGACTTCATATTCAGTCATATTCTCTTCAACATAATCAGCAAGTTCAAATACATTTTTACCAATACGGTCACCTTCTGCAACTACAACTATACTGGAAGATTTACCTGACTGCTTACTTCTTCGTAAAGACTCTAATAATCTATCTAAACCTAAATCTTCTTCAGGTATTAAAATTTCTTCAGCTCCTGCTCCAACACCAACGTTTAGCGCAATATGACCAACATCGCGACCCATAACTTCAATAAAGAAAAGTCTGTTGTGAGAACTTGCAGTATCTCTAATTTTATCAATAGCCTCTACTGCGGTATTGAGTGCTGTATCATAGCCTAAAGTATGGGTAGTGCCAAAAATATCAT
>CAJQQC010000131.1 GCA_905480385.1 uncultured Winogradskyella sp.
AATTTATAGATCAGCTTATTGTTTATGGAGAAACTAAAACACAGATTGTATTATCTCACGTAGTAAATCATAACTCAGTAAAACCCCATAAATAATTAATTTTTTATCCCAGGTTGTTTTAATTGCCAATTCGTTTCCCCCTTTTCATTATCAACCATGTCTTTAACTTCTTGAAGTAATTTTTTAGCATCGTAAATGACACCATCTTTAATGGTATATTTTACACCACCAACTCTAGTTACTTCATTTTCGGAAGTTAGTTTTATGGCACCAGTACCATAAAGTACTTTTAAATTCTCGAGTGGATTTTCTTCGATTATAACAAAATCTGCTAATTTCCCAATTTGAATACTACCTATCTTTTCATCCCAGCCTAATGCTTCAGCTCCATTAAGTGTTGCGGCTCTGATGACTTCTAAAGGATGAAAACCAGCTTCACGTAATAATTCTAATTCTCTGACGTATGCAAAACCATACAATTGATAGATGAATCCAGAATCTGAACCAGCAGTAACGCGACCACCTCTATTTTTATATTCATTGATAAAAGTCATCCATAATTGATAATTTTTTCTCCATGATATTTCTTGTTCAGTACCCCAAAAATGCCAATAACTTCCATGACTTATTTTACTTGGTTCGTAAAACTTCCATAACGATGGTATGGTGTAATCTTCATGCCATTCTGCCCGTCTAGCTCGATGTAAATCTCTACTAGCTTCATAGATATTAAAAGTTGGATCTAACGTAAAGTCGAGTTCTAACAATTCATTCATCACATTATTTCAATGGTCTGAATAAGGTTTTGCTGCTTGAGCCCAAAGCTTACCTGCTTCTTCAAATCGATGTTGTTCGTTTTGGTAATTATAATTTAAAGGATAATTTTGAACAGTTCTGTCTTCGAATAATGCTTCTGGCAAACCATACCAATGCTCCATTGATGTTAATCCAGCTCTTGCAGAATGTAAAACATTCCATCTAGCAACGCTAAGTTGTGCATGATGACATGCAGAACCTAGGCCTAATTTTTTATTTTCGTCTAATGCAGCAGCCATAATCTCTGGCTCAGCTCCAAAAAATTTAATACCATCTGCACCTTTTTTAGCATTTTTTCTTACCCATTCTCTTGCTTCTTCGGGTGTGCTTATTGGATTTTTTTCGCTACTTCCAAAGCCTGTATATCCAAAAATTCTTGGGGCAACAATGTCGTGATTCTCACTTTTTTGTTTTAAATCTAAAACTTCCTCTGCACTTCTTCCGCTAGGTTGTCTAACAGTTGTAATACCATGAGCCATCCATAATTTAAAAACATAATCTGGGTTTGCACCTTGTGCTTTTCCTCCAATATGACCATGCATATCAATAAAGCCAGGTAAAATATACATTCCTGATGCATCTAATTCTTTACCACCAGGTTCTAGTTGAGGACGACCACTATCTTTTATCTCTACTCCAGGATAGCCAACGACTTGAATACGCTTAATTTTATTATCTTCTACGACGATATCTATTGGTCCTCTTGGCGGAGAGCCATCTCCATTAATAAGAGTAACGCCACGTATTATTAATTGATTAAAAGGACCTTCTGATGAGTCATTTTGGCTGAAAACAGTACTTAACGAGAAGTAAAATAGACCAACAAGGAATAGTAATTTTTGATAAGATTTCATCTAGATATTTGAGAGGTTAGTACATTAAAATTAAAAAATAAATATTACTTGATTGCAACATGCGCTACATTTGCTAAATCCCAATCAATAACAAGCCCCGCTGAAAGACTTTCAGCAATGTTTTTTCCGTATAGATACTCACAGAGATACAGTGCTGCCTCAAAAGATTTAGCGCCACCCGCAGAAGTAATATACTTTCCGTCATGAACAAAAAGAACATCTTCTCTAATATCTAGATTTGGATATCGTTTACGCATTTTCTCAATATCTGTAGGGAACGTTGTAGAAACTTTGTTTTTTAAAAGCCCAGCTTCAGCTAATACAAAAGCGCCATCACAGTGCGAGGTTATAAACTCAGCATCTTTATTTACTTTTTTTACAAAATTTAGCATCACTTCGTCTTCCAAATCTGTATCTAAGTGGTGTTCTGCACTTGGTACAACTAAGATGTCAATTTTTGGTAAAGAGTCATTAACGTAATTAAAATCGGGTAAAATGCGCATTCCCTCAAACGTAGTTATTGGGTTATCCGTATTAGCAACCGTAAAAACATTCATAGCCTTTATGTTTTCTCTAAAAATTGTGTGCTGAAAAATATCATAAGGTGCCGTTAGTTCCGTATTGTAGGTACCATTCATTATCAGAAAAGCTACATTATAGCGATTAGATTCTAATCTAGGAAGTTGTTTCTTTACGAATGAATTTTCTTCAGATTTGATTGGTGTTTTTCTAACTCTGTTGGTACAGCTAAAACCAACAAATATCGCAAGTAAGATTAGGATTTTTCTCATATCAATTCAGTTCATTTTTTTTTTTAAAATTAGTCTTAAATATACCAAAAGTAAAATACCAATAAATCCCAATCCACACATAACATACCATGTAAAAATATAACCATAACAGGAAGCTATCTGTAAACCAGTATTGTGTCCAAAAATACTAGCAATTGAAAAGGCCATTACGTACATAGCTAAATATTGACCCTGCTTACCTCTTTTAGAACGCTGCATTGCAAAAGCATTAGACATAGGAAACCCAATCATTTCTCCTAAGGTTGCCAGCAGCATTCCTATAACTAAAATACCAATCCAAGAGGTTAAATTCAAAACATAAAAACTTAATACAGTCAGAAGTAAACCAAAAAGTGTAAGGCCAATTTTTGTATAGTTTGATTTTTCTAGATAAGCAATCAATGGCATTTCCATTAAAAAAATCGTAAATCCGTTGAGGCCTAATAAAAGACCAATTTCTGTTACTGTAAGTAGATGTACATCCTTATAATAAAGTGTCATGGTCGAAAAATATTGCATGAAAATAAAAGCAAATAGTACCATTGCTGCAAAGAAAATCCAATACGGTTTATCTTTATTTACCGAAATGGGGTTCTCATTAACGACTTCATCAATAGGTTTAGCTTTTCTGGGATTTAGTACTCCGATTAGTAAAAAGGTTGCTAAAATACAAGTAACGCCGTCCACCCAAAACAGACCACTATATCCAATTTTTGCAATAATTAAACCCCCAATAGCTGGTCCAGCAGAAAAACCTAAGTTTATTGCTAATCTAATTAATGTAACTGATCTAGTTTTATTTTCAGGTTTACTATAAACACTCATAGCAACATACATAGCAGGTCTAAAAGTATCAGCAACGGCCATAACCAAAAATATACCAAAGCAAACTTGTGTAAATGTATCTAAGAACTGAAGGCCAATAAATAAAAACCCTGTAGTTAGTAAGCTGCGAACCATCACTTTATAATACCCAATTTTGTCAGTTAATTTTCCACCAATCCATACACCAACTACAGAACCTAAACCGAAACAGGTCATTACCCAGCCAACATTAGATTGACTAATATGTAAATCCTCTCTGAGATATATTGATAAAAAAGGGATTATCATTGTACCTGAACGGTTTATAAATGTCATTAAAGCTAACCACCAAACTTCTGTTGATAAACCTCGAAATGTATTTAAATAATTAGTGTATAATTTTTTCATCAGTTGTATAAAAGCAAAAAGTCCAACATTACTGTCGGACTTTTTTGGTTTTGGTTGGTTAAATATATTAACATTGAAACACAATTAAAGCACGACTACTTTTTAAAAGTATCTGTGATTGCTTATCTGTGACAATTGAAAATTTCATTTTATTAGTTATCTATTTGATTTCAAATCTATAAAAAAAATGTTTAAGTTGTATTTTTGAAAATGAAAAATACAAAAATGCAAAATATTGTATATATATGTCTATTACTTTTTTTTGTTGGATGTTCTCAAAAAAAGGCTGCAAAAGTTGGAGAGACTGCTTATCAGATAGAGCAGAATAATATTTTTAAAGATGCTTCAAAATCTCCACTGAAAGCTAAAGATTTGAAAAATTTCAAAGGTTTAGATTTCTTTTCTTTTGATTCTTCCTATGTAGTAATGACAAGTCTAGAATTAAAACCAAATGCAAAATGGTTTAATATGAAAACGACAACAAGTAGATTATCTCGCGAGCGTATTTATGCAACCGCTACTTTTGAACTAAAAGGACAGCAGTTTAGCTTAAATATCTATCAAGGTGAAGAAAATATGAATTCTGAAGAGTATAAGGATTATCTATTTTTACCTTTTTTAGATAATACTAATGGTAAAGAAACCTATGCTGGTGGTCGTTATATTAATTTAAAGATTCCAGAAGATAATATTGTACAAATAGATTTTAACAAGGCATATAATCCTTTATGTGCTTATAATGAAAAATTTAGCTGTCCAATCGTTCCAAGAGTTAATTACTTAGATTTAAGAGTTACGGCTGGTGTAAAAAATTTTTAAGAAATAAAAAATTTAATAATATAGATTACATTACTATTTAACCAAATACATGCCTCCAAAAACAGCGAGGAAACCAATTATAAAACTACCTATTGTATAGAATGCAAAAGAGGTAAAATCACCAGATTTTAAAAAGACATGGTTTTCATATGCAAAGGTCGAAAAGGTCGTAAAACCCCCACAAAATCCTGTCGCTAATAGTAAAGTTTGAGATTCTGATAACCCATCATTTTTCGCAGCCATACCCAGTATTATTCCGATCAGTAAACTACCAAGAATATTAGTTGCAAATGTGCCATAAGGAATACCGTTTTCTGTGCTATTAAGCCATCTACCAACTATAAATCTTAAAGTACTTCCAAGGCCACCACCAATAAATACAAGTAATAATTGTTTTATCATTATTGTGTAGCAATAAATAGTTCAGTTTTCCAATCAGCAGGATTAGGTGTTGAGGTAGGGTCAGTTATATATAGTTCTAACATTGGGCCGTTTTCTATTGACTTTAAATTATTGTTATTTATAAATATCATGGTTTTGCTCCAGACTTCTTTTAGATTTTCATAACCACCATTCAAAGTTGTTTTATAGCTTTCATAGGATTGATTTCAGTTAATATTCAAAGATAGCAATTTTATGATATGTCTTTTAAATATTACATTTGTGTTCAATTAAAATATAATTAAAATGAAATTAAGATCAATATTGAGTATTGCTTTAGTGTTTTCACTTTTCTTTTCTTGTGGAGAAGACAAAAATGAAGATGTCAAAGAAACTAAAGAGTTCAGTTACAACGTAGAGCAATTTGCTGATATTAAAATCCTACGTTATAAAATTCCTGGATGGGAAAATCTAACACTAAAAGAGCAAAAATTAGTATACTATCTGACACAAGCAGGTTTAGCTGGTCGTGATATCATGTGGGACCAAAATTACCGTTATAACTTAGCTATCAGAAATGCTTTAGAAAGTATTTATAAAAACTATTCTGGTGATAAAACCACAGAGAATTGGATAGCATTTGAAGTTTACTTAAAGCGCGTGTGGTTTAGTAATGGCATTCACCATCATTATTCAAATGACAAATTAAAGCCAGCATTTAATCAGGTATATTTTAATGAGCTACTAAAAGAAACAAATACCAAATTAGATGGTATGGCTTATAGTGCCATTTTTAGTGATAAAGATTCTAAGAAAGTTAATTTGGCTAAAGGTGTTGATAATGTCTTAGAATCAGCAGTTAATTTTTATGGATCAGATGTAACCACAGCAGATGTCGAAAATTTTTATAGTCAAAAAACATCTCCAAATCCAGAACAACCTTTGTCATATGGCTTAAATTCTCAATTGGTTAAAGTAAATGGCGAATTAAAAGAGCGTGTTTATAAATCAGGCGGATTATACGGAAGTGCTATAGATGAAATTGTAAAGTGGTTAGAAAAAGCTAAAGAAGTTTCAGAAAATGAAGCTCAGGGTAATGCACTTGGTTTGCTAATTGATTATTACAATACAGGAGATTTACAAATTTGGGACGATTATAATGTGGCTTGGACAGCTGCTACAGATGGTAATGTAGATTACATCAATAGTTTTATTGAAGTGTATAATGACCCATCTGGTTACAGAGGAAGTTATGAAACGATTGTACAGATTAACGATTTTGACATGTCTCAAAAAATGTCAGTACTATCAGATAATGCACAATGGTTTGAAGACAATTCTCCCTTAATGGAAGAGCATAAAAAAGATAGTGTTGTTGGTGTAACATACAAAGTTGTAACCGTTGCTGGAGAAGCTGGTGATGCATCACCAAGTACACCAATAGGTGTTAATTTACCTAATGCAAATTGGATTAGAAAAGAAGTAGGTAGTAAATCAGTTTCCTTAGGAAATATTACAGAAGCCTATAGCAATGCGGGTAGTAGTGGACGATTAAAAGAGTTTGTACATGATGATGAAGAGCTAGAGTTAGAAGAGATGTATGGTAAAATAGGAGATAAGTTACATACAGCTTTGCATGAAGTTGTAGGTCATGCATCTGGCCAATTAAACCCTGGTGTGGGAGAAACAAAAGAAACACTAAAAAAGTATGCATCTACTTTAGAAGAAGGCCGCGCAGATTTAGTAGGACTTTATTATTTATACAATCCAAAATTACAAGAGTTAGGATTAGTTGACGATTGGAAGTCAGTAGGAAAAGCAGCTTATGACGGTTATATTAGAAACGGTCTAATAACACAGTTAATTAGATTAAATCTCGGAGATGATGTTGAAGAAGCACACATGGTAAACAGACAATGGGTATCGGCTTGGGCTTTTGAAAAAGGAGCGGCAGATAATGTGATTGAAAAAGTTACAAGAGACGGAAAAACCTATTTTAATATCAATGATTACGAAAAATTACACGACCTTTTTGGACAATTACTTCGTGAAACACAACGTATAAAATCAGAAGGTGATTATGCTGCTGTTGAAGCGTTAGTTGAAGGTTACGGTATTAAAGTTGACCAAACTATACATGCTGAAGTTTTAGAACGTAACAAACAGTTTACTTCTGCACCTTACAGTGGTTTTGTAAATCCAGTTTTAGTTCCAGAAATGAATGATAGTGGTGAGATTACAGCCATTAAAGTAACGCAACCTGTTGGATTCCCAGAACAGATGCTAGAGTATAGTAATACTTATAGTTTTTTGCCAACAAATAATTAAAGTTTTCGAAAAAGAAAAATACAGGGTCGACTTATGAATTTAAGGCGACCTTTTTTGTTTACATATAAATAAATTTTACCGCAGCAATCAGTGCGATAAAACCAATAAAGGCAAGTAGTATCCAAATGGTACCTTTATAATACTTTTTATGAAGCTTTAAATCTTTACGATACTGAAACACAATTACTGTTGCAAAAGCAATAAAGAATAATAATCCAAAAACTAATTGACCAGTCGTAAACATCTTCTTATTTTTAATGCAAATTTAAGGATAACTCAACTAAAAAACTAAAAGACATATGCAAGATAAAATTGATGCTGTTAAAGCGTTTCATACCGCTTTCAAAATAGGACACAGAGAAATACCTAAAGCCGATTTGGGTTCTGATAAAAATATGTTGCGCTATAAATTAATGCGTGAAGAAAATGAAGAATATCTTGAAGCTGCAAGCGATAATGATTTGGTTGAAGTAGCTGACGCTTTAGGTGATATGTTATATATTTTGTGTGGTACCATTATAGAACACGGCTTACAATACAAAATCGAAGAAGTCTTTGAAGAAATTCAGCGTAGCAATATGAGTAAACTTGGTGAAGATGGCGAGCCTATTTATCGTGAAGACGGAAAAGTGCTTAAAGGTCCAAACTATTTCAAACCAAATATTCAATCAATTCTTGAATCATAAAAAAAGCAGCCAATTGGCTGCTTTTTTTAAATAAATTATATTCTTAGTAATTATTTTACTTCATGTCTCCAGCCGTGCTTATCGTCAATTTTATTATGCTGTATTGATAATAATGTTGATTTAAAAAGTTTTGAATAAGAATCTTGATTTTCAGGGATTTCAAAAACTTCATCTCCATGACCAAATGCCGAAACAGGACTTATTACAGCAGCTGTTCCTGCACCAAATATTTCTTTAAGACTACCATCTCTAGCTGAATCTTTTATTTCTTTTACACTTATTCGTCTTACCTCACACTCTATACCTAAATCTTCTGCTAGTTGTATCACACTTTTACGTGTAACACCATCTAAAATTCTATCGTTGTTTGGAGCAGTAATTAATTTGTTGCCAATTCTAAAAAAAATATTCATTGTACCAGCTTCCTCAAGGTAATCGTGAGTACTGGCATCTGTCCATATGATTTGTTGAAATCCTTTTTCTTGAGCTAGACTAGTTGGATAAAATTGCGCACCATAATTACCAGCTGCTTTTGCAAAACCAACTCCACCATCAGCAGAACGGCTAAATTTTTCAGCAAATAAAACACGTACAGGTTCATTGTAGTATGCTTTTGCTGGCGAACAAATAATCATAAAACGATATTCATTTGCAGGAGAAGCCGATATGGCAGGCTCAGTAGCAATAACAAATGGTCTTAAGTACAACGAGTTATCTAATCCAGATTTTATCCAATCCTTATCTAAATTCAACAAGGTTTCAAGACCATTAAAAAAATAATCTTTGGGAAAACCAGGAATAGCCATTCTAGCTGCAGACTTGTTTATTCTTTCGAAGTTTTGATCAGGTCTAAATAAAAACACTTTGCCATTATTATCCTTGTAGGCTTTCATACCTTCAAAAACAGCTTGCCCATAATGAAATACACGAGCAGAAGGCTCAAAAGTCATGGCTTGGTATGGTAATATTTGTGGTTTTTGCCACTTTCCATCTTTAAAATCACATGCAAACATATGATCTGTAAAAACACGTCCAAAGGCTAGATTATCAAAATCAACTGCGTTAATTTTTGAAGTCTGTGCTTTTACTAAATCGATTTCGTTAGATGTAATTATACTCATAAGGACGTTCTTATTTTAATGATGCAAAAATACAAATCATTACCGCTTTAAAGCCTAATTTTACCTTAAAATTTAGTAAATTTGTATTACTATTTATTAATAACAATCAAAATAAAAATGAAAAATATTTTAGCCTTATTACTAATATTTGGATTATTAATTTCATGTAAAAATGAAACTAAAGAGTTGGCTTACAGTAGTTATGGAAAAGAAATCACCGATACTGATGCTTTATCTTCAGAACGTTTGATGGCTCACTTTGACACCATGAAGGTTGGAGATACTTTAAATACGAAGATGAAAGGTGCTATTACCGAAGTTTGCTCAAAAAAAGGATGTTGGATGAAGTTAGATATAGGTAATGATAAAATTGTGCGTGTAACTTTTAAAGATTACGGTTTTTTTATGCCATTAGATGCAACTGGAGAAGTTGTTGTTAACGGGATAGCCTATATTAAGGAAACATCTGTTGCAGACTTAAAACACTATGCAGAAGATGCTGGTAAATCTGCGAAAGAAATCGCAAAAATTACAGAGCCAGAAGTAACAATGTCTTTTGAAGCTGATGGCGTTTTATTAGCTAATTAGTGAAACGAAAAATCATTACCACGGCAGACGGTTCAAAAACCATACAAATTGAAGAATGGAATGAGCAATATCATTCTGTTCATGGTGCAATTAACGAAGCAAATCATGTATATATCAAACATGGTTTGCTTTTTTGTTTTGAAGAATCTGATGATAACAACATTTCTATCCTAGAAATGGGATTCGGTACTGGTTTAAATACCTTTTTGACACTTTTGGAAGCTGAAAAACGAAAACTTAATATCAATTATATTGGAATTGAAGCTTACCCAGTACTAAAAGAGGAAATAGAAGTTTTAAATTATGTTGAGTTAATCTCTCCTAAACACAAAAATCAATTCCAAAGACTTCACGATTCAACTTGGGATAAGACTATACAAATTTCAGAATTTTTTAAACTTAAAAAAGAGCAGAAGTTATTTAATGATACAAACTACATTAAAGCGTTTGATGTCATTTACTTTGATGCTTTTGGTCCAAGAGTACAGCCAGAACTATGGACCGAAGAGATTTTCAAACTAATGTATACTGCTTTAAAGCCAAATGGTATTTTGGTAACCTATTCAGTGAAAGGTACAGTCAAGCGAGCATTAAGGTCCGTTGGTTTTGAATTAAAACGTCTTGAAGGACCACCAAATAAACGTCATATGCTTCGGGCTATAAAACGTTAAATCTTAACTAAAGTCTGTATTAGCGGATTTTACCTAGCGTATCTTTGTTTAAAATTTATAGATGAGGGTTTTAATAACAGGTGCGACAGGTTTGGTAGGTAAAGAAATTACAAGGCTTTGTCATGAAAAAGGTATCGCTGTAAATTACTTAACGACTTCTAAATCAAAATTACAATCAGACAATAATTACAAAGGTTTTTATTGGAACCCTAAAGCAGGTGAAATTGATAAATCGTGCTTTGAAGGTGTCGATACTATTATAAACTTAGTAGGTGCATCGATATCTAAACGTTGGACTGATACTTACAAAAAAGAAATTTTAGAAAGCAGAACACTTACGGCTAGACTTTTGAAAAAAACAATAGACGAGAATAGTTTAGCTGTAAAACAAATAGTGTCTGCAAGTGCTATTGGTATTTATCCATCATCGTTAGTTAATTATTACGAAGAAGATTTTAATACCGTTTCAGACACCTTTTTAGGTGAAGTGGTAGAGCAGTGGGAAGCTGCAGTCGATGATTTTAAATCTTCCGGACTTGATGTTTGTAAAATCCGAATTGGATTGGTATTATCAGAAAAAGGTGGAGCACTCCCTGAGATAGTTAGACCTATAAAATTTGGTGCTGGAGCGGCATTTGGTTCTGGTGAACAGTGGCAGAGTTGGATTCATATTAATGACTTAGCACAACTGTTTTTATATGCCGTTAATCAGAGCTTAATTGGTGTTTATAATGCTGTAGCACCAAATCCAGTAAATAATACAGAACTCACAAAAGCATCTGCCAGAGTATTAAGCAGACCTTTAATTTTGCCAAATATTCCAAAGTTTGCTATGAAATTTGCACTCGGAGAAATGCATATTTTGTTATTTGAAAGTCAACGTGTCAGTTCTTTAAAAATAGAACAAGAAGGTTTTGAATTTAAATTTCCAAATTTAGAACCTACACTTCAAGATTTATTGAGTTAGTGATTAATTTAAAATCCACTCTTTCTGTTTTTCAGTGGACAAAAAAGTCCAAGCCACAATGCGACTGTTTTTTTGTCCTTGACCCATTTCAATAGTTTTTACAGTTTCGGCATTTACCTTTTTTAAAATAGTATAAATGCCTTTAAGATTAGATTCTTTTGAAACCAAAGTGGTAAACCATAAACAATTTTCAGCAAAATTCCTACTCTCGTAAATCATATCTTTTATAAAACGTGCTTCACCACCTTTAGTCCACAATTCGTGATGCTGACCACCAAAGTTTGACACGGCATCACTATTTCGTTTACTTTTTAAATTTCTATTTTTTCGAGATGTTGCTTTTTTAGCATCCAATTCTGATGCATGAAACGGAGGATTACACATTGAAAATGATATCCGCTCATCAGGGTTTAATATTCCTTTAAACATAAATTTTGGATTTTCTTGTAATCTAATGTTAACATAATTTTTTATGCTAGGATTTGCGTTTACTATGGATCTTGCAGTATCTACAGCGGTTTGATCTATATCACTTCCAATAAAAGACCAATTGTATATTTGATGTCCAACCAATGGATAAATGCAATTGGCACCTGTACCAATATCCAAACCTTTAACGTAGGTATTCTTTGGGATATTACTAAGTAAATCCGCTAAATAATGAATATAATCTACACGTCCTGGGATAGGTGGGCATAAAAATTGTTCTGGAATATCCCAATATTTTATATTGTAATGGAGATTTAATAAGGCTTTATTAAGTGTCTTTACAGCTTTTGGGTCAAAGAAATTTATTGACTCATCACCATATTTGTTAGGTTTTACAAATGCTCTTAATTCTGGCGTGCCTTTTATAAGTTTCACAAAATCGTAACGTTCGCGATGTTTACTTCTTGGGTGTAATTTAGATTTTGTTGATGGACGTTTACTTGCTTCAGACACTACTTTTTATTTAGATTTTGAGCAAAGGTAAACGTTTTAACCTTTATGTAATTCTGAACATTGGTTTAACATAGCCTCTTCTCTTTTTTAATAATGAAATTTTGTTAGTGTTATGAAAAAAAGTATAGTCATAAAAAAACCACCTTGAGTAAACAAAGTGGTTTTATGTGTAAATTAAGTATTGCGAAAAGCAGAAAACTACTTTATCATATCGTAACTACGTTTAATAAAGTTAGTCAACTCTTCGCCCTTTAAAAGACCCTGCGATAAACGTGCTAAGTCTAAACTCTGGTTTATCAATCGCTCTTGTTTCTTTTTGGTTTTGGTATTTAAAATCTCACCAACTAATTCAGAGTTTGTATTAACAACTAAGTTGTACATCTCTGGCATATTACCCATGCCAAACATACCACCGCCACCAGAAGCTTGCATCTCTTTCATACGGCGCATAAATTCTGGTTGTGTTATCATAAATGGGGATGCACTGCTGTCCATAGCTTCCAATTGCACCATAAACTTTTCAGACGGTACAACTTCCTTCAATAGTTCGTCTAAAGATTTCTTTTCGTCTTCTGATAATTTTGAAATCGCAGTATCTTCCTTCTTGATTAAGTTATCAATATGGTCAGCATCAACACGTGCAAACGAGATATTTTCTTTAGAGGTTTCAAGCTTTTGCATTAAATGTGAAACTATTGGCGAGTCTAATAATAACACTTCGTAATCTTTACCTTTAGCAGCTTCAATATAGGCATGTTGTGCATCTTTATCTGAAGCATAAAGGATTACCATTTTATCATCCTTATCAGTTTGCTTAGCTTTTATTGCATTTGTCAATTCTTCAAACGTGTAGTATTTGCCATCAACAGTTGGGTATAATGCAAAAGCATCTGCTTTTTCAAAGAATTTTTCTTCTGAAAGCATTCCGTATTCAATAACAATTTTTATGTCGTTCCATTTAGCCTCAAAATCTTCTCTGTTATTATTAAAAATAGATTTTAGCTTATCTGCAACTTTACGTGTGATGTATGATGAAATCTTCTTAACTGCACCATCAGCTTGTAAATAACTACGAGATACATTTAAAGGAATGTCTGGCGAATCAATAACTCCACGAAGCATCGTCAAAAATTCTGGAACAATACCTTCAACGTTATCAGTTACAAATACTTGATTTTGGTATAACTGAATTTTGTCTTTCTGAATTTGCATATCTACAGACATCTTTGGGAAATACAAAATACCTGTCAAGTTAAAAGGGTAATCTACATTAAGGTGAATGTTGAACAATGGTTCTTCAAATTGAGAAGGATACAACTCACGGTAAAAACCCTTGTAATCTTGCTCTTCTAAATCAGCTGGTTGTTTTGTCCATGCTGGATTAGGGTTATTGATTATGTTTTCTACTTCTTGAGTTGGTGCTGGGTCTTCTTCTTTGGCACCTTCTGGCTTTGGAAGTGTTTCTGTTTTAGTACCAAACTTAATTGGTACTGGCATAAACTTGTTATACTTTAACAACAACGCACTGATTCTACTGTCTTCTAAAAATTCAGTTGAATCTTCAGCAATGTGTAGTATAATTTCTGTTCCTCTTTCAGCCTTATCTGATACCTCAAGTGTATATTCCGGAGAACCATCACAAGTCCAATGTGCTGCTGGAGCTTCAGTATGAGATTTGGTTATAATTTCAACTTTGTCTGCAACCATAAAAGCAGAATAGAATCCTAAACCAAAATGTCCAATAATACCAGAGTCTTGAGCAGAGTCTTTGTATTTATCTAAAAACTCTTCAGCACCAGAAAAAGCCACTTGGTTAATGTATTTTTCAACTTCTTCTGCTGTCATACCCAAACCTTGGTCAATAATATGAAGCTTTTTAGCATCTTTATCGATTTTTACTTCAATTTGCGGATTACCATATTCGACTTTAGACTCGCCAATATTGGTTAAGTGTTTTAGCTTTAAAGTTGCGTCAGTAGCATTACTTATTAACTCACGAAGAAAAATTTCGTGGTCGCTATACAAGAATTTTTTAATTAACGGAAAGATATTTTCAACCGATACATTAATGTTTCCTTTTGTCATGATATGTAGTATTTAATATAATTAATTTGAATACCATATAATAGGCAAATAAAATACCAAGCCGTAATCTGTGACAAGATGGCATAAAAAAGCCACTCAATTACTGAATGGCTTTATAATAGTATTTTAGATTATTATCCTTTTACCTTAGGTTTTTCCTTTTCAATTTTCTTTTTTTCTTTCTTTTTGTTTTTTACATGCTTATCTAGCCATTGGTCTTGTTCCCAAAGCATGTGCATGATTGATTCTTTTGCTCTATAACCATGACTTTCTTTTGGTAACATTACTAGTCTTACAGTAGCACCAAGACCTTTAAGGGCATTAAAATAACGTTCACTTTGTAAAGGATATGTTCCTGAATTATTATCCGCCACACCATGTATTAATAATAGTGGTGTTTTTATTTTATCAGCATGCATAAAAGGTGACATATTGTAATAGATTTCTGGAGCTTCCCAATAACTACGTTCTTCACTTTGAAAGCCAAAAGGTGTTAAAGTCCTGTTATAAGCTCCACTTCTTGCAATACCTGCTGCAAACAAATTTGAATGCGATAATAAGTTTGCTGTCATAAATGCACCATAACTATGACCTCCGACCGCCACACGTTCTCTGTCAATATAACCTAAGTTATCAACGGCATCAATTGCAGCTTTACCATTGGCAACAAGTTGCTCTCTAAATGAGTCGTTAGGTTCCTCTGAACCTTCTCCAACAATAGGAAAGGCAGCGTCGTCTAAAACAACATAACCTCGCGTTACCCAATATATTGGTGAACCCCAATAGGGATATACAAACTCGTTAGCATTAGATGTACTTTGTGATGCACTTGCTTTGTCCTTATATTCCCTGGGATATGCCCATAAAATCATAGGATATTTTTTACCTTCTTCGTAATCAAGTGGAAGATATAAAGTGCCATCTAAATCCAAACCATCATCACGTTTGTATGTGATTACGCGTTTATTTACTTTTTCTAAACTTTTAAATGGATTTTCAAAGGATGTGATGGCGATGAGTTTATTCTTCTTGATATCTCTAATGTAATAATTAGGATATTCTTTAGGCGATTCTATTCTGACTAAAATCTCACCATTGTTCATGTCTAAGGCTGAGTTTAAATTTTCAACTTTATCTTTATATTCTGAGGTATATAAGCGTTTTGTAGTATTTGAATTAACGTCATATTCATCAATAAATGGAAACTGACCATCTTTAGTATAACCATCACCCATGAGATACATTTTATTATTATCCATTTCTAATGTGTAGCGTCCATATTCGTTTTTGGAAGTTATAAAACTACCAGGGTCACTATAAACATCTTGATAGTTTCTATCAGATATGATTTTTGGTGTTTGATCAGAGTTCGAAGGATTGAATATATATGTTTTTGTATTTCTTGTATTCCACCAATAATCATAGGCAATAGCTGTATAGTCATTACCCCAATCTATACCAGAAAAACGCTGCTTTGTTTTTAGAATAAGTTTTGGATTAGTCTCAAAAGGTGCAGGCATTTGATACATGGCATCTCTGTATTCTACATCAATATTTGGATCGCCTTTATCTAAAGCTTCAGTCCAAAATAATGTAGAAGGTTTATCTCCACGCCAAGACATATTTCTTTTGCCATTTCTGGTAGACATAAAACCTTTAGGTCTTACTTCGTCTAAAGGAACTTCAACTACAGTTTTAATTTTATCACCGTTTGTGCTATAAATTATACTTTCAGAAGGAAATCTTGAGTAGGTTACTAAATAAGAAAATGGTCTTTTTATCTTAGATACCATGACATAATTTCCATCAGGTGAGAAACTTACACCACGATACATTGCTGATGGTAAAAATGATTCACTGTTTCCATCTATTGATACTTTTACGATTTCAGAATGTGCCAATTGCTCGAAGTTAAATTCGTCATTGGGTGTTTTTAATAAATCTTGGTAAGTTCTGTTTTGTGCTTTTGAGCCATCGCTAACCGAAATTGTTGGTCCTTTTGGTACAGCAATAGCAGCATTAATTAGGGGTTTTCTATTTTTAGGTAATACTTTAACCAATAAGTTTTTATTATCCTTAAACCAACTAATTGTACTTCCCATATTTGCATTGATATTTGCATCAGTAACTTTATTAACTGAGGCAGACTTTACGTCTAATACCCAAACTTCTACACCTTTGTCGGTTGTATTTAAACAGGCAATCATGCTCTCGTCTGGGGACCATGAAAACCCTGAAAGCCTTGCGTTTTTTGGTAATCCAGATACTTGTTTTGCATCTTTTTCAAACGTCTTTTTAACCTTTAGGTTAGTATAAAAAGTTGTTCGACTACCAATATTTGTAGTAGGATTAATACGTAAGCCAGCAAGTCTCATTTCAGTTTCAGAAAGTTCGGCAATGGATTTGTATTGGTTTCTGTAAATAAGTACCATATACTCACCTTTACTATCTATTTGTACTCCGGGAGCTAGGTCAACATCTGCGAGTTCAAGAATTTCGTCAGAAGGTGTTTGATAAGTTAGGCTAGTTTGCGCATAACTTGTACTTATTAACAGTGCTAAATAAAAATTTAGAATTTTTTTCATGGTTGGAATTTTAAGAGATTTATTAAGGATTTTGAAGATAATAAAAATGCTTTTTTATCTTTTCAAACAAGTGTTAAAATTAGATCTGATAGTATTTCGATATACTATGCATGCATAACGAATAAGGTTTTCTATAGTCTTTAATTGGTTAAATTTGTATTTCGCTTTAAAACATAAATATGTACAATTCAAAAATAATAGGCTTAGGTAAATATGTACCAAATAATGTGGTTACTAATGACGATTTATCCAAATTTATGGATACTAATGATGATTGGATCACTGAGCGAACAGGAATCAAAGAGCGTCGTTGGGTAGAAAAGGGTAGTGGAGATACAACTGCAACGATGGGTGTTAAAGCGGCTAAAGTTGCTATTGAACGTGCTGGTATCGATAAAGACGATATCGACTTTATAATCTTTGCAACCTTAAGTCCAGATATGTATTTTCCTGGGCCAGGTGTGCAAGTACAACATGCGTTAGATATAAAAACCGTTGGTGCATTGGATGTACGTAATCAATGTTCAGGTTTTGTGTATGCCTTATCTGTTGCCGATAATTTTATCAAAACAGGTATGTATAAAAATATATTGGTTATTGGTAGTGAATTACATTCACATGGTTTAGATAAAACAACACGTGGTCGTGGTGTGACTGTTATTTTTGGTGATGGTGCTGGCGCAGCAATTTTATCTAGAGAAGAAGATACCTCAAAAGGAATTTTGTCTACGCATTTACATAGCCAGGGAGAGCATGCAGAAGAATTAGTATTAATTGCTCCAGGTATGGGAAAACGTTGGGTAAATGATATTATAGCTGAAAATGACCCAAATGATGAAAGTTATTTTCCTTACATGAACGGACAGTTTGTATTTAAAAACGCAGTCGTAAGATTTAGTGAAGTGATTATGGAAGGCTTGTCGCAGAATAATCTAGATAATGAAAGTATTGATATGCTAATTCCGCATCAAGCAAACCTACGTATTGCTCAGTTTATTCAAAGAAAATTTGGTTTAAGCGATGACCAAGTGTATAACAATATTATGCGTTATGGTAATACCACGGCGGCATCTATACCTATTGCTTTGACTGAAGCTTGGGAAGAAGGAAAACTCAAAGAAGGTGATAATGTAGTATTAGCCGCTTTTGGTAGTGGGTTTACTTGGGGAAGTGCTATTATAAAGTGGTAATAGTTATGAATAAAAAACCTAAGAATTTTTTTGCGAATCCCAGTAAGGGTGCTATGATTTTCTTTTTTGTTATCTGTTTTGTGAGTAATATTTTACTGATATTATCAGCTACAGATTTATTTAGAGAGTCATTATTCCAAGCTAAAAACATACTACTTACAGGTATAATGTCTTTATCTATATTGACAACTTTTAAGTTGTATACCAATTTTTTAAAAAATAAATACTCGAAATAATTAAAATAATAGAAAAAAAGACGAAACTTTTTAGTTTCGTCTTTTTAGTTTTAGACTAACATTAATTTATAAGTTAAGTTTCAAACATAGGTTTACATAAAAAACTTATCGATAATGTAGCTGCTTTCTTATCTGTCTTTATTTTTAATAATAATGTTAACATACGAAAGCTGTTGTTTTAGATTGGTGTCCATAACTCGACCAGATATTGAGCCGTTTTTAATGCCTGATTTTGAATTGGGTTGCGCAATTGTCACAAAAGAAAATAGTATGGCAATTACCATTAGGTAATATTTCATTGATTGTTTTGTAATACTGAAATCTTAAATATTACAGTATCGATTGATTGATGATAGTTTGTTATTGTAAAGACAACTACTTTTATATCTTATTACTTATTTTAACAATTCTTAACAAATTTTTTATGAGCAAAAAAACTTTAGTTCTTGGAGCGTCCTTAAAAACAGAACGTTATTCTAATATTGCTATTAACCGTTTAGTAAACTATAATCATGAAACTTTAGTGTTTGGATTACGCGATGGTAATGTTGCAGGAATTTTTATTGATACAGAATTAAAGAATTATAAAGATATCGATACTGTAACCTTGTACCTGAATCCAAAAAGACAACAGCAGTATTACAATTACATTATTGATTTGAAACCAAACCGCGTCATTTTTAATCCAGGAACTGAGAATCCTGAATTCTATGAGTTGCTCAAAGCTAAAAATATCGAATACGAAGCCGCTTGTACATTAGTCTTATTAGGAACTAATCAGTATTAGAACTTTAAGCGATTTTCGAAGCATCATCATTTTCTCCGAGTAAATCTAACAACTCTTTCTTGGATTTTATATTGGTCTTGGTTGAAATAAGAAGCAACCCTAAAAAGGTAATAAAGCCATTAATAATTAAGATTTCAAAGCCTATTTTGTAGCCATTAAATAAAATTTCAGAATACATATTTAGCATATAAGACAGTATTGGTGCTACAATAGCTATTAGCCAAACATACTTGTCTTTTACATGTTTCTTAGTTAACAAGCCAAACGCAAACAAACCTAAAAGTGGACCATAAGTATATCCAGCAGCTTTAAATAGTTCCCAAATAACTGATATATCCTTGAAAAGTGTATCAAAAATAATGATGACTATTATTAGAACAATACTGAATAAAATATGAATCTGTTTTCGTGTTTTCTTCTGTTCTTCGTAAGGTTTTTTATCAATCTCTATAATATCTATACAAAAAGAAGTTGTCAGAGAAGTTAAAGCCGAATCTGCACTAGAATACGCAGCTGCAATTAATCCCAACAGAAAGAAAGCAGAGGTCACTATTCCTATTTCTGGTAACATAGCTATTGTTGGGAACAAGTCATCTTTAGTTGCTGTAATTCCATTTTTTACAGCGTATTGTGTTAGCATTAATCCTAGAACTAGAAATAATATGTTTACAAATACAAGAACAATACTAAAGGAAATCATATTCTTTTGCGCTTCTTTTAGATTTTTACAAGTAAGATTTTTTTGCATCATGTCTTGGTCAAGACCTGTCATTGTGATGGTAATGAATATGCCCGACAAAAAGCTTTTCCAGAAATACTGAGCATTATTACCATCATCAAAAAAGAAGACTTTGCTAAGCGCACTTTCTTTGGCGTTTGTAATAACATCAGAAATACTATGCAAGTCCAGAGTAGAAGCCAGAAAAACAATGGCCACAACAACAGATATAAGCATAAATAAGGTCTGCAACGTATCTGTAAATATGATGGTTTTTATACCGCCTTTAAAAGTATACAACCATATTAAGGCTATTGTAATAATTACAGTAATGGTAAAAGGAATATTAAATAAATCAAAGACTAAGAGTTGTAAAACTTTTGCGACTAAGAATAGTCTAAAAGACGCACCAACAGTTCTAGAAATCAAAAATGCAACAGACCCTGTTTTATAACTTGTAACACCAAACCGATCTTTTAAATAAGTATATATAGAGGTAAGATTTAGGCGATAATACAATGGAAGTAATACATATGCTATGATTAGATATCCAACCAAGTATCCAAAAACAACTTGTAAATATCCAAATTGCTTATCAGCTATAGCACCAGGTACCGATATAAAAGTCACACCAGAAAGCGAAGCACCAATCATTCCAAAGGCTACCAGATACCAAGGTGCTGATTTATTGGCTTTAAAAAACGCAGCATTGGTATCTTCTTTCCCCGTGAAATAAGAGATCAAAACCAATACACCAAAATAGGCAGCGATAAGAAGTAAGATAGAAGTCGGTGACATAAAATTATTAATTAATTATTTAATTCGAAAATAAACTTTTTAGAAATACCAAAACCATTCATTCCAAAATTTAAAAAATAAGTAACTTCGCCATTATGGAATTTTCTTCAAAACTTTTAGAAAGCGCAGTCAACGAAATGTCGCAATTGCCTGGTATTGGTAAACGTACGGCTTTACGTTTGGTATTGCATTTGTTACGTCAACCCAAAGAACAATCGTTTTTACTAGCTGGTGCGCTTCAAAAAGTTCGTGAAGAGATAAATTTTTGTAAGTCCTGTCATAATATTAGTGATAAAGAATTATGCGAAATTTGTACAAATCCAATGCGCAAAAAAGAATTCATTTGTGTAGTTGAAGATATCCGTGATGTTATGGCTATTGAAAGTACGGGTTCTTTCAAAGGTTTATATCATGTATTGGGCGGAAAAATATCGCCAATGGATGGTATTGGACCCCAAGATTTAAATATCGAAGCTTTAGTTAATAAAGTAAAAACAGGAGAAGTTGCTGAACTGATTTTTGCCATGAGTCCAACCATGGAAGGCGATACGACTAATTTCTATATTTTCAAGCAGCTTCAAGATTACGATATTAAAACGTCGACCATTGCCCGTGGCATAGCTGCAGGTAACGAGTTAGAGTACGCTGATGAGGTAACGCTTGGTCGCAGTATTATTGACCGTGTTCCGTTTGAAGCGTCTTTAAAATTATAAGCCCTCAATTTTGAAAGTCACCACATTACATAAAGAAGATTTTGAGACGCAGTGTAAAATACTGTTCTCAAAAATTCACAACAAGCCAGATGTGGTTGTTGGTATCCTAAATGGTGGTGGATTTGTCTTAGAAGAATACAAGAAAACAGCTTCACCAAATATTGAATTAGCAACTGTAAAATTGCAACGAGATTCGACAAAAGGAATAAAGAGGAAAAGTCTTTTACAGAAATTTTTAAAAGCTTCTCCAAATACACTTCTTGATGGTTTAAGACTTATGGAAAATCGCCGAAACTTAAATAGAAAGCAAAAAGAAATTCAATCGGATTTAGATATTAAAATAAAATTAAAACCTGAAGTAGTAAATACTATTTTGATTCTCGATGATGCTTTAGATTCAGGTGCGACTATCAAGTCCGTTATGCAATCATTACAAAAACAATTTCTGAATTCAGAGATTGAAACTGCGGTAATTTCTTGGACAAATTCAAAATCAATTATTGCTCCTGATTATTATTTGTTTAAAAATACACTTGTACGTTTTCCGTGGTCTTTAGACTATAAAACCAAAAGCCATGGGTAAGAAAGTATTGGTTGTAGATTTAGACGGAACGTTATACAGTAAAAACACGTTTCATGAGTTTCTGAAGTATTTGTTAGGTTACTATTTAAAGGATTTCAGAATCTTTAAGTTTAAGTTCTTATTGGTTTTTATCAAACTTAGAATATTACGCTTTATTTCTCATGCAAAGCTAAAATATTGGGTATTAGATTTAATAAAAAATGAGGATATCAATTACCTTGATTTTATCTCAAAATTAGCAAAACATAAAAACGAATTAGAAGAAATATCAGACACATCTTTTGATATTAAAATACTAGCAACAGCAGCACCAAGTTGTTATGCAACGCATATTGCAAAAACCCAAGGCTTTGATGTCTGTTTAGCAACCAATATTCCAAAAAGTGGCTTTTCACCAGGTTTTGAAAACATTAGAGAACAAAAGAAAGAAAACTTGATTAATTACTTTAAAAAGCGCAACCTAAAGTCTGTAGATGTCTTTATTACAGACCATATGGATGATGCGCCGATTATCAAAATTGCTACAAAGTCTGTCATTATTAATCCAAATACAAAATTTTATAACTGGCTAAAAGAGAATTTGATTAATTTTGAGGCGCGAAAAACAAACTAGTTTTACGTATAATAGGAATGCTAAATTTTGATTAATTTTTAGTGAATTGACAGTAAAAAATCGGTTTTTTTATTAATTTTGCATTCGATTACCAAATAACGACTATCAAATTAGAGATATGGCAAATTTTGAACTAAAATTACCAAAAATGGGAGAGAGTGTTGCAGAGGCAACAATAACCTCTTGGCTCAAAGAAGTAGGTGAAACTATTGAAGCAGATGAAGCAGTTTTAGAGATTGCTACAGATAAGGTAGATAGCGAAGTGCCTAGTGAAGTTGATGGTATCTTAATCGAAAAGTTATTTGATATCGATGCAGTTGTCCAAGTTGGACAAACTATAGCGGTCATTGAAACCGAAGGTGGCGATATCATAGAGGTAAATGCACCAGCTGCTGAAACACCTGTGGTTGAATCAGTAAAAGAAGCTGCAGAAGTAGCTCAAATAGTTGTTACTGCAAAAGAAACTGCAGCACCAATTGAGTCTAAAGGGGAGCGTTTTTACTCACCATTAGTAAAAAATATTGCCAAACAAGAAGGTATTTCTCAATCTGAACTAGATACAGTTGCAGGAACAGGAAAGGACGGTCGTGTAACTAAAAACGATATTAAGTCGTATTTAGAATCTCGTAGTTCTGCACCAAAAACAGAACCTGTCATCTCTACACCTGCAGAAAAGAAAGTCCTTTCAGTCGTTGCGTCCGGCGAAGATGAAATCATAGAAATGAGCCGTATGGGAAAACTCATTTCAAAACATATGGTAGATTCTATTCAAACATCTGCGCACGTCCAGTCTTTTATTGAAGCCGATGTTACCAATATTTGGAACTGGAGAAACAAACACAAAAACAACTTTAAACAACGCGAAGGCGAAAACTTAACCTTTACACCAATATTTATGGAAGCTGTGGCAAAAGCCATTAGAGATTTTCCAATGATCAATATATCGATTCAAGGTGATACCATTGTAAAAAAGAAACATATCAATCTCGGTATGGCAGCAGCTTTAGGTGACGGTAACTTAATTGTACCAGTAATCAAAAATGCAGATCAACTGAATCTTTTAGGTATGGCAAAAAAGGTGAATGATTTAGCAAAACGTGCTAGAGAAAACAAGCTTAACCCAGACGATATACAAGACGGTACGTATACCGTAACCAATGTTGGTACATTTGGTAGTATCATGGGTACTCCAATTATTAACCAACCACAAGTAGCTATTTTAGCACTTGGAGCCATACGTAAAGTACCTGCAGTGATTGAAACTCCAGAAGGGGATTTTATAGGTATCCGTTACCGCATGTTTTTATCGCACTCTTACGACCATCGCGTGGTTAATGGTGCTCTTGGAGGCCAGTTTGTAAAAACAGTAAAAGATTACCTCGAAGCTTGGGATATGGATAGAGAGATTTAGAATAGTAGATTTTTAGATAAATGAAAAAAGCGCAGTTGAAAGACTGTGCTTTTTTTTTTGAATTTTGTTTAACGCTTGATAAAAAACGAAAGTCAAGTCTAGGATTGGGGTATTGTTTGAATTCTATTTACCTTTGATTTTCAAAATAAAATCTATGCAACTCAACCTAACAAAACCCATTTGTTTTTTCGACTTAGAAACTACAGGTATTAATATCTCTAAAGACCGTATTGTAGAAATTTCTATACATAAAGTATATCCAGATGGTAAGGAAGAAACGTATACCAAAAGGGTAAACCCTACGATTCCTATTCCTGCAGTAACAACAGCTGTTCATGGTATTTCGGATGCAGACGTTGCAGATGCACCGACGTTTAAAGAGTTGGCTAAAGAAGTACACTACATGATTAAGGATTCAGATTTAGGTGGTTTTAATTCTAACCGTTTCGATATTCCGTTATTAGCAGAAGAAATGCTGCGTGCCGATATTGATTTTGACATGAAAAATCGCAAATCCATAGATGTGCAAACCATATTCCATAAAATGGAGCAACGTACATTATCGGCAGCCTATAAATTTTATTGTGATAAAAATCTAGACGATGCCCATAGTGCAGAAGCAGATACCAAAGCCACTTACGAGGTTTTAAAGGCACAGTTAGACCGTTATGAAGATTTAGAAAATGACGCCAACTTTTTAGCAGAGTTTAGCTCTCGCAAAAAGTTTGCAGATTTTGCAGGTTTTATTGCTTATAACAAACAAGGAGAAGAGTGTTTTTCATTCGGTAAGCACAAAGGCAAGCGTGTTTTGGAAGTTTTAGAGAAGGAGCCAGGCTATTTTGGTTGGTTAATCAATGCAGATTTTCCTTTATATACTAAGAAAGTTTTAACGGCCATTAAGTTGAGCCAGTTTAATAATAAGTTGGGCTAAGATGAAGTTAATTTGTATTGGTCGTAATTACACGGCACATATCGAGGAATTAGAAAACGAAAAACCAACAGACCCAGTTGTGTTTTTAAAGCCAGATACCTCTATATTACTAAAAAAGCAACCGTTTTTTATTCCAGATTTTTCGGATGATGTCCATCACGAAGTAGAGGTTTTAGTCAAAATCAATAAAGTTGGTAAACATATAGCTAAGAAATTTGCACACAAATATTACGATGAGGTAGGTCTAGGTATTGATTTTACAGCGCGCGATTTACAAGCCCAATTAAAAGCTAAAGGATTGCCGTGGGAAAAGGCCAAAGCTTTTGATGGTGCTGCGGTTATCGGTAAATGGTTATCAAAAGCTAAATTTCAGGATATTAACAATATTAACTTTAGTTTAAGGAAAAACGACGAGATTGTTCAGTCTGCCAATACAGAATTAATGCTTTGGAAAGTAGATGAACTTATAGAATATGTCTCAAAATATTTCACTTTAAAGATTGGAGATATTATCTTTACGGGAACACCTGCAGGAGTTGGCAAAGTTTTTGCCGAAGATAGATTGCAAGGTTATATTGAAGAGGAAGAAATCTTTTCGATTAAAGTAAAATAAATGCCAGAATACTATAAATTAGATCGCGTAAGAGAATTAGCTGATGGCGACGAGGAATTCGTTGAAGCATTAGCCGCAGCTTTTTTGGAAGAAGTTCCAGTAGATGCAGAACGTTTGCGTGTTGCAGTTCCTGCAATTGATTATTATGAAGCTTATCAAGCTGCTCATAAAATGAAGCCTACCATTGATTTGTTTGAGCTTGGTGTATACGATCAACTTATCGAATTGCAAGATTGGGGCAAATTTGAGCAAGAGGACAAAGATGTTTCGAAACAACTTCAAACATTACTTACTGCTGTAGATAATACGGTAAACGAAATCAAAAAAGATTTCGGTCTATAATTATGAATGCTGAAATCATAACCATTGGTGATGAAATTCTCATCGGCCAAATAATCGATACTAATTCGGCCTTTATTGGGAAAGAACTTAATAAGATAGGCGTTTCAGTTTATCAAATTACATCCGTTCAAGACGAAAAAGAACACATCCTTAAATCTTTAAAAGAAGCTGAAGAAAATGCTGACATTGTAATTATCACTGGTGGTTTGGGACCGACAAAAGACGATATTACAAAGCATACACTTTGTGAGTATTTTGATGACACATTAGTAGAAAATGCTGAGGTTCTAGCTCACGTTGAGCATATTTTCAAAACCTATATCAAGCGTCCAGTTTTAGAAAGTAATAAGACCCAAGCTTTAGTACCTTCAAAATGTAATGTATTGACCAATAGATTTGGTACAGCACCAGGTATGTGGTTAGAAAAGAACGGAAAAGTATTTGTATCGCTTCCGGGTGTGCCTTTCGAAATGAAGGCATTAATTACCAATGAAGTTATTCCAGAGTTAAGAAAACGATTCAAATTTCCTTACATAAAACATAAAACACTATTAACTTATGGATTAGGTGAGAGTGTTATTGCAGACAGAATAGAAGCTTTTGAAAATAATTTACCTGATTTTATAAAATTGGCGTATTTACCAAATCTAGGACGTGTGCGTTTGCGTTTGTCTGCCAAAGCTATGGATAAATCTGTAGTCGAAACAGAAATGAAAAAACAAATAGACATATTACTTTCGCAAATAGAAGACATATTTGTAGGCTATGAGGAAGATACTTCATTAGAAGCACTAATAGGAAAGCAATTAACACAATTAGGTAAAACAGTAGCTATTGCAGAGAGCTGCACTGGAGGAAGCATTGTGCAAGCCATAACAACAAGCGCAGGCGCTTCAAAATATTTGAAGGGTAGCGTCGTGACTTATGCTACAGCGTCTAAAGTTAATGTACTTGGTATTTCTGAAGCGATTATAGAAAAACATTCTGTAGTTAGCGAAGAAGTTGCCAAAGCTATGGCAAAAGGTGTATTAGAATTGTATGGAACAGATTATGCCATAAGTACTACAGGTAATGCGGGACCATCAAAAGGGGATGCTCATGCGGAGGTCGGAACCGTATGGATTGGTATTGCAACAAAAAAGTATGTTTATGCTGAGGTTTTTAAGTTTTCTAATCAACGCGAGAAAACCATTAGAAAAGCAACAAATAAAGCGTTTCAAATGTTGCAAAAAGAAATTTTAAAAAAGTAATGCTTTTCGTTTGCTGAAATACAAAGTTTTACTAAATTTGCACCCTGTTTAAAAATAAGAATACCTAAAGAAAGAAAACAATGTCAAGAGTTTGTGAACTTACTGGGAAAAAAGCAATGGTTGGGAACAATGTATCTCACGCTATGAATAAGACGAAGCGCAAGTTTGATGCAAACTTAGTGAAGAAGCGTTTTTATATTCCTGAGGAAGATAAGTGGGTAACATTAAAAGTTTCTACATCTGCACTAAAGACTATCAATAAAATTGGTATCTCAGCAGCATTAAAAGAAGCTAGAGCAAAAGGATTTTACAAATAATAGCATTACGCTAAAGTCAATTTACAATGGCAAAAAAAGGAAATAGAATACAAGTTATCTTAGAGTGCACAGAGCACAAAGCTTCTGGTCAGCCAGGAACTTCTAGATATATTACAACGAAAAATAAAAAGAATACGCCAGACCGTATGGAGATTAAGAAATTTAATCCAATACTTAAGCGTATGACAGTTCATAAAGAGATAAAATAAGCAAACCATGGCAAAGAAATCAGTAGCGTCTTTACAGACAGGATCAAAACGTTTGACAAAAGCTATTAAAATGGTTAAGTCACCAAAAACCGGTGCTTACACATTTGTGGAGTCAGTAATGGCACCAGAATTTGTTAATGAGTTTTTATCAAAAAAATAAGCGTTAATATCAAACGTTTTTATAAAAACTGCTTTCATTTGAAAGCAGTTTTTTTATGGCTATATTTGAGCTGTATGTGACAACTTAGCAGTATTGTTCTTAAGGCAAGATTGTTGAATACTCAATAGAAAATATAATACATGAGTTTTTTTAAAAAAATATTTTCCTCAGAAAAAAAGGAAACCCTAGATAAGGGTTTAGAGAAATCTAAATCATCTTTTTTCAATAAATTAAACAAAGCCGTTGCCGGAAAATCTAAAGTCGATGACGACGTTTTAGATAATTTAGAAGAAATCCTAGTTACTAGTGATGTAGGTGTTAACACAACACTCAAGGTTATTGAGCGTATTGAAGAGCGAGTGTCTAAAGATAAGTACTTAGGCACATCAGAGCTTAATCAGATTTTAAGAGAAGAGATTGCAGGTTTGTTGTCAGAAACTAATTCTGGTGAAGAAACGGAGTACACAATACCACAATTACCAAAACAAGATAATGGTCAAAAAACACCATATGTGTTAATGGTTGTAGGTGTTAATGGTGTCGGTAAAACTACAACTATTGGTAAACTAGCTTACCAGTTTAAAAAGCAAGGCTTAAAAGTTGTTCTTGGTGCTGCTGATACTTTTAGAGCCGCAGCTATAGACCAATTGCAAGTTTGGGCAGATCGTGTGGATGTGCCGATGGTAAGACAAGATATGGGTAGTGACCCAGCTTCTGTAGCATTTGACGCCTTAGAATCTGGTGTTAACCAAGATGCAGATGTAATTATTGTAGATACTGCAGGACGTTTACACAACAAAATCAATTTAATGAACGAGTTGACTAAAGTAAAACGCGTGATGCAAAAAGTAGTGGGCGATGCACCACATGACGTACTTTTAGTATTAGATGGTTCTACAGGTCAAAATGCTTTTGAGCAAGCCAAACAGTTTACTGCCGCAACTGAGGTCACTTCTTTAGCTGTTACAAAATTAGATGGTACTGCAAAAGGTGGTGTTGTAATTGGTATTAGTGATCAATTTCAAATCCCTGTGAAATATATCGGCGTAGGAGAAGGTATTGAGGACTTACAGGTATTTAATAAGTTCGAGTTTGTGGATTCGTTTTTTAAATAAAGTTACAGGAAACGAATTTGAGTTCTTTCATATCTTATTTTTTACTCAAATTATCTGACTAGTTTCAGGTTTTAAACCTATGTCTTTTTTGTATTTTTATAAAAAATACAAATCATGACCAAATACTTGCCACTTTTCCTTTTATTATTTATTTTTTCTTGCAAAGATGCTTCTAAAACAGAAGAGGCAAGAACACCTGTTAGTCAATCTGAAACTGAAGTAGAAGAAGATGATTTAAGTGCTATTTCGACAAAAGACTTCAGAGAATTTAAAGTTTTAGACTCTAAAGTCATTACTAAAGCTGAAATTTGGTCAACCATAAATCTGCAGATGACAGATTTTTCAGAAGCTGATTATAATAGATTAAAATCTTTAATCTTAGAATCTGATATTTCAGCATTACAAAATCAAATTCGGGAAGGGAAATTCAATTACGAACAACTCACTAAATTCTATTTATTCCGAATTAGAAAATATGACCGAGAAAATGACCTATCTCTTAACTCAGTCATTTCCATAAACCCTAATGTTATTAATCAAGCCAAAGAAGCAGATGGTACAGAATTTGAAGAAGGTATGCATGCTATTTTTGGTATGCCAATTCTTTTGAAAGATAATGTAAATGCTGATGGTATGGTAACTACAGCAGGAGCAACAGCTTTGTTAAATAATAAAACAGGAGATGCTTTTTTAGTAAAACAGTTAAAGTCTAAAGGTGCATTAATTTTGGGTAAAGCTAATTTAAGCGAATGGGCTTATTTTTTCTGTGGTGATTGTCCAAGTGGTTATTCGGCTGTTGGTGGACAAACACTAAATCCTTATGGTAGACGTATCATAGATACAGGAGGTTCAAGTTCTGGTAGTGGTGTTTCAGTGTCAGCAAACTTTGCAGCTGCTGCCATTGGTAGTGAGACCTCAGGTTCTATATTATCACCAGCAAGTAGTAATTCCGCAGTAGGTTTAAAACCAACAATTGGTTTAGTTAGTAGAACAGGAGTTGTTCCAATTTCTTCAACATTAGATACTGCTGGGCCAATCACAAGGACAGTCATGGATAATGCTATTTTGTTAGATGCCATTTTTGGTCCTGATATTGCTGATTCAAAAACGATAGATGCATTATTAGACAATGGATTCTATTATGATAATCTTAAAGAATCTAGTGTAAATGGAAAACGTTTTGGAGCACCAAAACGTTTACTAGAAGACTCACTGTACATAAAAGCACTTAATGTTTTAAAGAGTCAAGGTGCTGTGATAGTAGAAGTCGAAGAAGAGCAACTTGGACTGCCTAACTTTTTAAGATTGCTAAATCTTGATATGAAAAAGGACTTGCCGCTTTATATGGAAGGTTATGCCAATAGTGACATCAAAATGAGAACTATTGAGGATTTTATGGCATTCAACCTTCAAGATTCTTTGACGTCTATGCCTTATGGTCAAAATCTTTTTAAAGGTATTGCTGATGATACAGGTGATGCAGAGTTTTTAGCACGAATTCAAGATACTTTAAAAACTAATGGTAGACAGTATTTTGATAAACCTATGCAAGCTCAAAACCTTGATGGATTTTTATCTATAAATAATTACCATGCTGGGTTTGCTGCCGTAGCAGAATATCCTGCTTTAACCGTACCAATGGGTTATCAAGATAATGGTAAGCCAATGGGATTAACTTTTATTTCTAGTCGTCTACGTGAAAGACAACTGTTAGAATGGGCTTATGTATACGAGCAAGTATCAAAAGCCAGAGTTGCGCCAAAGGATTATAACTAATTTATTAAAGCACTAATTTTTTCCCAGAGTAAATTGTCATAATCAGAAGGCCCTAACTGGCCTTCATTACCGCTATTTCCCATACGTATAACTACTAATTTTTTGCTAGGAACTACATATAGTTTTTGGTCATTAGCCCCAAGACCTGCTAATAAATCATCAGGTGCATTAGGTATTAGCTTGCCTTGAAATTGATTTGTTAGGTTAGGTAATCTAAAAGATGATTTACCATTTAACCACCACAAGTATCCATAAGCAGGATTTAAGCTTTGAGAGGTATTAGTCATGGCATCAAAATAATTACTATCAGACATTATTATTTGGTCATCCCATATACCACCATTAAGGCATAAGAGTCCAAATCTTGCCATGCTTCGGGCATTACTAAAGTAAAAATTATTGTACCCAAAAGGAACCCATGTACCTTGCATGCCTATTTTGTCTCTGAGTTTTGAATTAAAGTAGGATTCAAAGTCAGAATTTATAGCACCAGAAATAATAGATTGTGTTATTGTATACGGTGCATTATGATAATACCAATAATCGCCAGGATTATTTAAAAAGGTTAAGCAATCTGAGTCTGTGCAATCAAAATCAACATTGTAATCTAAACCAGTGGTCATTGTGATATGATTCCTTACAGAAATGATAGCTTCTTGTTCGGTAGTTAAGCTACTCCAATTACTTCCTAAATAGGTTGAGGATGCTGCATTGATATCAAGGAAACCCTCTTCTTGTGCAATACCAGTCATAAAAGCAGTTAATGTTTTACCAGCAGAAAACCACGGATTATTAGAAGTTGCATCTGCGCTATTAAAGTAAGATTCCGTTACAATCTTCCCATTATATAGAATGATAAATGACTTAGTATTACTATTTTCAAGAAAGTCTAAAAGTGGTTGAAGTTCATTAGCATTCCAACCAATAGTAGAGGCTGTTGTAGATTCCCATGTATTAGAATTTATAGGAGGAAAGTATAAGGTTTCAATAGGGCTGGGTTCCGGAGAAATAACTTCATCACTTGTATTGCAAGAAAAAAAGATAACTAATAAAAAAACAAGGTAGTTATTACGCATAAGTTTCATAAATAGGTTTTATCTAGGACACGTAAATATACTAAAGGTTTAAAACAAGTATGTATAATGTAATACTGTACATTATATATACTAAATCATTATGTATCTTTGCGAGCTGATTTGAAAGACTATGCGTACAAAAACTCTTAAGAAGAATAGGATTAATGTTGTTACACTTGGCTGTAGTAAAAATGTTTACGACAGTGAGGTGTTAATGGGACAATTAAAGGCTAGCGGCAAAGATGTTGTACACGAGCAAGAAGGTAATGTGGTTGTCATAAATACCTGTGGTTTTATAAATAATGCCAAAGAAGAGAGTATAAATACCATATTGCATTACATGCAAAAAAAGGAAGATGGCGATGTCGATAAGGTTTTTGTTACAGGTTGTTTAAGTGAGCGTTATAAGCCAGATTTACAAAAAGAAATCCCCAATGTAGATCAGTATTTTGGTACTACTGAATTACCAGGATTACTAAAAGCTTTAGGGGCAGACTATAAGCATGAATTAATTGGTGAGCGTCTAACGACAACACCAAAAAATTATGCTTATTTAAAAATTGCAGAAGGTTGCGATCGACCTTGTTCTTTTTGTGCGATTCCAATAATGAGAGGAAAACACATAAGTACTCCCATCGAAAATTTGGTAATAGAGGCTGAAAAATTAGCTGGAAATGGAGTTAAAGAATTAATTCTAATTGCACAAGATCTCACCTATTACGGTCTAGATATTTATAAAAAAAGAAACCTTGCTGAATTACTAAAAGAACTTGTTAAGGTAGAAGGTATCGAGTGGATTCGTCTGCATTATGCATTTCCTACTGGATTTCCTTTAGATGTGTTAGAGGTAATGAGAAATGAACCTAAAGTGTGTAATTATA
>CAJQQC010000132.1 GCA_905480385.1 uncultured Winogradskyella sp.
AATCACATTTATGAATTATCTATAATCATTGTCAATTCAACATTACAAAAACCAAACTCTAGAGGTGATAAAGTTGGAATGACATACAAAGAAAAGCGAACAGCAACTTTAAATAATTTAAAAAAAGCATCAGATATTTTACATGTAAGTAACGATATATCTCAATTCAAAATTATTTTTGGAGAACAAAAAATACCTTTTTGGAATCAAATTAATGGACCTATTGCTGATGCTATTTGGCATTGTGGGCAGATTGCAGTTTACAGAAGAGTAACAAAAAACCCTATTAACCCCAAAGTGAACCATTTTACAGGTAAAATTAGAAATTAAATGATCTTCTCTATTTAAAAAAAAATTAAATAGTTATAGAATCACAATAAATATTCAGTGCTTAAGAAGTTTGAATACTCGGAATCTAGTAACTCTTCAAGAATTTTATTATTGTATGGGTTGTCTTTAGAAGCTACAAAAGTTCTGATTGAGAAAGCTCTAAGGGCATCGAAAACGCTTAATGTACCTACTGCTGAGTTTTTTCTTCCTGTAAATGGGTAAACATCAGGTCCACGTTGGCATGAGCTGTTGAGGTTTACTCTACAAACAAGATTAGCAAGATTATCGATAAGAGGCCCAAGTTTTTCTACATCTCTACCAAATAAACTGACCTGTTGTCCATATTCAGAATTAGCCATATCGTTTAAAGGTTCATTGATGTCTGTAAAGGATACTATTGGAATAACTGGCCCAAATTGCTCTTCATGAAATAAATTCATTTTATCGTTCACAGGATATAAAACTGCAGGGAAGCAAAAATTTTTCTTCAATTCACCTCCTTTTTTATTCATGATTTTCGCTCCTTTACTTACAGCATCATCAATTAAATCGCTTATGTATTGTGGTTTACTAGCTTCAGGGAGTGGTGTAAGGAAAACGCCATTTTCCCAAGGTAAGCCATATTTGAGCTCATCAACTTTTCTTGAGAATTTTTTAATAAACTCATCTTTTACTAGTTCATGTACATAAATAATCTTTAGAGCTGTACATCTCTGCCCGTTATACGATAAGCTACCAGAGATACATTCATTTATAGTAAGTTCTAAATCTGCATCTGGTAATATTATAGCAGGATTTTTTGCTTCAAGACCTAAAACTAAACGTAATCTGTTTTTATTAGGATGTAAATCTTGTAGAGTTACTGCAGAACTACTGTGACCAATAAGTGCTAAAACATCAACTTTCCCAGTTTTCATAATTGGTGCAGCGATTTTACGACCTCTTCCAAAAAGAATATTAACTACCCCTTTAGGAAAAGCTTCTTCAAAGGCTTCTAGTAGCGGTGCTATAAGTAAAACGCCCAATTTAGCAGGCTTAAAAATAGCTGTATTACCCATTATAAGTGCTGGTATGAGTAGAGTAAAGGTTTCATTTAAAGGATAATTATAAGGACCTAAACATAATATAACACCTAAAGGACCTCTTCTTATGTGAGCATGTATATTAGCTTGTTTATCAAACTTTGCACTTTTTCTATCTAATTTTTTATAAGCTTCTATGGTATCTAAAATATAATCAACCGTTCTATCAAACTCTTTAGTAGCATCGTTAGTAGTTTTTCCAATTTCCCACATTAATAGCTCAATAATTATGGAACGTTTAGTCCTCATTGCTTTTACAAAAATTTCCATGCAAGCTATACGTTCTTTAACCTTCATTGTTGGCCAAACACCTTTTCCTCTTCCAAATGCTTCCACAGCGGAATCCAAAGCTGCTATAGCTGAATTTTCATCCATATCAGGTATCCTACCTATTTTTGTGGGATTTTCGTTTTTGTCAAGTGCTATATTAGAATATACATCTGAAAAATCACCTCTCCAATCTAATAGTTTTCCATCAGTTAAATAGGTAGAACTTTCTAGATATGGTATTTTAATATTTTCTGAATTTTTCATTGTTGTTTTTTCTTCTACTAAAAGTAACATATTATTTTTTTATTTAAAAAACAATTTCAACCTGATTATTAATAATATCCTCAAAAGTTTCCCGCTTTCTAATCAAATGCGCTTCTCCTTCATGAATTAAGACTTCTGCTGGTCTATAACGAGAGTTATAATTACTAGCCATTGTAAAACAATACGCACCTGCATTTTTAAAACAGAGTATATTACCTTCATTAATTTCTGATATACGTCTGTTGTTTGCAAAAGTATCGGTCTCACAGATGTAACCAACAACAGAATAAAAGCGCTCACGACCATTAGGATTCGAAATATTAATTATTTCGTGTTGTGAACCATACAGCATCGGTCTTATTAAATGGTTAAAACCAGAGTCAATTTGGGCAAAAACAGTAGAAGTTGTTTGTTTTACAACATTTACTTTTGCTAAAAAGACGCCAGATTCACTCACTAAAAATTTACCTGGCTCAAAGGCTAAGGTCAATTCTTTTCCATAGCTAGTACAAAAATTATTAAAACGTTTAGATAATTTTTCACCTAATTCTTCTATGTTTGTCTCAATATCACCTTCTTTATATGGGACTTTAAAACCAGAACCAAAATCTATAAACTCTAAATCTTTAAAATTTTGTGCAGTTTCAAATAAGATTTCACTTGCATAAAGGAATACATCAATATCTAAAATATCACTTCCTGTATGCATATGAATTCCATTAATGTTCATACCTGTATTTTTAACGATGCGCAATAAAAGGGGTATTTGATGTATAGAAATTCCAAACTTACTATCGATATGTCCTACTGAAATATTTGTATTTCCACCAGCCATTACATGAGGATT
>CAJQQC010000133.1 GCA_905480385.1 uncultured Winogradskyella sp.
TTTTCAAATAGAATTGTATAACGATTTTGTTAGTTCAACACTACTTGTATTATTAACACTTTTATACAGTCGAAATATTACAACTAAGAATAAGAAAAGACCCTATTTTTTATACTTTCTTATCACTTTTACTATCTCGGAGCTTTTGTCATTGTTTTCTAATTTTTTTGTTTTGATAACTGACACAGTAGATTATAATTATTATTTAAGTAACTTGTTGTACATGTTGGCTTATACTTTTTTAATTTTAAGATGTGTGTCGACTATGAAGTTTGAAAAAATATTAAAACAGTTTCCAGTTACGCTTTTAATTCTAATAACATTAGGTGTATTTTGTGTGACACTAATTACAGAAACAGCTCAGAATCAGCTGACCACTAGTGAATATATTTTGGAATTTCTCTATAATGTTATTGTCATGGCTTTACTATCTGCAGCACTAATTAGTTACATGGATCGTGGAGATAATAAATCTATGCTTTTTTTGATAGGCTCAATGTTTATTTTCTTCTCAGAGATGTTACAGCTAGCCTATTATTACGTCGCAAAATTGCAACACTTAGCTGTTATATATTCAGTATTTTTGGTTTTGGCTTTTGTCTTCTTTTATTTACAATCAAACCTTAAACACCAGGAAATTCAAGATTTTGACTTTTTAGATTCAAATTTTAAAGCCTAATTATTTAGACCACTATTGTTGTCCCTGTAGCTTTATTTTCCTTGTCACTTTCTAAGTAAAAATCTATCTGTCCAAGGTATAAACCATAACAGCCCACTTGATTTACGAGTACATTTTTACCAACACTATTTTTTTCAATAGTTGGTTTTGGTAAAAAAGTATGTGTATGACCTCCAATAATTAAGTCAATATCTTTAGTCTGTCTAGCTAACAATAAATCAGATATTTTATCAGGTGTTTTTTTATAAAAATAGCCTAAATGTGATAAACAAATAACTATATCACATTGCTCATCCTCTTTTAGAATTCGAGACATATCCTGGGCTATTTCGACAGGATATATATATTCAGTTTCTTTGAAGTGTCTTTTACCAACAAGTCCCTCCAATTCTATACCTAGACCAAAAACTCCAATACGGACATCGTCTTTAATAAATATTTTATATGGTTTTACATGTGTGTCTAACACTGTATTTTTAAAATTATAATTTGCAGATACAAAATCAAAATCAGCATGAGGAAGTTGTGCGTAAAGACCATCAATTCCATTGTCAAAGTCGTGATTGCCAATAGTAGCTAAATCATACTTAAGCATGCTCATAAGTTTAAATTCCAATTCGCCACCATAATAATTGAAGTAAGGTGTTCCTTGAAAAATATCACCAGCATCAAGAAGTAGTGTATTTGGATTTTCTTTTCTTATAGATTCAACCAAAGACGCACGTCTTGCAACACCACCTTTATTTGCATTTCGACCATCATTAGGTCCAAAAGGGTCAATATGACTATGCACATCATTGGTATGAAGAATAGTTATTTTTTTAGTTTTTGAAGCATTTGCTGATGATACAGTTAACCCACCTAGACCTATTAAAGCACCAGCTGCAGAAGTTTGTTGTATAAATGTTCTTCTTTTCATGAATTAGTTGTCAATTATTTGTTTAAATCTATCATCAATTTTTGGCCGTAGTGTATCAATTTTTTTAAAATAATCAATAAGTAAATTTCTGATTTTATAATCTAGGTTAATGACACTGTCTTTCGATTTTAGGAAATACATTCTATCACCACCATTATATAAGTAGTCGTTAGTAGCGACATAGTATGTTTTATTGAAATCAATAGTAGATTTATTGATAAGCGCCTCATTAATTGTATAATCTTTATTTAGGGTGAGTTTTAAATTTGAAATGGGATGTGCTCGCTTTCTATCTGCTAAATAAGACAACATATTTTTTATTTGTTTGCCTTTCATTGGGGCAACAACAACGTTATTATCAAAAGGCATAATTTCGTAAGCTGTTCTACTAGAAATATTACCTTTTGAAATAATAGAACGAATACCACCATGATTTAGAATTACCATATCAATATCCTTTTTAGTACGACTTTTAAAAACTGGGTTAGACATTTCTAATACAGCATCTGCCATGAAATTTCCTATTGCAGTATTTAGTTTACCATCAGTTTTAGAGAAAGTGTCAACAGCATAAGCTAACGTACTGTCTAAATCTTTATTTACACTTTCGCGAAAAGGTTTGATATAAGCTTCAATTTCTGTGTTTGTTTGTAAGCTATCTGAAATGGAGATGCGTTTCCCAATTATCTTTGTTTTAGAATGTTCATTTTTACAAGAAGCTAGAAACAAAATAGTTATAAACAACAGTATTAGTTTGTTTTTCATGAATAACTTATGATATGTTAACAAAAAAGTGAGATCACTTTTGTTAAATTTGCACAAAGTCTAAAGATAGATGTTTTTAAAAGTATTTAAGGAAAAATCAAATCAAAAATTTGTTGACAAAACGTTATCAAGTCGTAACGTCATTGTAAACAGAACTAAGGTTGTTTCTGTAGGTATACTTTTAAATGATTCAGAATACTTCAATTACGAAGAAATAAATACTTTTTTAGACGAAATAGGGATTGCTTCTACAAAACGAAAATTTTTCACATTCTCGAAATCAAAAGAGACGACTCATAATAATTGGGATAATATATTTAAACCAACAGATTTTGGTTGGAGAGGAAAATTGAAGCATAAAGACCTTTTTTATTTTACAGAAACTCCGTTTGATGTATTAATTTGTTATTTTTTGGCTAAAGACAATGAACTAAAGCAAATTGCGGCTATGTCAAATGCAAATTTTAAAGTTGGTATTTCAAATGAAGATGATCGATTATATGATTTGATAATCGATATCAACACCAAAAATTTTGAAATCTTTACAAAAGAATTAAAAAAATACTTAACCATTTTAAACAAAATATAATGACCAAATTTGTAGGAACTGGTGTTGCCTTAATCACACCTTTTAACAAAGATTTATCTGTGGATTTTGATGCTCTATCTAAGCTAGTTGAGTACAATATTGCTAATGGTATTGAATATTTAGTTATAAGTGGTACAACAGGTGAGAGTGCTACCATAACAAGAGAAGAAAAAGAAGCTATTACTTCACATATAGTTAAAGTTAATAATGGTAGACTTCCTTTAGTATTGGGAATTGGAGGTAATAATACACAAGCGATTATTGATGAGATTAATACTACTGATTTATCTAGTATTGACGCTATTTTGTCAGTATCACCATATTATAGTAAGCCAACCCAACAAGGTATATATATGCATTTTCAAACTATTTCTAAGGCTTCTCCAGTGCCAATAATCTTATATAATGTTCCTGGTAGAACATCTAAAAACATGTTGCCAGAGACTATAATTCGATTAGCTAATGATTTTGAGAATATTATTGCTGTAAAAGAAGCAGGTAATAATGTTGCTCAATATTTAGAGCTCATTAGAAATAAACCAAAAGATTTTCATATTATTTCCGGCGATGATGATTTGGCCCTAGCTATTGCTTTGGCGGGTGGTTCGGGAGTTATATCTGTCATTGGGCAAGCGTTGCCACGTGAATTTTCTGATATGATAAGATATGGTATAGCCAAAGATGCTGATGCATCCTATAAAATTTATTTTGAACTTATTGGTATTATCAATCTTATATTTTCTGAAAACAACCCTGCTGGTATTAAAGCTGTACTCCAAACTATTAACATCAGTAAATCATATGTTAGATTGCCTTTAGTTGAAGCTTCAGAAGACCTAAAAAAAACTATAGCAAATGAGTTAAAACGTTTAGGTAAACGTTAAACTTGTTTTAAAGTCAAATGAGCAGAATATTTAGCATGTATTTTAGACCCAATAATTGTTTTTAAAATCCGTTAATATTACATATTTTTGCAAACTGTTTAAAGTATATGAAGAAAATAGCTTACATTATATTATCCGTTCTAGTATTAGTATCTTGCAGTGACTTTCAGAAAGTTATGAAGTCGGAGGATATCGCATTAAAATTTAAAACAGGAGAAGAACTTTTTGAAGCAGGTAAATACAATAAAGCAAATCGTTTATTCGAACAAATAGTACCTAAGTACAGAGGTAAACCGCAGGCAGAGAAATTAATGTACATGCATTCCATGTGTTTTTACAAAATGGAACAGTATTACTATTCAGGCTATAGATTTGAGCAGTTTGTAAATTCATATCCTAAAAGTGAGAAAGCTGAAGAAGCAGCATTTTTATCTGCAAAGAGCTATTATGAAGAGTCCCCAATTTACTCTAAAGATAAAGAAGAAACTTTAAAAGCAATTGAGAAAATTCAGTTGTTTATCAATGGTTTTCCAGATTCGAAATACCTATCAGAAGCTAATATATTAGTTAAAGAATTGGATTTTAAATTAGAAAAAAAATCTTTTGAGGTTGCAAAGCAATACAATCACATATATGATTACAAGGCATCAATTAAGTCATTCAGTAATTTTCTTTTAGATTTTCCTGGATCTTCATTAAAAGAAGATGCCTTATATTACAAGTTCAATTCAGAATACAATTTAGCAATATTGAGTATTAAGAGTTTAAAACAGCAACGTATTGCAAATGCCTTAGCAGACTATAAAGTTTTAGTTAACGCGTTTCCTGAAACTAAATTTTTAGATGAGGCTACTGAGCTAAAAGAAGAGTTAGAGAAAGAACAAATTACAGACAATAAAAGTTAATCAATATATAATATGGATTTAAAAAAGACTGACGCACCAACAACAACGTTGACTTACAACAGAAACGAAATCGATGCACCAACAGATAATATCTACGAAGCTATTTCTGTTATTGCTAAGCGTGCAGAGCAAATCAATACTGATATCAGAAGAGAATTAGTAGATAAACTTGAAGAGTTTGCAACTTACAACGATAGTTTAGAGGAAATCTTTGAAAACAAAGAACAAATCGAAGTATCTAAATTTTATGAAAAATTACCTAAACCACACGCATTAGCAGTAAAAGAGTGGTTAGAGGATAAGATTTACCACAGAAATACTGAGGACGAGACTCAAGAATAAGAAACTAAATGTCTATTCTTAAGGACAAAAATATTTTACTAGGTGTCACTGCAGGTATTGCAGCATACAAAACAGCACATTTGGTAAGACAATTCATAAAAGCAGGTGCCAACATTAAAGTAGTGATGACACCTGCTTCTAAGGATTTTATAACACCACTTACACTTTCTACACTTTCCAAAAACCCAGTGCATTCATCTTTTACTAATGAAGATGATGACAATGCGGTATGGAATAATCATGTAGATTTAGGGCTTTGGGCAGACTTATTTGTTATTGCACCAGCAACAGCTAATACTTTATCAAAAATGGCAAATGGTACTTGTGATAACTTGTTGTTGGCAACTTACCTTTCTGCTAAATGTCCTGTTTACTTTGCGCCAGCAATGGACTTAGATATGTATAAGCATGAGTCTACTAAGCATTCTTTTGAAAAACTAAATTCTTTTGGAAACACAATGATTCCCGCAACCAGTGGCGAATTAGCAAGTGGTTTGGTTGGCGAAGGTCGCATGGCAGAACCTGAAGATATACTTGCTTTTATTGAAGCCGATGTTTTAACTAAATTGCCATTAAAAGGAAAGAAAGTATTAATAACTGCTGGTCCAACATACGAGGCTATTGATCCAGTACGTTTTATTGGAAATCATTCTAGCGGAAAAATGGGATTTGAGATTGCAAAAGCCGCAGCAAATTTAGGTGCTGAGGTAACTTTGGTTACTGGTCCTACACATCAAACAGTGTCACTATCTTTGGTAGATGTAAAGCCAGTTGTCAGTGCCCAAGATATGTACGATCAGGTCCACAAATACTATCAATACACAGACATTGCTATTTTATCTGCAGCTGTTGCAGATTATAGACCAAAGCAAGTTGCAGAGCAGAAAATAAAGAAGGTAGATTCGACGTTAACAGTAGAGTTAGAAAAAACAAAAGATATTTTAAAATCATTAGGACAAGAAAAAACAAATCAATTTTTAGTTGGTTTTGCTTTGGAAACTAATAATGAGCTACAGCATGCTAAAGCAAAGTTAGAAGCAAAAAAGCTTGATTTAATTGTATTAAATTCACTAAGAGATAAAGGCGCGGGTTTTGGAGTATCGACAAATAAAGTTACATTTATAACCAAATCAAATCAGGTTATAGAAAACGAATTAAAGTCTAAAGCAGAAGTTGCTAAAGACTTAATGCAACTAATATTAAAGCAAATTGATGCGTAGACATTTTTTTATATTTTTTCTTTTCATTTCGGTATTATCGGTTGGACAAGAATTAAATTGTACAGTAACTGTTGTAGCTCAGCAAACAGGTAACGATAATAATCAGGTTTTTAGAACATTAGAAAGACAACTTACCGAATTTATTAATAACACACAGTGGACAGATAAAAAATTCAAAACACAAGAGCGTATTGAATGTAGTATGGTTATAAATGTGCAAAACTACAATAACGACGCATTTTCTGCTACATTACAAGTACAGTCATCTAGACCCGTCTACGGTTCTACTTACAGCACACCAGTTTACACTTTTAACGATAAAGATTTTCAGTTTAGATATTTAGAGTTTCAGAATTTGGTGTTTAATTCAAATCAGTTTGAGTCTAATCTAATTTCTACGTTAGCTTTTCATATTTATATGATTCTAGGTATGGACGCAGATACATTTGCTCCCAATGGTGGCAACAACTATTTCCGTCAAGCCCAAACTATCGTCAATTATTCTGCTGGTAATGGAGGAAAAGGCTGGAAATTAGAAGACGGTTTACAATCTCGTTTCGCTCTGATAGATAATCTATTGTCTCCTACATATAAAGAGTTTAGAAGCTCAATGTACAGTTATCACAGAGATGGTTTAGACCTTATGTATAAGGATTTAAAAAAAGGCAAAGAAGCAGTGTCTGCATCAGTTTCAGATTTACAAAAAATGCATGGTCGCAGACCTAATTCATTTCTAATGCGTGTTTTCTTTGATTCCAAGGCTAATGAGGTTGCTAGTATATTTAGTGGTGGGCCAAGTGTAAGTATATCTCAGCTTGTTAATGCACTTAATAAGATATCACCTGTCAATGCATCTAAGTGGCAGAAGATAAAATTCTAATTTTTTTCTTTTTTTAGTTCTCAAAGCGTAGCTTTGTATATCAAACAATATACTATTGCTTACCTCATTAAGTATTACCAACTTCGCCTTAATTGACGCCTTAGAAGTCAATTTTAACAATGGTTTTTCTATTATAACTGGAGAGACTGGTGCTGGTAAGTCTATTCTTTTAGGAGGTTTATCATTAGTACTAGGTAAACGTGCTGATCTAAGTCAGATTAAGGATAAATCCAAAAAATGTGTTATTGAAGCTATTTTCGATATCGCTAATTATGATTTGAAATCCATTTTTATAAAAGACAATTTAGATTACGATCCTCAAACTATTATTAGGCGTGAGATATTACCCTCAGGAAAATCTAGAGCCTTTGTTAATGATACGCCTGTAAATTTAGATAGCCTTAATCATCTAAGTAATCATCTATTAGACATTCATTCGCAACACCAAACCTTGCAATTGGTAGATGATTCATACCAGTTTAAAGTTATTGATGCTATTGCTAATAATAAAAGCTTATTATTTGATTATAAGTCTGAGTTAAATACTTATAAGAAATTAAAGCAAGAATTAACTCATCTTGAAACCTCTCTAGTAGAATCCAAAAAGGAATACGATTACAATCTTTTTTTACTAAACGAATTACAAGATGCACAATTAGATAACATTAATATTGAAACACTTGAGTCTTCA
>CAJQQC010000134.1 GCA_905480385.1 uncultured Winogradskyella sp.
CAACATTACCCATCAATACCTCTTCTACAAGTCCTGGGTTAAGGTTTACTTTGTCTAAAGCGGCTTTAATTGCTATAGCTCCTAATTTTGGAGCAGAAACTGTAGATAATGCACCCAAAAAACTTCCGATAGGTGTTCTTACGGCTGATACTATTACAACATCTTTGTTCATATGGCTTTTATTTGATTTTTGCTGATGCGAATTTAATGATTTTTAGGGGAATTGATAATGAAATATCTCTTAAACAAACCTCAAAATACATATATTTATTACATTTGATTGTATATGAATGAACTTATAAATAAATGGTATCGTAATCACGCGTTAATCTACAAGCTACTTTTACTATTAAGTACCACATTCTTCATTGTATACCTATTTCCAAAAACTGGAAAATTTAGATATTCTTTTGAAAAAGCAAAACCTTGGCAATCAGAAAATTTGTATGCACCATTTGATTTTGCAATAAAAAAGACTGATTTACAAATAAGTAAAGAAAAGGAAAGTATAATAAATACTAGTGAAGTCTATTTTGATATAGATACGAGCATAAAAAATACAGTTATTGACAATTACTTAACTAATTTTAATACAGTTTTTTTAGATACAATTTCAGAATTTGACGATAGAGATTTGATTTACAGTACTGGTCAAAAGGCTCTTAGTGGTTTATATGAAAATGGCATTTTAAACTCTATTTATAATTATGGTGATGTCAGAGAAGTTATCCTTGTCGAAAATAATAATGAAACTAAGCGAGTTCAGTTTGGTGATTTAACTAATCAAAATGAGGTAAGAAATTATCTAGAATCGGAATTAGAAAAAAATAACCTCACAAATTATAAAGAGGATTTTATTTCATTGTTTTTTGATATTATTAAGTCAAATATAAGTTTTAATAAATCTCTAACTGATAAATCCCTCGAAGAAAAACTAGCGAATGTATCTCTTACTCGTGGCGTGATATCCGAGGGTACATTGATTATATCTAAGGGGCAAGTCATAGAAGACGATCAGTTTAGTGTATTAGATTCACTAAAATCCGAATACGAATCTCAAGTTTGGAGTTCAAACAACTACAATTGGGTGATGGTTGCTTACACGTTACTGGTTGCACTAGCATTATTAATGCTGTTATTATTTTTAAGAAAGTACCGCACAGAAGTGTTTGAGAATAATACTAAAGTTACTTTTATATTCTTCAATATTGTAGTCATGATTTTGCTAACTACTTTGGTAATTAACTATAATTCAGAGTATTTATATGTGGTTCCTCTATGCATTTTGCCACTGGTACTAAAAGCTTTTTTTGATGCGCGGTTAGGTTTGTTTGCTCATGTGTTAACTGTATTACTTTTAGGTTTTATAGTGCCTAATAGTTACGAGTATATGTTTTTGCAAATAATAGCTGGTATAGTAACGATACTTACAGTTTCGGAACTTTATAAAAGAGCAAATTTGTTTATTTCTGTTGGACAAATAACATTAATTTATATCATATCGTATTTTGCCTTTTTTGTAATCCATGAAGGGCAGATTTTTAATGTCGAATTAAAAACCTTTGGGTACTTTGTTTTAGGAGGTTTAGCCACATTATTTGTTCAGCCCCTGATATATATATATGAAAAACTATTTGGTCTTGTTTCTGATGTATCGTTATTAGAATTGTCTGATACAAACACTAAGTTATTAAAAGAACTATCAAACAAAGCGCCAGGAACATTTCATCATTCACTAAACGTCGCAAATCTTGCAGAGGCTTCTGCTAATGAAATTGGCGCAAATGCAATGTTAGTTAGAGTAGGAGCTCTGTATCATGACATTGGTAAAATGAAAAATCCTACCTTCTTTACTGAAAATCAGTCGACAGGTATTAATCCTCATGATGAATTGTCGGCAAAAGAAAGTGCTAATGTTATTGTAAATCATGTATTGGATGGTATTGAAATTGCCAAAAAAAATAATCTACCCGATAGAGTTATTGATTTCATAAGAACTCACCATGGAACAAGTACCATATATTATTTTTATATGAAAGAAAAGTCTGTTATTGAAGACGCAGATGAGAAAGATTTTTCATATTTAGGCCCAAAACCCTTTAGCAAAGAGACTGCAATACTCATGATGTGTGATAGCGTCGAAGCAGCTTCCAAGAGTTTAAAATTACCTACAAGTACTAAGATTAACGCCTTTGTCGAAAATATTATTGACAAACAAGTTGAAAACGGACAGTTTCTGAATGCAGATATCACTTTTAGAGATATAGAATCTATAAAGAAAGTTCTAAAACTTAAGCTGGCTAATATTTATCATCTCAGAATTGAATATCCAGAATAAAAAAGCCAGTTTATGTAACTGGCTTTTTTGAATGGGTTGTTGGGTTTAGTTTAAAAGTTCTGCAATTTTATTTTCTAGCTCAACACCTCGTAAATTCTTTGCTATAATTTTTCCCTCACTGTCCAATACAAACATTCTAGGAATAGAATTTACGTTATATGTCCTAGCTATTTCATCAAAATATCTAAGATTCGATACTTGGTTCCAAGTAAGTTTATCATCTTCGATGGCTTTTACCCAAGCTTCTTTGGGGTTTCTTTGACCACGTCGTCCGTCCAAACCAACACCTATGATTTCTAAACCTTTATCATGATATTTATTATATACCTTAACAACATTTGGATTTTCTCTTCGACAAGGACCACACCAAGCAGCCCAAAAGTCTATAATAGTTATCTTGCCCTTAGCAACAACATCTTTAAGAGAAATAATTTTACCATCTGGATTTGGAGCAGAAAAATCAGGTGCAATTTCACCGATAGCAGTGGCTTTTTCTGCTTCGAAGACCAATTTCATTCTATCAAGTGTAGTTTTCATTCTTACACCTTCTTCAGAATTCTTTAGCTTATCATCAATACCTTCATATAAGTTTACTACACGTTTAAAATCTACATCTCTAGAGTTAATAAGTGTAGTTAATACTGGCATAATACCATAACTAGTATTATTTTCTTCAACATATTCGTATTGGTAATTATTTATATTATCTGTCAAATTGACTAACGTCTCGCGATCGCGTATGATATTTACACTGTCACTTAAAAATTCTGATTGCTTGTAATTTTCTTTCGCTTTGTTATAGTCAGCATCAAAAGCATCCATTTTATCTTGATAAATTTTAAGTACTTCATGACTTTTTGAACCAACATAAGTTGTATTAGCCAAAACTTTACTATCTATCTTTATGTTAGAATTACCATTCTCTAAGATTAATGGGAATCTACCTGGAGTTCCATTGATGCTTATATAATACAATTGGGGGTATTCTACACTTCCTTCAAATGAAAACGTTTCATTCATTACAATTGATGTGTCTTGTGGTATCGGAGCTCCACGCTCGTTAACCTTACTTAGATAAACACGGATACCATTGTAAACACCTTCGGCTTTCCCATCAATGATGTAACTTGTTTTAGGTTCATCTTTACAACAAACAAAGAATAAACTTAAAAAAGCAATACATAACAATTTTTTCATAATTCAGTTTTTTAATCTTACACAAATATAAAAAGTTAGTGCAAAGCTACTATACATAGTAATGCAAATTATATCTTAAAATGTGTAAAAGCATTACTTTTGCTTTAAAGAACTTTCTTTATGATTAATAATGATACAATTGTAGCTTTAGCAACTGCCTCAGGAAGCGGTGCTATTGCTGTGATTAGACTTTCAGGTAAAGACGCTATATCTAAAGTGGATGCAAATTTTAAGTCTGTAAAACCATCAAAGTATTTAGTTAATCAGAAATCACATACTATACATTTAGGTCATGTTGTTGATGATAAGCGAGTTTTAGATGAAGTTTTGGTTTCAGTATTTAAAAATCCAAATTCTTACACAGGAGAAAATGTTGTTGAAATTTCTTGTCATGGCTCTCAGTATATACAACAAGAAATCATCCAATTGTTTTTGCAAAATGGTTGCCGGATGGCAACTGCTGGGGAATTTACATTACGAGCTTTTTTAAACGGAAAACTTGACTTAAGCCAGGCTGAAGCTGTAGCAGATTTAATCTCTAGTGATAATGAAGCATCTCACCAAATTGCAATGCAGCAAATGCGCGGTGGTTTTTCTTCTGAGATTGCAAAATTACGAGAAGAACTTATGAATTTTGCTAGCTTAATTGAACTTGAACTTGATTTTGCCGAAGAAGATGTTGAATTTGCAAATCGAAGTCAATTTAAAGACTTAGTAAACCGTATATCGTTTGTTTTAAAACGTTTGATAGATTCGTTTGCTGTTGGCAACGTAATTAAAAACGGAATTCCAGTAGCTATTGTTGGAGAACCTAACGTAGGTAAATCAACACTTTTAAATGCGATTTTAAATGAAGAACGAGCTATTGTTTCTGACATAGCAGGTACAACTAGAGATACGATTGAAGATGAGATTTCTATTGGAGGTATAGGTTTTAGATTTATAGATACTGCAGGGATTAGAGAAACAAAAGATGTTGTGGAGAGTATCGGAATCAAAAAAACTTTTGAAAAAATGGATCAAGCACAAGTAGTTATCCTTCTTTTTTCTGCAGAAAAGTTTATGACTGATAGCAAACGCCTTAAGCTAGAAATTGAGAAGATTAAAAACCGTTTTCCTCAGAAACCTTTAATAATTATTGCTAACAAAATTGATACACTTCAAGAAGTTGATTTAAATAATTTAAAATCTGAATTCGAAAATCTTCACTTGCTATCTGCTAAAACTGGGGATGGCATAGATGCGCTTAAAGAAAAACTAACTGGATTTGTAAATACTGGAGCTTTGCGTAATAATCAAACTATTGTAACAAATACACGTCATTACGATTCGTTGTTAAGGGCATTAGAAGAAATTAATAAAGTAAAATCAGGACTAGAAATAGGACTTTCCGGAGATTTAATGGCTATTGATATTCGCCAAGCATTATACCATTTTGGTGAAATTACAGGAGAGATTACTACTGATGATTTATTAGGTAATATATTTGCTAATTTCTGTATCGGAAAGTAAACAAAAGATATTTTTCTATATAATTAAACCTACAACAACTTTTTCTTCAATAACCAAAAGAATATTTGCTCTACAAACTATTTTATTTGAAAAATGACATTTGTCATAAAAAATTAAAAACTTAATTTTTAATTTTAAGTTGTAAAATTATAATTATAAAACAATAAAATGTATAAACAATAATGGATTAAGTGCTTAATGTTTATACCTAAATTTTGCAATGGTGAAGTAACGATTGATGTTTTACTATTGTTAGTATAATATTAGTTGAGGTGTTTGTTAAGTTTTATAACGAGTTAGAAATGGGGGAATTACTGACTGGTTGAATTAACTTGACCATCAAAAAGAGCACAAAATATTTTTGTGCTCTTTTTTGTAACATTTATTATGTTTAAACGTCAAATAAGAGTAAAATAATTAATCATGGAATCAAATTATCATACACTTAAGCGTACTGACAATCAGTTATTGGTTGTTACTCACTTATGTCAGTTATTGACTTGTATTACAGGTTTCGGTGGTCTAATAGTACCATTGATATTATGGGCAACACAAAAGGATAGAATCGAAGGTATGGATAGTCATGGAAAGGCCATCATTAATTTTCAGTTAAGTATAATTATTTATTCTATCATTAGTGCAATTTTCATAATTGTAGGAATAGGAATTTTAATGCTTATTGCTATTGGCATTGCTGCTTTTATTCTACCAATTGTAAACGCTATAAAAGCTAGTAATGGAGAGTTACCTAGCTACCCATTGTCTCTTAATTTTATTAGTTAGTTATTTTTTTATATCATCATTATAATTGAAATTTTTCTTTAGTCTAAAGTAACAAAACTAAAAGGAGAAACTGATATTTTCACATAATTGCATTGGCTAGGTTTTAGTAGCTCTAGATCAAGATTTAGGGTTATATTTTTCCAAGCCTCAATAGCTTTCTAAACACGTATTTGTCTTCAAAGTTTTTTTACTCATCAATACAATTAAAAAAAATGCCCAAAAGACTAATCTATTGGGCTTTAGATTTTTATATAAATGACTTAGTTATTTAGCATAACAGGCATCACCAGCATAGTCACATGCTCACCATCATCTAAACCATCTATCGGAGTTAAGATACCAGCACGGTTTGGTAAACTCATTTCTAATTGTACATTATCTGCATTTAGGTTATTAATCATTTCAGTTAAGAAACGTGAATTAAAACCAATCTGCATATCATCACCCTGATAATCACAGCTTAAACGTTCTTCAGCTTTATTACTATAATCAATATCCTCTGCTGAGATATTTAGTTCTGCACCAGCAATTTTTAAACGTATTTGATGTGTCGTCTTATTTGAGAAGATACTTACACGTCTTACAGAATTTAAAAACTGTGTACGGTCAATAACAAGTTTATTAGGATTTTCTTTAGGAATAACCGCTTCATAATTAGGATATTTACCATCAATTAAACGGCAAACTAATTCAGAATTATTAAATGTGAATTTTGCATTAGAGTCGTTATACTCAATAGTTACATGTTCTTCGCTTCCTGCTAAAATTCCTTTTAATAGATTTAAAGGCTTTTTAGGCATTATAAATTCTGCTACTGCATCAGCAGATACGTCTTCACGTGTATACTTGACTAATTTGTGAGCATCAGTCGCTACAAATGTGAGATTATCTTGACTAAATTGAAAGAATACGCCACTCATTACTGGTCTTAAATCGTCATTCCCAGCTGCAAAAATAGTTTTACTAATCGCTGTGGCTAAAATATCACCTTCTAAACTCGTTGTGCTTGGATTATCTAAAGCTACAGCTTTTGGAAATTCTGAACCATCAGCATATGCTAATGCATATTTACCATGATTTGAGCTAATTTCAACTGTATTATTTTCTTCAACAACAAAAGTTAAGGGTTGTTCAGGAAATGTCTTTAGCGTGTCTAATAATAGTCGAGCAGGCAAAGCAATGCTTCCTTCAGATACACTTTCTACCTCAACTTTTGATGACATTGTTGTTTCTAAATCACTTGCTGAAACCGTAAGATTAGACTGGTTTAGTTCAAACAAAAAATTGTCTAAAATGGGTAGGGTGTTGCTGCTATTAATAACGCCCCCTAAAACTTGAAGTTGCTTTAGTAAATAGGTACTTGATACTATAAATTTCATCTGATGTATTTCGAATAATTAAGTATTACAAATATATCTTAATCGCTTGTTTTTATGAAACAAACTTATTAACAAATCGCAAAACCTAATTTATCAGTTTCAAGCGTATTTACGTTTTCTAATGTAATTAAAAATCAATCCAAAAATACCCAATAAGAATAGTGGTAAAGCGATATTGATTAATTGCCATATAGTTTTTTGTTCTTCAACTTTTTCTGAATCCAAAAAAGCTACTTCGATTGACTTAGTTCTAATGTTTATAAGTCCAGTATCGTCTAAAAGATAATTAACAGCATTGAGCAAAAACTCCTTATTACCAAATGTGCGCCCTGACATACGTTCAAAACCAAGTTGAAGAGGTCTTCCGCGAGAGACTTCATTTTTAATAACATCTCCATCAGATATAATTATCATTTTAGACTGTTGCCCATTGTCTATAAAATTTTCAATCTCAAAAGGTAATATTCTGTTTTTATAAACCGATTTAAATTCTCCTTCTAATAATACTGCTAAGGTTTGTTTCCCTTGATTATAATTTTCTTCATCAGGTTTTTGCGTCACAGAAGTTAGAGAGATACTTTTTAATGGACCTTCAAGTTTAGTGCGCTCAGAGCTTTGAAGTAAAATAGTTTTTCTGATATTATTTTTTAAAGTATCAA
>CAJQQC010000135.1 GCA_905480385.1 uncultured Winogradskyella sp.
TTCTGTATCATCAGATAATGGAAAATTAAACCATAAGCCAACAAGTTTTCCTTTCGGTTTTAGTAAATCACTCATTTTTTTGAAATAAGCTGTTCTATTTACTTCAGTAGGAACGAAAGAGCAAAAAAATGTTTGTTCAATAATTAAATCGTAAATCCCAATATGGCTAAAAAAATCCTCATGTAATAACTGATTCATTGGAAATTCTGGGTTTCTTTGTTTAAAGGAGCTCAAGGGTAACTCAGAAATGTCTAAAACATATATATTTTCAAAACCATTTTTGTAAATATATTCGGCTTCATAGCCATTGCCAGCACCAGGAATTAATATTTTAAGATTTTTATCTTTAAGTTGATCTATATATGTTTTAATTGGTGTTGATGGATAACCGATATCCCAACCTGTGAGTTTTTCTTTGTAACGATTTGTCCAGTACGATTGCTCTTTTATGTTCATATTTAAAAATAACACAATCTTTAAGTTTCTTTGGTTTTAAGTAAAACAACATTACGTATTTTTGAAAAAAAAATAATGAACATAATCGAACAATTACAATGGCGCTATGCTACAAAAAAATTTGACGATTCACATATCCTATCTGATAAACAATTAACTACATTAAAAGAGGCTTTTAACCTTACAGCTTTATCCTATGGCTTGCAGACTTTGAAATTAGTCATCATAACCGATAAAGAACACCGAGAAAAATTGGTATCACATTCTTATGGGCAAAGACAAGTCGTTGATGCATCTCATTTGTTAGTGCTTTGTATTCAATCTGAAATTGATGAAACTGATGTAAACGAACATTTTAAAAATATCGTTCAAGTTAGAAAAACATCAGAATCTGTACTCGAGCCTTTTAAAAATCAACTAAAAGCTACTATTGATGACATGCCAAAAACTAAAAAGTTTGATTGGGCAATACGACAGGCTTATATTGCTTTGGGTAATTTAATGACGGTTTGTGCAATTGAAAAAATTGATAGTTGTCCAATGGAGGGCTTTAATCCAGAGGCTATTGATGAAGTACTTCAGTTAAATTTAAAAGGCTTAAAATCGGTTTTATTACTTCCTGTTGGTAAGCGTGCCAAAGACGATATATTTGCAGACTTAAAAAAAGTTAGAAAACCTTTGAATGAAACTATAATCGAATTGTAATTTGCACGTTTATAAAGTGTTCAAATTATTATATTTGTTTAGTAAATCATTGATATGAAAAATTACCTAATAATAGCAATTTTATGTCTTTTTACAACAGTTAATTTTGCACAAGAGATTATATGGGAAAAAGATTACCCCAAAGCTCTAAAATTAGCTGAACAAAAGAATGCATTAATATTAATTTTTTTTACTGATGGAAGAGAGTCTTCAATTGAAAAAAATATTAAGCGTAATTTTTTGAAGTCCAATAATTTTAAAAAATCTATAAGAAAATCAATTATCATTCTTCATATTGATGAATCTACAAATTCAAAAAACACCAATTATAACAGTAGAGTAATATCTGCATACAATCCGAATAAAAAATTTCCGTCAGTTAAAGTTATATTACCAAGAACTCGTAAATCAACTTCATTATTAACTACATTCAATGATAAGGATATTCAATCTTATATATCAGAGATTAATTCAATAAAAAAATAATATGCCAGGATTCGAACTTTTTGGAGATACCGAACGTGAAAGTGTAAATGATGTTTTAGATAATGGTATTTTAATGCGTTATGGTTTTGATGGTATGCGAAATGGACATTGGAAAGCAAAAGCACTAGAGTCAGAACTTCGAAAGACATTAAATACCAATCACGTGCAATTAGTCTCAAGCGGAACTGCTGCGGTTACAGTTGCATTAGCCTCTGCAGGTGTTGGAGCAGGAGACGAGGTTATTATGCCTACGTTTACCTTTGTTGCTAGTTTTGAGGCGATTATGATGCTCGGTGCAATTCCTGTTTTAGTAGATATAGATAGCACATTAACGCTAGATCCAAAAGCGGTTGAAGCTGCTATTACACAAAATACTAAAGCAGTAATGGTTGTACAAATGTGCGGAAGTATGGGGGATATGGATACTTTAAAATCTATTTGTGATAACCATAACTTAATTTTTGTCGAAGACGCTTGTCAAGCTATTGGTGGCACTTATAATGGTAAATCATTAGGAAGTATAGCTGATGTTGGCTGTTTTTCTTTTGATTTTGTAAAAACGATTACTTGCGGTGAAGGTGGTGCTGTGATAACTAATAACAAAGATTATTATTTAAATGCAGACCATTACAGTGACCACGGTCATGACCATATGGGAAATGATAGAGGTGCTGAGACACATCCCTTTTTGGGATATAATTTTAGAATTTCTGAGTTACACGCTGCTGTTGGTTTAGCACAGGTAAAGCGTCTTCCAGAGTTTTTAGCTATTCAAAAAAGAAATTTTGATATCATAAAAAATGAGCTAGCTACTATCCCAGAAATAGAATTTAGAACTGTGCCTAAAGGTGGAATAGAGAGTTGCGCTTTTTTAAGTTTCTTTTTACCAAGTTTAGAGATTTCTCGAAAAGTTTCAGAGGCTTTTAAATCAAACGGAATCGATGTATGCTGGAATTATTTTGATAATAACTGGCATTACATTAGAGAATGGCATCACTTAAAAGATGCAAAATCATTATATCCTTTATCATCAGAGATAAAGAATGCTTTAGAGGAGCTTAAAACACAAAATTTTTCCCAATCTGATTTTTATATAGGTCGAAATATCTCATGTCTAATTAAATTATCTTGGACAGAAGAGGAAGTTAGAGAGAGAGCTCTCAAAATGCGAAATTGCATAAATGAAGTGTTAATGGTTAACTGAAAACTTTAATTATATGTAGTGGTTTTGTATAGGTGTTTTTATTGTCCAATTAATAGTTCTGCTTTATTTTTGAGAAAAATGTCCCAAGATGAAAATAAAAATACTATTACTGTTACCTGCTTTATTTACCCTATCAATTTATTCTCAGCAAATACCTTTAGATTTTTCGACTAATGATGATACTTTTGAATATTTCGATGGTAGTGGGTTTTCATTTCGGCCCGATGTTCAGGATGGAGCAAACCAAGTTGGGCAATTTTTCAATGATGGCTCAAATCCATATCAAGGTTTTTTTATCAATTTAGCTCAACCAGTGGTTTTAGATACTGATAATAAGGTCTTTTCTTTACGATTTTATTCATTTGATCCAGATGACCATACAATTCTTTTAAAATTAGAAGATTCAAACAATACTGATGTTCAAGTACAAGCTTCTTTTAGTGTCCCATCGTTATCAGATTGGATTGATGTATTTTTTGATTTTTCGAATGCTCAAGATAGCTCAGACGGAAGTTCTGTTAATGCTTCAGGAAGTTATGGACGCTTAACTATTTTTGTTGATGGAGGTACCAACACACCAGGTACTTATCTTATCGATGATATTACTAATGGAGATACACCTAGTCCACCAAATAATCCTAATGATATTGATGTTGTATACGATGTCTTAGTATGGTCAGACGATTTTAACGGTACAAATGGACCAATTGACACTAATAAATGGTTTCATCAAACTCAAATACCGTCTGGCGGAAATTGGTATAATGGAGAGCAACAACATTATACTGACAGAACTGAAAATTCATTTATTGAAGACGGAAACCTTAATATTAAAGCTATTTTTGAGGGTCGAATAGCAAACGGTCAGGGTTATTCAGATCAAGGATATACAAAAGAATATACATCAGCGCGTCTAAATTCTAAATTTACATTTACTTATGGTAGAGTTGATGTTAGGGCCAAACTACCTTTTGGTGATGGTACATGGCCAGCTATTTGGACTCTAGGTAAAAATATTAGTGAAACAGGTGCTTATTGGCAAACTCAGGGTTTTGGAACTACTAGTTGGCCGGCGTGTGGAGAGATTGATATTATGGAGCACGGATTACATTCTTTAAATGAAGTTAGTGTAGCTTTACATACACCCTCTAGTTCTGGAGCAACTGTAAATACTGACACTCAATTATTGTCAGATGTTGCAAATAATTTTCATATTTACTCTATAAATTGGTCACCTGATAAAATTGTGTTTTTAATTGATGGCGTAGCTTTTTACACCTATAATCCTAGCGTTAAAAATAGTGTTAATTGGCCATTTGATGATGAACAATATCTACTGCTAAATGTCGCAATGGGCGGTTATGCAGGTATAATTGATCCGAATTTTAGTGAGAGTAATATGGTAATAGACTATGTAAAGGTATATCAAAATTCCTCATTAACAGCAGAAGAAAAAAATACAAACCTATTTAAAGTTTTTCCTAACCCTGCAAATGATTTAATCACTGTATCATCGCTTCAAAAAATCGATAGATTAAGGTTGTATAATACATTAGGTCAATTGGTAAAAGAAAATTTTAATTCTACTACTATAAAAGTATCTACAATTGATCCAGGTATCTACATTCTAAAAATTGAATCTGGAGTTTCTATTGAAACCAAAAAGATATTAGTCAATTAATAATTTACATAGTCAGTAATTTCTAGGCCATAACCAATCATACCTACACGTTTGGTTTGTTTACTGTTAGAGATTAATTGGATTTTACTAATATTTAAATCGTGAAGTATTTGCGCACCAATTCCAAAATCTTTATTATCCATAGCTATGCTTGGTGCTTTGGTAATTTCTCCAACTTGCTGATTTTCTTTTAGTATAGAAAGTCTATTCAACAAATTCATTGACTGATTTTGCTGATTTATAAAAACGATAGCACCTTTTTCTGCTTTATTAACCACATTAAACATTCCGTCTAACTTTTGGTCAGCATTATTTGTCAGAGTACCTAATATATCATTATTAACTAAAGTTGAATTGATTCGTGTTAGCACCTGATCACCAGAGTTCCAACTGCCTTTAGTAAGTGCAACATGTATTTGATTGTTAGTCGTTTGCTCATAGGCACGAAGTCTATAACTTCCAAAACGTGTTTCAATATCAAAATCTTCTTTCTTTTCAATAAGTGAGTCGTGCTCCATTCTGTAGGCCACTAAGTCTTCTATCGAAACAATCTTTAAATCAAACTTTTTTGCAACATCAGCTAGCTGAGGTAAACGTGCCATTGTCCCATCTTCGTTCATTATTTCTACGATACATCCAGCAGGTTCAAAACCAGCTAATCTTGCAAAATCTATAGCAGCTTCAGTATGACCTGTACGGCGTAAAACACCACCTTCTTTTGCAACAAGTGGAAAAATATGACCAGGTCTGGCCAAATCAAAAGGCTTTGTGTTTTTATCGACTAATGCTTTAACAGTTTTTGAGCGATCACTTGCTGAAATACCAGTAGTTACACCATTACCTCTCAAATCAACAGAAACTGTAAATGCTGTTTCCATTGGGTCGGTGTTATTACGCACCATCATGTTTAGGTCTAATTCTTTGCAGCGTTGTTCTGTTAGCGGTGTACAAATAAGCCCACGACCATGAGTCACCATAAAATTAATCATCTCTGGTGTTACAGTTTCTGCAGCAGCTAAAAAATCACCTTCATTTTCCCTGTTCTCATCATCTACAACAATAATAATCTTACCTTGGCGGATATCTTCAATGGCTTCTTCTATGGTGTTTAGGACAACTTTTGTGTTCACAATTTCTGTAATCATAAATAGATTTAATACTGCAAAGATACGCTTATTTTATTTGCTCTAGGCAAGTCAAATGGAAGTCTTCTTTAACTCTGGATTTTAGTATAAAGTGTTTTGCAGGATAAAAAGGGAGGCTTAATATTAATAAGATTAGATTAATTCTTTTCTTAGTTTGGCCAATCGATTTATAGAATTTTGAATAATATATCGAAGAGACAACTACATAGAGACCAAATATCCCAAAAGAAATAAAACTTAATGTCTTGACAATTTCTGATAGTTCTGGAAGTTTATTGTTTTTAAAAACAAAATGTAGCACTAACAAAATAGCTCCTAAGCTAAGAGTTACTAAGCTAGTCGTAGAGTAATCTATGTAATCTTTTAATTCAGATTTTGCAGTTTTTACTGAATTAGGTATAGTCAAGTCTCTAGTATTAAGTTCATCAAGAGTAATCTTTCTATCAAACAAATGCTGAAGTGCTATTTGTTTAGGTTTTTTATCTAAATCGTATTCATTTTGATTTTTTATTATAGTAATTAACTCTTCGATTGAATGCTTGTTGTAATAACTGTAAGATTGAATATTTTTGATATCATTTAATTCTGATTTAGATTTAAATGCAAATAACTTTTTAATAGGTACTGTAATGAAATCGAGATTTATCAATCCTCTATCATTTGTAGCTCTGTGAGTTAAATAGATACTAAGAGGAAGCATAATCAAAGTGGACACCCATGTACCAAGCGCTGGATCAATAGCATCACTTTTGGCATTGTTTTTTATAAAAATCCCAATAAAATGATAGCTAAGAAACAAAAGTATGGCTATTACCATTGGAAGACCAATACCACCTTTTCTAATTAAAGCACCTAATGGCGCACCAACAAAGAAGAGAATAACACAAGCAAAACCTAGAGCATATTTTTCATGTAAAGCAATAATATGTCTATTACGGTCGGAGGCTTTTCCCTTAAAACTACTTTGGTTTGTTTGCAATATATCTGCAGTACTTGTTGCTGTATTATACGCCAATCCAAGAATTTGAATCTTTGTTTTTGTATTAAACAAATCAAGGATGTACGTTTTATAAATACTATCATTTTTAGGTTGGATATTTGTCGCAAGATTAGCATAAGTACTTCTATTATACAAGCTTTTGGAAAGTGCTTTATAATCTTGATTACGTATATTATAAAGACTATCTATGGTTGTATTAAGTTCACTTACACTCTGCATGTTATATCTATCGTCACTACTTTTTTCGTCCATATCTACGTTACCTAAATTACCTAGGTCTATGTTTATGGTGTAAATTTTAAATTGGCTTTGTGCATGGGGCATTCGCTTTCTGAACTTCCTCATGTTTCGGGTAATTAATTCGTCATAAAAATTACCGTTTGTTAATTCTAACTTTAAAATGTTAGAATCTTCAGCACTTTTAAGTTCTCCTTTTTCAGCAATAATAGTAGTATAGTTACCACGTTTAAAAGATTTTTTTTGGTGTATAATAACCTTATCTAAAAACTGACCACGTTCTCCACTTTTGTTTTCGACTCTAATATTGATATTTCCAATCTCGTTGAATTGACCTTCAGCAATGGCAAGTGCAGGTTTGACTTTAGCAATATTTCGCCTTAGATTATAAAAATTGTATTCACCCCACGGAATAACGTTATTTGCAAAGAAAAAGCAGCCAAATCCCAAGGCTACTATAAATATAGAGAGACTTCGCATTGCGCGCTGTAATGAAATCCCTGTAGATTTCATTGCCGCAAATTCATAGTTTTCGGCAAAATTACCAAAGACCATAATTGAGGCTAATAAAACAGTCAATGGAATTACAAGTGGAATAAGCTTTGGAGAATAATAAAAAATAAATTTTAAGGTAGTTACAACATCTAGATCCTTACCTGCAAGTTCTGATATATAGAGCCACAAACCTTGTAAAACAAAAATGAACATAAATATTATAAATATGCTCACAAATGTATTTAGGTAGGTTTTGAGTATGTACCTGTCTAAAATCTTCAAAGTTTAATCAATTTTATTTATATAAAAATCTTTGTATTTGTTTTCATCAAATACAAAAAGGGTTTTTGGTATGGCTTGGTTGGTTTTAAAAGAATTAACAGTTAGTATTGTCTTTACTCCATTTTTTCCAACTTCGATTAAATTATATATATGCTTAGTAGTTGCATCTATACCAAGTAACACATGCTTTATTTCTGCATTACTGTCTATTGGAATTAATTTGACATACTGTATTTTTCTACCCTTGACATTTTGTAAAATATCCATTTTATAATTATAACCTTCTTCGTAAAAAGTCATCATTTTACTTGGGGTTATGGTACCTTCATCCTTTGTGTTATCTGAAGACACAGTAACTTCTTCATCTTCAGGACTAATTGTATATAGTGTTTTACCGTCGAAGATACGAGTTACACCAAGTACATTTAGATGATATTTTTTATTCTGTATCGTAACATCACCTTTTGTTTCTTGATTAATATTTTCACTAACATTATTAAGTTCATACTTAAAGCCTACACTAATATTATTATATGACTTTACTTTGGTGCTCACTTCATTTAATAGTGCTTTTGCTTTATCCTGTGCAAATCCACTACTAGTAATAATTATTACAAAAAGAATACTTAATTTTTTCATTTTTTTTTATTAAATGCCAGTTTGGCCTTCTTTATCTAATAATTGTTGTAGAGCTACTAAATCTTGCACTAAAACCTGTCTGGCTTTACTACCCTCAAAACCACCAACTATTCCTGCAGCTTCTAATTGATCAATAATTCTACCAGCTCGATTGTACCCTAGCTTTAATTTACGTTGCAATAAAGAAGCTGAACCTTGTTGTGCTATTACTATAATTTCGGCAGCATCTCTAAACAATTTATCTCTATCAGCAATGTCTATATCAAGATTTGTGCCACCTTCTTCACCAACATATTCTGGCAAAAGATAAGCATCTGGATATGCCTTTTGTGAGCCAATAAATTCTGTTACCTTTTCAACTTCTGGTGTATCTACAAATGCACACTGAATGCGTATTAAATCATTCCCTTGTGTGTATAACATATCGCCACGACCGATTAATTGATCTGCACCAGCACCATCTAATATTGTGCGAGAGTCAATCTTGGATGTTACTCTAAACGCTATTCTTGCTGGGAAGTTGGCTTTTATGATCCCTGTGATTACGTTAACTGATGGCCTTTGTGTCGCAATAATTAAATGAATACCAATGGCACGTGCTAGTTGGGCCAATCGGGCAATAGGTGTTTCTACCTCTTTACCAGCAGTCATTATTAAATCTGCAAACTCATCGACAACTAAAACAATATAAGGTAAAAACTGATGTCCATCATTAGGATTTAGCTTACGTTCTTTGAACTTTTTATTGTACTCTGATATATTTCTACAGAATGCATTTTTAAGTAAATCGTAGCGATTATCCATTTCAATGCAAAGCGAATTCAAAGTGTTAATTACTTTTGTATTATCAGTTATAATGGCATCTTCGCTATCAGGAAGCTTTGCCAGGTAATGACGTTCAATTTTATTAAAAAGTGTCAATTCTACCTTTTTTGGGTCAACTAATACAAATTTAACTTCGGCAGGATGTTTTTTATAAAGTAAAGATGTAAGCACTGCATTAAGACCAACTGATTTACCTTGGCCGGTTGCACCAGCCATAAGCAAGTGTGGCATTTTAGCTAAGTCTACAACTAGTGTTTCGTTACTTATGGTTTTACCTAAAGCTATAGGCAATTGCATTTTAGAATTCTGAAATTTCTGGGACGCTATTGCAGAATACATAGAAACAATTGTTGCCTTTTTGTTTGGCACCTCAATACCAATAGTCCCTTTGCCAGGAATTGGCGCTATAATTCTTATACCTAGTGCTGAGAGTGATAAAGCTATATCATCCTCAAGGTTTTTAATTTTTGAAATTCTTATACCTGCTTCTGGGACAATTTCGTAAAGTGTAACTGTTGGCCCTATTGTTGCAGAAATACTTGTAATTCCTATTTTATAGTTATTGAGTGTTTCTACGATACGATTTTTGTTTTCCTCTAGCTCATCTTGGTCTATGGAAATTCCTTCGTTATCATATTTCTTGAGCAAGTCTAAAGTTGGAAATTGGAAATTACTTAATTCTAATGTTGGGTCAAACTGTCCAAAGTCTTCAACCAACTTATCAGCAAGATTATCAGTTTCTGACTTTTCTTCTTTAGTAATTTCAACTTGCATCTCAACTTCAGGTTCAGGATCTTTTATGATAACTTCCATTTCTTTGGGAGGTTCTACATTGATTTTTTTAACCTTTTCTTTTTCAATTTTTGAATGTTTTAAAATCGTTGGTTCTAGATTATCCAATGGAATTTCAAAAGCAGATTTATTTGCTTCGGATTCATCAGACAAATTATTGTCAATGGTTACAGTCTCCTTAGTTGATTCTTCAGTATTAAAGTCAGCTTTAATATCTTTTTTGGCTGATTTTAATAGATTTACAAAAGTATCACCAGTCATTTTAAATCGGATAGCTAAATAGACAACAAGGCCAAAAGCGAGTAGTAGGGCAGTACCAATCTTTCCGATATAATCTTGAAAAAAGTGATTCATTTCATACCCAATAACACCACCTAATATATCGTATTTATGAGTAAAAAATCCTAAGAATACAGATAACCATATTACAATTAGTATTCCCCAAATCCAATGTTTCCTAAGTTTAGAAAGTTTTAAATTTAAAGTCACATAAACCCCAGAAAGAAATAGTAATCCTGAAAATATAAATGATGGTAAACCGAATCCTTTTGAAATAAACCACTCACTTAGCTTTGCTCCAAATTGACTTCCCCAATTTTTAGCCTCAACCTGTCTGGAAGGAAATTCAGATAGTAAGCTTTGATCTTCTTTGCCTGTAAATAAAAAGGAAACAAAAGAAATAAATAAGAGTACACCCAGAATAATAAGCAAACTACCTAATATCAGTTTTTGTTGACTGGATAGTTTTAAAGACGGTCGTTTGAGTTTTGTCTTTGATTTAGAAGTTGATTTTTTATTAGTTGTTCTTTTTGCCATTTATAAAATCCTATAACGGAAGTGATTGATTGTATAGTAAATCAAAAATACAAATAAGTAACGTTTATCCTAGCGGTTTTGGTATTTCTAACAAGGTGTTATTAACAATACTATAGTTCACTAAAAACTTCTGGAATATAAATAATCCCAGCAGCGACAATTGCAGCTATTGACGCAATAA
>CAJQQC010000136.1 GCA_905480385.1 uncultured Winogradskyella sp.
CTACAACCAAGAAATTTGGTAGTTGTAGACGAAAATTCTCACGTTCAGATTATTGAGCGTCATCAAAGTTTGACTGAAAACCCTGTTTTAACTAACAGTGTTACTGAGATATTTGCTAATAAACGTGCTATTGTAGATTACTACAAGATTCAGAATGATAAACAATCGGCATCATTGATTGATAATACATTTGTAAATCAAAAAGACCAAAGTTTAGCTAAAGTACACACGTTCTCTTTCGGTGGGAAATTAACACGTAATAACCTTAATTTTTATCAAAACGGTGAGCGTATCGATTCTACAATGAAAGGTATCACTATTATTGGTGATAGGCAACATGTAGATCACAATACATTGGTACATCATATTGAGCCAAACTGTGAAAGTCATCAAGATTATAAAGGTATTTATGATGCTAATTCTACTGGTGTTTTTAATGGAAAAGTAGTTGTTGAAAAATTGGCGCAAAAGACAAATGCTTTTCAGGCAAATAACAATATTTTGATTAGCGATAAAGCAACGATTAATACAAAACCACAGCTCGAAATTTTTGCAGATGACGTGAGATGTACCCACGGCTGTACGATTGGGCAGCTCGATGAGAGTGCAATGTTCTATCTACGTTCTCGTGGAATTCCAGTAAAAGAAGCACGTGGATTATTAATGTTTGCCTTTAGTAACAACGTTTTAGATTCTGTAAAAATTCCTGAAATCAAACAACGTATCACAAAACTTATTGCCCAGAAATTAGGAGTTAATATTGGGTTTGATCTTTAAATGAGTATCTCTCAAAAACATATCACTTTTGATGTTGAAGCTATAAGAAAAGACTTCCCAATTCTCAATCGAGAAGTCAATGGTAAGCCTTTAATCTATTTTGACAATGCAGCGACATCCCAAACTCCACAACAAGTCATTGATGTTATTGTAAATTATTACTCTAACTACAACGCTAACATTCATCGTGGCGTTCACGCTTTGAGTCAGGAAGCTACAGATGCTTACGAGCTAGCACGACTAAAAATCCAGAAACATTTTAATGCGGCTCATAGTCACGAGATTATCTATACTTCTGGGACAACACATGGTATTAATCTGGTAGCTAATGGTTTTTCAAGTTTTTTAAAAAAAGGAGATGAAGTTATTGTTTCGGCATTAGAACACCACAGTAATATTGTTCCATGGCAAATGCTTTGTGAACGTACAGAAGCAGAATTAAAAGTCATTCCAATGAATACTGATGGAGACCTAGTTTTAAGGGACTTTGATGCCCTTTTAAATGAAAACACAAAACTGGTTTTTGTCAATCATATTTCAAATGCTTTAGGTACTATTAATCCTATCGAATATATCATTGAAAAAGCTCATAATGTTGGTGCAGCTGTTTTAATCGATGGTGCGCAATCTTGTCCGCACATAAAGCCAGATGTACAAGCGTTAGATGTCGATTTTTATGTGTGTTCTGCACACAAAATTTGTGGTCCAACTGGTGTTGGTATGCTATATGGTAAGCAAGAATGGTTAAAAAAATTACCACCATATCAAGGTGGTGGAGAAATGATTGCTGAAGTCTCTTTCGAGAAAACAACTTATGCCGATCTACCTCATAAATTTGAAGCAGGAACTCCAAATATCTGTGGTGGTATTGCTTTCGGAGCAGCGTTAGATTATATGAATGCTATCGGTTTTGATACTATAGCATCTTATGAAAATGAGCTTTTAGAATATGCTACTGCTCAGCTTCAACAAATTGAAAGTCTAAAAATTTACGGAACTGCAAAAGAGAAAACCTCTGTTATTTCTTTTAATGTTGGAAACATACACCCTTATGATATTGGGACTATTCTGGACAAAATGGGAATCGCTGTCAGAACAGGTCACCATTGCGCGCAACCAATAATGAATTTCTATCAAATCCCAGGAACAGTCCGTGCATCGTTAATGTTTTATAATACCAAAGAAGAAATAGATCTTTTTATTATTGCTCTCAAAAAAGCAGTAATGATGTTGTCTTAATTCTAACATCAACTTCCTTAAAAACCAACACCTTTTTTGGTGTTTTTTTATGCCCTTATGCATTTCATCGAAAAAATTTAAATTATTTTAGGTGTCTGTTATTTTTTCGTTAAAATTCAATTATATTCGTTAAAATTTTAACAAAAACACTCAATAAAAATGAAAAAAACAATTTTAGGAATGGCTGTTTTAGCCCTTTTTTTTACCAGCTGTAATGATGACAATGTCAGTCTAGAGCAAGAGCAAGCAAAAGTAGATATGAGCGATTTTTACTTGTATACAAATCCTACTGAAGACGGATCTACAACAAGAGTTGCGAACGGAAAAAATTGTGCTTCTATGGAAGTTCTTAATCGACAATTAAACGAAAATCCTGGATTATACCAACGTATGTTCAACATAGAAAAAAATTCAAGACAATTTATCGCAAATAACTTAAAGCCTAAAGGCGGAAACGGTGGCGGAAATGGTGGCGGAAACGGTGGCGGCCCTGGTGGAGGCGGTGGAGATCCAGTAGATCCAGTTGATGATGGTTTAGGAACCTTAGATATCCCTGTTTACATATATGTAATCTACTCTAATAGTCAACAAAATATTAGCAGTGCACAAATCAACTCTCAAATGGCTGTATTAAATGCGGACTTTAACGATACTAATTTTAATGATGTCCGTGCGCAATTTCAAGGACTTGGCGCAGATACAGATATTAATTTCATGACACCAGTTGTTAATAGACAATTTAACTCAACTTCTGCTTGGGGTACAAGTAACGCAATAAAATCTGCTTATCCTGCACAACCTGGTTACCTAACTATGTGGGTTGCTAATATTGGTGGTGGAATTTTAGGATATGCTCAATTCCCGGGAGGAAATGCGTCTACAGATGGTGTTGTTATGTCTCCACAATATTTTGGCACTACAGGATTTGTTTCTGCTCCTTTCGACGGTGGTCGTACAACAACTCACGAAGTTGGTCACTGGATGAACTTGCGTCACATTTGGGGAGATGGAAGATGTCGTCAAGATGATTTTGTGTCTGATACACCAGAATCAAGCAGACCTAACTACGGTTGTAATCTTTCTGCAGCAAACTGTAGATCAACTGACATGGTAGAAAACTATATGGACTATTCTGATGACGATTGTATGGGATTATTTACTGAAGGTCAAAAAACAAGAATGCGCGCAATATTTGCACCTGGTGGTGCTCGTGCCGCATTAGTTGGAAACTAATCATTAGCATAAAAAATTAAAAAGAGTACCTGTAGGTACTCTTTTTTTTTGCATAATCTCTGATATAATCAAATTATAATATCTTTACTTAAAATCAAATCTATATGAAATTTCTATTCAGTTTTCTAAGTCTTCTTATTTTTAATAAAGAATGTGACTATGAAAAAAAATCATATCCTGTTACCTCTATTAATAAAACAACTCAGGTACAACCTGTTAATTCTAAAATAGTACAAGACAGTCTTATGACAATAAGTTATACCGCACAAACAAGAGGAACTTATAAAAGTGTAACTGTTTCGCAACAACAAGTCACAGTAAATAACTCTAGAGCAAAGAATCCTAAAATGACTTTTCCTTGTAGTAAAGACGATTGGAATGAGATTACAAGATTGTTGTCTAACATAGACACATCTAAATTGAAAGACTTAAAAGTACCATCTACAAAATCACATTATGATGGTGCATTGGGAGCCACTTTAAAATTAACCGTTGAGGGTAAGGAAATGTCCTCGCCAACATTTGACCATGGCAATCCACCAAGTGAGGTAGCACAATTAGTTAGTAAACTTTTATCCATGGGCAAGATGGAACAAAAATAAGCGTGATTTCATATCTTTGTTGCAAATTTTGAAGATGACCATACAGGAAATACAAAATGAGATTATTGACGAATTCTCAATGTTTGATGATTGGGAAGAACGTTACCAATATATGATTGATTTAGGTAAGACATTACCACTTATTGATGACGCTCATAAAACGGATGACAATATTATTAAAGGGTGTCAGAGTAAAGTATGGGTACATGCTAACATGGACGACAATAAAGTTGTCTTTACAGCAGATAGCGATGCTATAATAACAAAAGGGATTATTGCGATTTTAATTCGTACGTTTTCAAATCAACATCCAACTGCTATTCTTGAGGCTGACACTGATTTTATAGATAAAATTGGATTAAAAGAACATTTATCACCTACGAGAGCCAACGGTTTAGTAAGTATGATAAAACAATTAAAAATGTATGCGATTGCATATCAAACACAATTAAATTAATATGAGCGATACAACTATAGATACAAATGTATTAGGCGAAAAAATCGTCAAGGTTATAAAGACTATATATGATCCTGAAATTCCAGTCGATATTTACGAATTAGGATTAATTTACGATGTTTTTGTAAACGAGGATTATGATGTGAAAATACTAATGACATTAACATCACCTAATTGTCCTGTTGCCGAAACTTTGCCTCTTGAGGTTGAAGAAAAAGTAAAATCCATCAATGAAGTCAAAGATGCGGAAGTTGAAATTACGTTTGACCCACCATGGTCCAATGATTTAATGAGTGAAGAGGCTAAATTAGAATTAGGAATGTTATAAAAATAGAACCTATGAACTCCACAGGAATTGATGCTATAGCATTTTATGTCCCACAACTTTATGTATCCATGGATTACTTGGCTGAAGCTAGAGGTATACCTGCAGAAAAATTAAAACGTGGTCTGGGACTTCAAAAAATGGCAGTCCCAAATATTGGTGAGGATGCAGCGACATTTGCTGCCAATGCACTTTTAAATCTTATTACACAAAATAATATTGACCCAAACGAAATTGGTCGTGTGTATTTAGGTACAGAAAGCGCTGTAGATGGTTCTAAACCAACAGCAACTTATGCTGTAGAAATTGTTGAAAAAGAATTGTCTCAAACCTATGGTGAACGTAGCTTTAAAAATTGTGATATTTTAGATATGACTTTTGCCTGTGTTGGTGCTGTTGATGCTTTGCACAATAGTTTAGATTGGGTAAAACAAGATATTAATAGAAAAGCAGTAGTCATTGCTTCCGACCTCTCCAAGTATGATATCAACTCAACTGGAGAATATACACAAGGTGCAGGTGCTGTTGCTGTTTTGGTAAGTCATAATCCTTCAATATTATCTATTGATAAAACATGGGGAATAGCGTCTAAAAGCGAAGGTGATTTTTTTAAGCCTCGCCGTACTTACAAAAAATCAGAACTATTAAAATCTGTACTTACAGAACTAAAAATTGATGCCTCAAAAGAAGCCATAAAAACATTTATAGAGTCGACATCTTCTGGGTTTTGGTCAGATCGTAATGAATTGGTTGAAGTTTTTAAAGAAGAGCCTGTATTTGATGGTCAATTTTCTAATGCATGCTATGCAGATAGAATTACTGAGGCTTTAGAGCACTTTTACAATCAAAAAAATACAGACTTTGCAACAGAGTGGAATCAAATTGTATTTCATTTACCATATGCATACCACGGAAGACGTATTATTTTTGATAATTGGCTTAACTGGATAAAAGAAACACCAAGTTACAATGCTCTAATCGAGGAAGTTGGTAAGCCAGAAGATACAGATGCAAAAACTTGGCAAAAGAGTGCTTATAAGTCTAAATTATACAGCGTTTTTATTTCTGATAATATTGCTTCCGGTGAACTTGCATCGTCAGAAATTGGTAACATGTATACCGCTTCAATATTTATGTCTCTATTAAGTTATTTGTCTGATAGTTTTAATTCATCAAATGAAATTTCAGGTAAAATAATTGGGCTAATAGGTTATGGTAGTGGTTCAAAATCTAAAGTTTTTGAAGGTGCTGTACAAGCAAATTGGGCATCAAAAATCAAAGACATTAAGCTTTTTGAATATCTAGAAAACAGAACTTCTATTACTGTGGAGACTTACGAAAAAATTCATACTTCAAAACTAGAATCGCCTGTTGTAGAAGCTAGTAAAATAGCTTTAAACTATATTGAAAAAGAAGACACCAATTATGGCCTTAGACGCTATAAAGTCAACAAATAATGGCAGAAGAAATTATAAATAGAGTTGCTAATAGCAAGCTTAAAGTTATAGATTTAGAAGACTTTTATCCTGATGGAAAGCGCATCGCTTTTGACATCAAAGACTGGCTTTTAGAAGGCTTGGTGCTTAGAGAAAAAGATTTTAGAAACTATGTTTCTGAACACAACTGGTCTCAATACCAAGACAAATATGTAGCCTTATACTGCTCGACCGATGCTATAATTCCTGATTGGGCATACATGCTTATAGCTGTGCAACTTCAAAATATTGCTCGGCTTTCTGTTATTGGTAATTTAGAGCATTTGGAATCTATTATTTATTCTCAAATTATTTCAGGATTAGATACTTCAGATTATGCCGATGCTCCAGTAATTATTAAAGGCTGCTCTAACAAACCTGTGCCTGCAAATGCCCTTGTACTTTTATCTCAACGATTAAAACCAATAGCAAAATCTATTATGTTTGGTGAAGCTTGTTCTTCTGTTCTGCTATACAAAAGAAAAAAATAGTGACTTTTACACATTGTGTGCGCCTAAGAATAAAGTACAGGTAATGCTATATATTTGTAAAAAATCAATTAAACCATATAATAATGAAAACTAAAATTCTTTTATCAATCACGTTACTTTTATGTGTGAGTTTAACTTTCGCTCAATCGAAAGAAGAATTACAAAAACAAAAAGCTGAAAAACAAGTCGAAGCAGATAAATACCAGGGCGAAGCAGACGCCTTACAAGCACAAATAGATGCTCTACCTGGCTGGAGAGTTGGTGCATTTGGTACCATTGGAGGTAGCTTATCTAACTTTAGTAACTGGTATGCTCAAGGTGCACCAAATAACTCCTCAGGTAATATTGGCTTTACAGTTAACGCATTCGCCAATAAATTAGAGGACAAATATTTCTGGAGAAATAATTTAAACCTAAATCTTAATTGGACAAAACTTGACGACAAAGACAATCCATTAGATAGTGATAATTTTGAACCAACTACAGATGTTTTTAACCTAACATCGTTATATGGTAGAAAATTAAGTGATAAATGGGCGGTTTCTGGATTATTAGAATATAGAACAACCTTATTAAACAACTTTAACGACCCAGGTTACATAGACTTAGGTGTTGGTTTTACTTGGACGCCAATTACAGATTTAGTTGTTGTTATACACCCATTAAACTACAATTTTGTATTTGCTGATAGTAATACTGTTTTTGAATCTTCTTTAGGTGCAAAAATTGTTGCAGACTACACAAGACAAATCGGAAAATTTAACTTTAAAACCAACTTATCTGCTTTTCAAAGCTATGAAGATGGTGATCTGTCTAACTGGACATGGATTAACTCTTTTGGTTATACACTTTGGAAAGGTATTGGTGTAGGATTTGATTTTGGGTTACGTAGCAACAGACAAGAAGCTGCTAATTTCCAAGGCACAACATTACCTGCTGCAGATAACGATTTACAATCCTATTACACTGTTGGTTTGAGTTATAATTTCTAAAAACCATAAACATATTAATAAAAAAGAGGTCTTAAAATTAGACCTCTTTTTTATTATTGTATATCCTCAACATCAGGATACAAAAACTGATTATAAGGGAAACGCGTCACATGTATCTCACGGACTTCCTTGTAAACACGTTTTTTAAATTCGTCTAAGTTCTCTTTATTTAAAGCTGAAATAAACAATGCATTATCTCCAATTTTTGACATCCATGTTTGCTTCCATTCGTCAATAGAGTAATTGGCTGGTGTGTGTTCTATAATTAAATCCTCCTCATCATAAGGCTCAGCTTCATAAGCATCAATTTTGTTAAAAACCATAATGGTTGGCTTGTCTTTACTTTCAATTTCACCCAAAATCTGATTGACAGACTCAATATGTTCTTCAAAATTAGAGTGCGAAATATCTACAACATGTAGCAATAAATCTGCCTCTCTTACTTCATCTAAAGTACTTTTAAAGGATTCGACTAATTGTGTTGGTAGTTTTCTTATAAATCCAACGGTGTCACTAACCAAAAAAGGTAAATTCCCAATAACAACTTTACGTACTGTTGTATCTAAAGTGGCAAAGAGTTTGTTTTCGGCAAAAACTTCAGATTTACTAATCACATTCATCAAAGTAGATTTACCTACATTAGTGTAACCTACTAAAGCAACTCTGACGAGCTTTCCGCGATTTCCACGTTGCACAGCCATTTGCTTATCAATGGTCTTGATTTTCTTTTTTAAAAGCGAAATTTTATCACGAACAATACGTCTATCCGTTTCAATTTCTGTCTCACCAGGACCACGCATACCAATACCACCTTTTTGCCGTTCAAGGTGTGTCCACATTCCTTTTAATCTTGGTAAAAGGTATTGACATTGCGCCAATTCTACTTGGGTACGTGCATAACTGGTTTGTGCACGTTGCGCAAAAATATCAAGAATCAAATTGGTCCTGTCTAGGATTTTACAATTCAGGATTTTACTAATGTTTCGTTCTTGTGCTGGTGACAATTCGTCATCAAAAATAACAGTACCAATTTCATTTTCTTGGACAAAATTTTGCACCTCATTCATCTTACCACTACCTATAAATGTTTTTGGGTTAGGCATATCTAACTTTTGGGTAAAGCGTTTAACGACTTTCCCTCCGGCTGTAAAAGTCAAAAACTCTAGCTCATCTAAATATTCTTTAGAGGTTTGCTCATCTTGATCTTTGGTTACGATTCCTATCAGTACAACCTTTTCGAGGTTAATATCTTTTTTCTCTAACATATATTATTTAAAGTGCAAATTTAGGTAATTACACCATATCTGATTATTCATATTAATTATATCTTTAGCCACATGAGTGAGAAATATACTATCGCATTTTATAATATAGAAAACTTGTTTGACACCAAGGACGATGAACACACTAATGATGAAGATTTTTTACCAACTTCAGTCAAACGCTGGACGACCAAACGCTATGAAAATAAACTTCGCAAATTAGGGCAGGTCATTTCGCAAATTGGAGAAGATGATATAGATAGTCCACCCGCAATAGTTGGTCTTGCAGAAGTCGAAAACAAGCAGGTTGTTAAAGATTTGATTGACAGCAAATATCTAAAACATTACAAATATGATATTGTGCATTACGATTCCTCTGACGAACGTGGTATAGATGTGGCTTTAATTTATAATACAGATGTTTTTGAAGTTTCACACTCTGAGGCATATCCTGTATACCTCACAAAAGAAGATGGTAGTCGCGACTATACCAGAGATGTTTTACAAGTAACAGGAAGGCTAAATGACGAGCAAATACATATTATAGTTAACCATTGGTCATCACGTCGTCAGGGGCAAAAAGACTGAGTATAAGCGTCTTGCTGCTGCAGATACTGTAAACCGTATTGTAAAAACCCAAAACAAAAACTATAGCAATCCCAAAATAATTGTAATGGGCGATTTTAACTATACACCTTACGATAAAAGCCTACTATCACTTGAAACGGAATCTAATCTTTACAACCCTTTTAAAAAAATATCTACTGAAAATAAAGGTAGTCTAAACCATAATTTTGAATGGCATTTGTTTGATCAGATATTAATTTCGACTAATTTTTTTGATACCAAATGCACGCAGTTCAATCTTAGTGAAGCCAAAATTTTTAATTCTCAATTCTTAACGCAATATCACGGAAAGTTTAAAGGACAACCCTTTAGAACTTATGTAGGCAAACGCTATAAAGGTGGTTATAGTGATCATTCCCCAGTTTATATAGAGTTTAAAGAAGCTGTTTTAAAAATCAATATTTTAGCGATAAAAACAGTATTTCATCTATTAATCTTAAGTTTCCTGTTAAAATTTTATCAAAAATATATCTTCGCTACTCTAATAGCCAAATTTAGATTTTTATGAAATCATCTTTACTTTACTTTTTTGTCATATTAGCGGGTACTTTTCAGACTATACATGCGCAAAATCTTGTCTTTGATGTAGACTGTACTGCTGGTACAGATACATTTAGTTACTGTTATGACAGTAATGACAACTCGACATACACTTTTACTTCGACTACAGGCGAACCAGTATTTTTAGAATTTCTTGCAGGTACTATAGAAAGCGGTTTCGATGACATCACCGTTTATGATAGTGCAGATAACTCAGGAGCCGTTTTATTTAGTGGTGACAATGGCGGAGATTTAGCAGGACTTAATTTCCAATCAACAGGAGATTCACTATTTATTGAAGTCGATAGTGACGGAAGTATTAGCTGTCAATCAAGTACATCATATACACCTTGGGAAATTAATTATAGATGCGTGACGTGTATATCACCGACAGCTACCTATGATATTGTAAGTAATTGTGCCAATGGAAATGACGAGTTTTTTATTGACGTAATCATTAGTGATATAGGTGATGCTGAAAACATTAATATCTTTGACGACCAAAGTAGTCCAGTGCAAACAACAACGGTTGATGGTACCTTTACCTTTGGACCTTTCCCAAATGGAACCCCAGTAAATATTACTGTCGAAGATGCAGACGATATCAATTGTATTCTAGAAAGTGGAACACTGTCACAAGCGTTTTGCCCACAACAAGAGTGTGATATAATCAATGCTGGAGCCGATGCTGTATTTGGTTGTGCCAGTACAATTACGGAAGTTGACCTTTCTGCAACTTTTATGACCAGTGCTTTGACGTCTAACACTAGTGTTTATACAATCGACGATTTAGAATGTCCATTATCAAACCTAGATGGTGCACCAACGGGTTTAAATATTGATGATACTTGGTCGCAACCTATAGACTTAGGTTTCAAATTTGAGTTTTTTGGTGTTACCTATAACCAAGTTGTTGTTGGCGCAAACGGTATCGTTAGTTTTGATACAAATTTGGCTGGTGAATTTTGCCCATGGAGCTATGAACCTGACGAATTATTACCTACACCAGACTTACCAACAAATGCCGTTTTTGGACCATATCATGATATTGACCCTAGTGTTGGTGGTCAGATAGAGTTCATTACAGTAGGTGTTGCTCCACAACGTCAGTTTAAAGTCAGTTTTGTACATGTACCACATTATAGTTGTAACGAATTATTGACAACCTCACAAATTATATTATATGAAGCATCAAACGTAATAGATGTGATTATTAAAGAAAAACCCTCGTGTCAGAATTGGAATGATGGTCTTGCTGTAGTTGGTATTCAAAATTCATTAGGAACGACAGGATATACACCAGAAGGAAGAAATACAGGTGATTGGGTAGTTTCTTTTCAAGAGTTGTGGCGATTTATCCCTGATGGCGCACCAAACTATGTTTTCGAGTGGTTTGATGATCAAGGGAACTCTTTAGGGAATAATACAGATATTACTGTAAGCCCGACACAAACTTCAGTATACACAGCTACTGTAACTTATACAGAAATCAATGGCATAGAAATAATAGTTAGTGATGACGTAACAGTTTCTTTGATTGACCAAACACCAAATGCTGGTATACCACAAAATTTAGTGAATTGTGAAAACGCAAATGGTAATGCCTTTTTTGACTTAACATCTCAAGATGATGCAATATTTGACGGTCAGACAGACGTATCGGTTACATATTACGAATCATCAGAAGATGCTGAAAACGGTGTAAATGCAATTACTAATGCAAACAATTACGAAAACACTTCTAATCCACAGAACATTTATTTTAGATTAATAATTAACACAAGTTTTGATTGTTTTTCAACAGGAAGTTTCCAAATTGAAGTTTTTGAATCGCCTATAGCAGGAGTTCCGCAAAATATAGAAAGTTGTTCTTCAACTCCAAATAATACAGAGTTTGATCTAACAATACAAGACAGTGATATAATTGATGGACAAACAGATGTAACTTTAAATTATTACTTATCACTGGTTAGTGCCGAAAATGGTACGGACGCAATTTTAAACCCATCTACATATAGTAATAGTTCTAATCCAGAAACCATATTTTTTCGATTAGAATCAGACGAATCTTCAGAATGTTTTGATATAGGAAGTTTTCAGTTACAAGTTTTTGAAACTCCAGTTCCTGGAATGTTAGAAGACCTAACAAATTGTAGTAATGCACAAGGCAGTGCTGAATTTGATTTGTCATCACAAGATAATGCAATATTAAATGGTCAAATGGACATAAACGTTGCTTACTTCGAATCTCAAAGTGATGCTGAAAACGATACAGGTGAAATAATGAATCCAACAACATATACCAACACATCAAATCCTCAAACTATATATTACAGACTAGAACAAAACAGTTTAGAGAGTTGTTTTACAGTAGGTAGCTTCAATCTTGGTTTATCCTCTTTAGATGGCAACCTTGTTGCTTTTAATCAAGGGTGTAATGGTAATCAATACGAAATAACTATCTCTGCGATTGGAAATAGTTTCGATCCAAACACCGTAAGTTATGAGTGGTTTGGACCTGTTGGAGCTGACTTAACCAACAACACAAACGCCACTTTTATTACTAATGTAGATGGTCAATATACTGTAGAGATAACAACTTTAGAAGGATGTGTCTATGATTTCTCTACAGATGTTTTAAATGCTAATTGCATATTCCCACAAGGAATATCGCCAAATGGGGATATGTTAAACGACACATGGGATTTAAGTGGATTTAATGTTTTAAGACTACAAATTTTTAACCGAAATGGACGCTCAGTTTATACAAAACAGAATTATACGAATGAATGGGTTGGACAATCGTCTGACGGAGAGCTTCCTGTCGGCACTTATTTCTATGTAGCGGAGCTAGAAAATAATGAAACTAGAAACGGTTGGGTATACATTCAACGTTAACCTTAAAAGCAATGCACAAGACAAAACTAACGACACTTAAAACTAATTCGATGAAAAAAATCGCATTACTATCCTTACTGGCATTTGCTTATTGCGCTAAAGCTCAACAAGACCCACAATATACACAGTACATGTACAATATGAATGTCATTAACCCAGCATATGCTGGCTCGACAGAAAGCTTATCTTTTGGTCTATTGTATAGAAATCAATGGACTAAAATAGATGGTGCTCCAGAAACAGGTACCTTTTTTGGGCATTCGCGCATTGGTAATAATATGGGACTAGGTCTTTCGGTTATTGCAGATCAAATTGGCCCCGTAAAAGAAACTAATGTATATGCAGATTTCTCATATACAGTAAAACTCGGAGGTGAACATAATCTTGCTTTTGGACTTAAAGTTGGTGCGACGTTTCACGATATAGGATTGGCAAATATTGCGCTTATTAATCCTAATGACCCGTTTTTTCTGAATATAAATGAAACAACTCCTAACATTGGTGCAGGAGTATTTTATTATTCGGACAAGTACTATTTATCTGTTTCAGTACCGAACATGTTATCGTCAGTGCATTTAAGCCAGAACGGAAACAATATTGGCTCAGAAACACAACACTATTTTGTGTCTGGCGGTTATGTCTTTGATTTGTCTGCTAATACAGAGTTAAAACCATCTTTTTTGATAAAATCTGCTTTTGAAGCACCAACATCATTTGACATTAACCTAAATGCAAGATTTTATAAGAAGTTTGAAATTGGAGCATCTTACAGATTAGACGATTCGTTTTCTGGTCTTATAAACTTTGCTATTTCGCCTTCATTAAGAATTGGGTATGCCTACGATGCTGTATCATCAGATATTAATGCATTTGCTCCTGCTTCTCACGAAGTAATGTTATTATTCGACCTAAATTTCTCTAAACGTGCTTCACGTTCACCAAGATATTTCTAACCAGTTAAGCTAAAACATTATGAAAATTTTTAAAACATTATTTTTTATATCATTGATGAGTAGTTTAAGCTTAACTGCTCAAAATTTAAGCACCAAAAAAGCAGATAAGCAATTTGAGCGCTTTCTATTTGTTAAAGCTGCCGAGAGCTACAATAAGCTTATTGAAGATGGAAAAGGTGATGCTTATGTATACGGACGTCTTGCAGAATCATATTACAACATGTTTAATACTGTTGAGGCTGAGCGTTGGTATGCCAAAGCCTTAGAGTCTTCAGAAAAACCTGAAATGATATTCAACTACGCAGAAATGCTAAAAGCAAACGGTAAGTACGAGGCTTCAAATACGCAAATGCAGCGTTTTGCTTCGATGCGTCCTTCTGACAATAGAGCTACAGACTTTTTGAGCAACCCAAATTACTTGCCAAAAATATTAGAACAAGGAAAAAAATTCAATGTTCAAAATGCTGATTTCAATTCTGAGAATAGTGATTTTGGTGGTACAGTTTACAATGGTAATCTTTACATAGCTTCCGGTCGAAATGACAATCGCAAGTCTTATGGTTGGAATAACGAACCCTTTTTAGACATCTATTCACTTTACAAAAATACAGATGGCTCATACCAAGATGCGCAATTATTAAACAAAGACATTAATACTAAATATCATGAAGGTTTAGTATCGTTCTCTCCTGACGGAAATACGATGTATTTTTCTCGTGAGAGTTATTTTGAAAAAGCCTTTGAAAAAGACTCCTTGTCAAAAATAAAATACAGCCAATTGTATTTGTTTAAAGCTTCAAGAATTGGTACCGATTGGGATAATATAGTAGGCCTTTCGCTGAACAGCAAAAACTACTCTATCAAAAATCCTTCTGTAAGTACCGATGGAAAAACACTATACTTTGCTTCAGACATGCCTGGCGGATTTGGACAATTTGATATTTACAAAGCAGCTATAAAAGCCGATGGTTCTATCGGAACACCTGAAAATTTGGGTCAAAAAGTAAATACTGAAGCACAAGAAATGTTTCCTTATATCAGTAGCAATAACACGCTTTATTTTTCATCTAACGGTCACTTAGGACTTGGTGGTATGGATGTGTTTTATACTGAAGAAATTGACGGCAAAACGGCACCTATTCGTAACATTGGTATTCCAGTAAATAGTAATGGTGACGATTTTGCATTTACAATTGATGAAGATTCTGAAGAAGGTTTTGTGTCTTCTAACCGTTTAGGCGGAAAAGGAAGTGATGATGTATACCTTATCAAAAAACTACAACCAATTTGTGATGTTGTATTAAATGTTGAAGTCTTAGATGACAGCAGTCGTCAGCCTATTGCAGACGCTGCAGTGAGTTTGTATGACGACCAAGGCAACAAAATTTCTATAAAATCTACTGATGATGAAGGTAAAATCATGTTTATTGTAGAATGTAGTAGTACTTCAGAAATTGAAGTTATCGCAGATGGTTTTGATAGCAAAAAGGTGACTGAAAAAACAGAACGTGAAGAGGAACAAGATGTCAGGATTTCTTTAAGTCCAATTGAAAAATTAATTGTTGAAGACAAAATAGAATTAGCACCTATTTACTTTGATTTTGATAAACACAATATTACATCGACAGCAGCTTTTGAATTAGATAAGCTTGTACAAATCATGAATAAGTATCCTGATTTGGTGATTAATGCGTCTTCTCATACAGATAGTAGAGGTTCTGCGCCTTACAATCTTAAATTATCGCAAAGACGTGCAACGTCTACACAACAATATGTGATTTCTAAAGGTATTTCAGAAAAACGTATACAAGCCATTGGTCGTGGTGAAAATGACCTTAAAATCAAGTGTGGCGGTTATTGTAATGAAGATGAACATCAACAAAACAGACGTTCAGAATTTATTATAATTAGTGGCGGTCCTAATAATCAATAATATAATACCAGCTATATAAATAAAAACGCTTTGAAATATTCAAAGCGTTTTTTTATATCCAGTTTTTAAAAGGAAGTTTACTTAAGTTAGAATTATAGTATTTAATATCTCCTGTAACTTCTTCGTCCAACCAATCAGGCTTTTCAAAAGTATCTGTTTTAGAGTTGAGCTCGACCTCAGCTATAATTAAACCTTGATTATCGCCATAAAATTCATCAACTTCAAAGGTGTGATTCTCAACTTTGACTTCGTATCTGGTTTTATCTATAATCCCGTTTTCGCAAAGTAATAGTAACGCTTCTGCATCCGTTTTAGGTATTTCTTTTTCCCATTCAAATCGGCTTAAGCCATCAGCAGATGATTTTCCTTTTATGGTCAAAAGACCTTTGTCATTTTTTAGTCTGATTCTTACGGTGCGTTCAGGAGCACTATTCAAAAACCCTTGCCTAATATCGTAAGAGTTAAAAGCTTGGTCTTTAAAAGCCTCTGATTTTACTAAAAATTTTCGTTCTATTTCAGTCATAATATTGCCTAAATTTACAGTATGCCAGACGATTTACCAATTCGGAAAATAATTCACGTAGATATGGATGCTTTTTATGCATCTGTCGAGCAGTTGGATAATCCTGAATTGAGAGGAAAACCCATCGCGGTTGGTGGTGGTGGAAAACGTGGTGTCATCAGTGCTGCAAGTTACGAAGCACGAAAGTTTGGTGTAAAAAGTGCCATGTCTGGACGCTTGGCTGAAAAACTCTGTCCTGAACTGATTTTTGTCAAAACCAATTTTGAACGTTACAAAGAAGTCTCTCAAAAAATTAGAAAAATATTTTTGAATTATACTGATTTAGTGGAACCATTATCTTTAGATGAAGCCTATTTAGACGTCACACAAAACAAAATCGGGATGCCTAGCGCATCTATAATTGCACAACAGATTAGACAACGTATTTTTGAAAATACAGGCTTGACGGCTTCAGCTGGAATCTCTATCAATAAATTTGTGGCTAAAATAGCGAGCGATTACAATAAGCCTAACGGACAAAAAACCGTAAATCCAGAAGATGTTTTAGAATTTTTAGAAGCCTTAGATATCCGAAAATTTTATGGCGTAGGTAAAGTAACTGCCGAAAAAATGTATCACAAAGGCATTTTTACCGGTAAAGATTTAAAATCTAAATCCCTAGAATATCTAACTGAAAACTTTGGAAGATCTGGTGGCTATTACTACCATATTGTCCGTGGTATTCAAACTAGTGAGGTCAAACCAAATCGTACTCGAAAATCACTAGCTGCAGAACGTACATTTAGCGAAAATTTGTCTTCCGAAATATTTATGCTCGAAAAAATAGAGCATATCGCCGAAGAAGTGTCTCGGCGATTACATAAAAGTAAAGTCTCAGGAAAAACGATAACACTAAAGATTAAGTACAGTGATTTTACTTTACAAACACGTAGTAAAACTTTGCCTTATTTTGTGAGTGACAAAGCTATAATTCTAGAAACTGCGAAGGATTTACTTTATCAAGAAAAACTTAATAATTCTGTTAGACTTTTAGGAATTTCTTTATCTAACTTAAATAACGAGGCCCCTAAAAAGAAACACACAGAAAAAGAAAAGAAATCTGTAAGTGTTCAATTAAAATTTGAGTTTTAAAATACATTGGGATTTATTCTTGTAAATTGTATAAAATATCTCCTTATGAAATGAGCATGTTCAAAATTTTATCACCAAGTAGAATGATTAATAGTTAAGAGCATGTGACCCATAAAAAACAATAAATACAGACATATGAAAAAAAACAATAAACTATCAATAGGCATTGCCTTAGGTTTAAGTCTAGGTACTCTTGTTGGTATACTTACCGACAATCTTGGATTGTGGCTTGGTGTTGGTATAGCCATGGGCGCAGGAATAGGCTCATCACTTTCAAAGAAAAAAAATGAAGACTAAACTCTTAGAAATAGCACCCGTTTTATCGAGTCAAAATATTGAACGTGATATCGCTTGGTACAAAAAAAACGTTGGGTCTACGACCTTGTACAGTGATAAAATGTATGCGTTATTGCAACGCGACAGCATTAATATGCATTTACAATGGCATGCAGATACCGAAGATGACCTATTGCTTGGCGGCTCTGTTATACGTGTCATGGTTGACGATATACAACCCATTTATAAAGAATTTATAGAACGCAAAACTATTAAACCAGAAAAGCTAATGCTCAAAACCGCCTGAAATACCAATGAGTTTGGGTTTTATAATCTGAATAATAATACCGTATTTTCTGTAGAGCGATTAATGTCTTAAATCCATTATCTTTAATAATAAACCCAATACTATGAAAATCAATCTATTATCTTGTGATGCTCAAAGGCCCGATAAAAAAGCGATTGCCAAATGTATTGCCGAAATTTCATTAAATATTAATGCGTCTTTGGCTCACGAACTTACAGATATTCTAGTTGAAGGTGATGCTGTAGATATTCAGGTTGGTGATAAAAATTCTGGTTCTACATTACGAGCCTTAAGAAAATTGGATATTGATTATGAGATTATAGAATAAATCTAACTAACTGATAAACTTGACTGTGTTTTGAAAACGTTAAACGAAACTTCCTCTAAAAACTACAACTCTCAATCTCGGTAACTCTAAGTGTATTGACCATGCCTTTATCTTTAATGGGCATCGCTGCTAAGCTAATTAGCATATCACCAACATCGAGATAGCCTTTTTTACAAGCAATCGCATTTACATCTTCAATGGTTTCGTCTGTACTCACAAACTTATCGTAATGAAATGCGGTTACTCCCCAAAGTAGACTTAAACGCGTTAATATACGCTTATTTGAGCTAAAGACAAGTATATGTGCCTTTGGCCGCCAAGCAGATATCTGAAAAGCGGTGTAACCACTATTAGTCAATGTAGAAATTGCTTTGGCATCGATCTCATTAGCCATTTTTGCAGCATGATAACATATCGCTTTTGTAATATATCTGTTGGTACGAATATGTGGTGGTAATTGTGGCACTTCAATTAGTGGAGAATCCTCTACACTTTTGATGATATTAGCCATTTGTCTGATGACCTGAACTGGATATTTACCAACAGATGTTTCACCAGAAAGCATAACCGCATCAGCACCATCCATTACAGAATTGGCAACATCATTAACCTCTGCACGTGTTGGTGTTAAACTTGTAATCATGGTTTCCATCATCTGGGTAGCAATAATCACAGGAATACGAGCGCGTTTGGCTCTTAGTACCAATTGTTTTTGTACTAATGGTACTTCTTCAGCTGGTATTTCGACACCCAAATCTCCACGAGCCACCATTAAACCGTCACAATACGCCACGATCTTATCGATATTGGCAACTGCTTCAGGTTTCTCAATCTTAGCTATAATAGGAATTTTATATTCGGTATGTTCGCTGATTAATTGTTGCAGTTCCATTAAATCTTCGGCATTTCGCACAAAAGATAAAGCTAACCAATCGACCTCCTGACCGATGGCAAAAATAGCATCTTCAATATCTTTTTCTGTTAATGCTGGTTGCGAGATATTGGTATTAGGAAGGTTAACTCCTTTTTTAGATTTTAAAGGTCCTCCTTGAATAACCTTAGCTTTAACTTCAGATTTTTTATCTGTAGACACCACTTCGAAAATTAGTTTTCCGTCATCTAAAAGAATACGCTCACCAGGTTTTGCGTCTTGAGGAAACTTATCGTAAGTCATATAAACACGCTCTTTAGTGCCTTCAAAACGTTTTCCTGTAGCAAAAATAATTTCGTCACCAGGGTTTACAACAACCTCTTCTTTCATCTTACCAACACGTAATTTTGGGCCTTGTAAATCTCCTAAAATAGCTGCGTTATATCCATACTCTTCATTGAGTTCACGGATGATTTTTATACGCTCTTTTACGCCATCGTAATCGGCATGAGAAAAGTTAATTCTAAAGACATTTGCGCCTTCGTCTAACATTTGTTTCAAAACTTTCTTGCTGCTTGTTGCTGGTCCAAGCGTTGCAACTATCTTCGTTTTCTTATTCTTCATTAATTCTAAAAAATTAAATGTTCTTTGGATTTTATTTTAGTCAAATCTACCGTATAACTGGTTATAATATGAGGAATACTTTGTAGTTTACTAATTATCAGCTTTTCATTAACCTGATGAGTATCATTGGTTATTTTAATAAAGTAATCAACTTGTTTTAATTCTGGTAATAGATTGTAAGTTTTAGTCACTTTTTTATCATCAATAAAAAGTACACCACTACTTGTTATACTTTCTTCTTCTTTTTTACAAATATTTGCAATAAGATTCCAGATGGTATCATTTGCTTCATTGTACCATTCATAAACCGAGTAAGACGAAGATGTATAATTAAGGTCTAAATCTTTTTCTTTTCTTTCTAGATTAATACCAAAATGTTTATTAATCACATACGCCAGACGGTAATCCTCTAATCTGCAATGCACGGCAATTAACACGTAAGTGTCATCATAAAAATCGTCCACTAAAAGTTTATGCAATGCCATATTATCGTTTATAAACACAAAGTAAATATAAGGCATAAAGATATGTCAAACATTAAGTTAATATAAAACTTAAGTATAACTATTTACGAAAACGTTTGCGAAAAATAACTTTATTTTAAAGAACTAAGTGCGTTTAGTCATTTGTGTTTGAAATGCAAAAAAGGCACGTTTTGAAGCCTTTTCTTCGGCCTTCTTTTTTGAGGTAGCACGTCCTTTTGAAACTACTTTTTCATCTATACTAAGTTTCACTGAGAAATGCTTCAAAGAGTCATTTCCTGTATCTTCATAAACTTCGTAATTAAACGTTTTCTTTTCTTTTTGACACCATTCGATAAGCAAACTTTTGTAGCTAATGACCTTACCTTCAAGTTTACTAATATCTACATGGGGAAGTATAACATTTTTGTAGATAAACTTCTCGCAAGCTTTGTAACCTTTGTCCAAATAAATGGCTCCGACAAGCGATTCAAAAAGGTTACCATGAATATTATTACCGAAATTTTCTTTTGGTATTCTACTAGTGACTAAATCTATAAGTTTTAACTCTTTACCAAGCTCATTTAAATGCTCACGACTGACCACTTTAGATCTCATCTTTGTAAGATAACCTTCATCTCCATGTGGCACTTCGCCATATAAATAAGAGGCAATCACAGAACCTAGCATCGCATCACCTACAAACTCCAAACGTTCGTAATTGATTGGATTCCCTTTTTTGTCCTTGATATTCATAGAACGATGGGTAAATGCCTTTTGGTAAATAGATTTTTTTTTGGGCTTATAACCTAAAATCTGTTGAAGTTGTAAAAAAAAATTCCCGTCTTTATCAGAACGGGAATTTTTTAATATGTTACGAATGATACTCATTCGGGATTTAATCTAGTTTTTTAAATAATACACAAGCGTTGTGTCCGCCAAATCCAAATGTATTACTCATTGCTACTTTAATATCGCGTTTCTGCGCTTTATTGAGAGTTAAATTTAATTCTGGATCTATGTTTTCGTCAACCGTTTCATGATTGATTGTTGGCGGAATAATTCCGTGCTCGATTGCTAATATTGAAGCAATAGCCTCAATAGCACCAGCAGCACCTAATAAATGCCCAGTCATAGATTTTGTAGAATTAATATTTATGGTTTTTGCGTGGCTTCCAAATACTTCAGATATAGCTTTTAGTTCCGCAACATCGCCAAGTGGTGTCGATGTTCCGTGTGTATTTATATGATCTACATCCTCAGGATTTAAACCTGCATTTTCTAAACAATGTTTCATAACTGCAATAACACCTATTCCGTCTGGATGTGGTGCTGTCATATGATAAGCATCTGATGATAAGCCACCACCTACTACCTCTGCATATATTTTTGCACCTCTAGCTTTTGCATGATCATAATCCTCTAAAACAATCGCACCTGATCCCTCACCTAACACAAAACCATCACGGTTAGCGTCAAAAGGTCTTGAGGCTGTTTCTGGGCTCTCGTTTCGAGTACTCATGGCATGCATAGCATTAAAACCACCCATACCAGCAATGGTAACAGCAGCTTCACTTCCTCCCGTAATTACAACATCACAATATCCTAAACGTATATTATTTAGGGCATCAATCATCGAATTTGCAGAAGATGCACAAGCAGACACCGTTGTATAGTTAGGTCCCATAAATCCGTGTTTTATGGAAATGTTCCCTGGCGCTATATCGGCAATCATTTTTGGAATGAAACGTGGGTTAAATCTTGGTGTCCCATCACCTTTTGCATAATTTAACACTTCTTCTTGAAATGTTTCTAAGCCTCCGATTCCGGCACCCCAAATTACACCTACTCTATATTTGTTTAATGCATCTAAGTCTAGGTTTGCGTCTGCAATCGCTTCGTCAGAAGCTACCATTGCATATTGCGAAAACTTATCCATTTGACGCGCTAACTTTCTATCAATAAAGTCAGTAACTTCAAAGTTTTTTACTTCACAAGCAAACTGCGTTTTGAACTTTTCAGCATCAAAATGTGTGACAGGTGCAGCGCCACTTTTTCCACTAACAAGGGCATCCCAATATTCATCTTTGGTATTGCCAATGGGTGTAAGTGCACCTAAACCGGTAACTACAACTCGCTTTAATTCCATAAAATTAACTTCTTATTTTGCTTCTTCTATATAAGAGACAGCTTGACCAACTGTTGCAATGTTTTCAGCTTGATCGTCTGGTATTTGAATATCGAATTCTTTTTCGAATTCCATGATTAACTCTACTGTATCCAATGAGTCTGCTCCTAAATCGTTAGTAAAGCTAGCTTCGGTTACAACTTCGTTTTCATCAACACCTAATTTGTCTACGATAATCGCTTTTACTCTTGATGCAATGTCTGACATAATTTTTTAGTTTTAAGTTTTAATTAGAGGGCAAAAATAAAAAACTTTATTTTAAAACATACATTTACCTAATAAATGTGACATATATAGATAAAAATAGAAATAAGTATTTGGTTTTTGAGCCTAATTGTAAATTATTATTCTTTTTTTTGTTTGAATAACTAACGTGATTACTAGATTATGAAGCGTATTGTAATTTTTGCGTCCGGCTCTGGAAGTAATGCTGAAAATTTGATAAAGTTTTTTCAAGACAGTGACCATGCGTCAGTTATTCAAATATTTTGTAACAATCCCCATGCCAAAGTGTTAGACCGTGCCAAACGTCTTGGCGTATCAGCATTATCTTTTAATAGAGTTGCTTTTACAAAAACTGACGATGTCCTTGATATACTTAAAGCAACAGAGCCTGATTTAATTGTTTTGGCTGGTTTTTTATGGAAATTCCCTGAACATATTTTAAAATGTTTTGAAAATAAAGTCATTAATATCCATCCGGCACTTTTACCAAAGTACGGCGGAAAAGGCATGTACGGAATGAATGTTCACAACGCTATTATCCAAAATAATGAATCAGAGACTGGCATAACCATCCATTATGTAAACGAAAATTATGATGAAGGTGCTATTATTTTTCAAGTAACATGTCAAGTTTCAAAACAAGATACAGCTGAAGACGTCGCTGCAAAAATTCATAAATTAGAAATGGAGTATTTTCCTAAAGTAGTTGAACAGCTTTTAAATGAGTAAAAAAAAGAAAAAATACTACACCGTTTGGAAAGGCCATCACCCCGGTATTTTTGAAACTTGGGATGATTGTAAAACCCAAATCAAAAACTTTGAAGGTGCGCAGTATAAATCTTTTACAACATTTGAAGCCGCTAAAAAAGCACTAAAAGGAAACTACAAAGATTACATTGATAAATCAAAAACATATCAAAGTGATTTGTCTGAAGCACAACTCAAAAAAATAGGGAAACCTAATTATAATTCTATTTCAGTGGATGCAGCATCAAGTGGTAATCCAGGAAAAATGGAATATCGCGGTGTTGATACCAAAACGAAAAAACAACTTTTTATACAAGGCCCATTTGAAGAGGGTACCAATAATATTGGCGAGTTCCTTGCATTAGTTCACGGTTTGGCGTTTTTGAAAAAACAAAATAGCGACCGAATTATGTACACCGATTCTCGTACCGCGATGAGTTGGGTCCGCAAAAAAACATGTAATACAAAACTAAAACGCAACGAAAAGAACATACCTGTTTTTGATTTGGTTGACCGCGCCATCAAATGGCTAGAAACTAACAGTTACAAAACCACAATCGTTAAATGGGAAACCAAAGCTTGGGGAGAAATTCCTGCGGATTTTGGGAGAAAATAAAATTGATATGACTAATACTATTTATGACGTTATAATAATTGGCGCAGGGCTTTCAGGTATTGGAGCAGCATGCCATTTAACTCGCAAAAATCCCGAAAAATCTTATGTAATATTAGAATCTAGAGAATCACTTGGTGGTACTTGGGACTTGTTTAAATATCCAGGTGTAAGGTCTGATTCTGATATGTATACTTTTGGATACTCATTTAAAACTTGGGACGACGCCAAATCGTTTGCTGATGCACCTTCAATATTAAAATACCTCAACGAAGCTTCCAAAGAATATAATGTTGTTGACAAGATAACTTATAATCAGCGTGCTATTTCTTATGCATTTGATTCTAAAGAAAATCTATGGCATATAACATCTGTTAACACAAAGACTAATCAAAAACATACTTACGCTGCAAATTTTATTTTTAATTGTAGCGGATACTATAGTTATGAAAAGGGATATACACCTGATTATAATGGACTTGATGATTATGAAGGTACTTTTGTTCATCCACAAAAATGGCCTTCAACATTAGAATTAAAAAACAAAGATGTAATCGTTATTGGTAGTGGTGCAACAGCGGTTACAATTGTGCCGAAAATTGCTGATACCGTGAGTCATGTCACCATGCTTCAAAGGTCACCAACTTATGTAGGAGCACTGCCTAATAAAGATGTACTTGCAAAATTCTTTAAGCTTACATTTCCCAAAAAAAATGCCCACAAAATTATTAGAACAAAGAATGTGCTATTAGATATGGTTTTTTTTAACGCTTGTCGGAAATGGCCAAATACTATGAAAAAGTACATCGTTAAAAAAGCCCAGAAAGAACTTGGTGATGTGCCGGTTCATCCACATTTTATTCCAAATTATAATCCATGGGAGCAACGCTTTTGTTTAGCACCAGATGGTGATTTATTTAAATCTATTAGAGAAGGTAAAGCCTCTGTCGAAACAGCCAAAATTGTATGTTTTAATAAGACTGGAATTGTTTTAGAATCTGGAAAAGAACTTGCCGCAGACATAATCGTAAGTGCTACAGGACTTAGAATTTTGCCTCTTGGAGGAGTTAGCATATCTATTAATAAAAAACCTGTTGATATTTCAAAACTCTTTGTTTACAAAGGCTGTATGTTAAGTGACATTCCTAATTTATTCCTATTTGTTGGATACACAAATGCATCTTGGACTTTAAAAAGCGATTTGACTAGCGAATATATTTCTAGAGTTCTCAGGTATATGGATAAATCTAATTTTAAATCTATTTGTCCAAAAACTAAAAATTCTAATCTCAAACCTACACCATTACTAAATTTAAATTCTGGTTATATTCATAGAGCTCAAAAAACACTTCCAAATCAAGGCGATAAAGCACCATGGCGAGTTTATCAGAATTATATTTTAGATTATAAAATGTTAAGAATTGATAAAATAAAAGATGCTTTTGCCACATTCAATTAATGAAGACAGTATTAGTTTTTAAAGGAATAAATTTTACTTAGATTTGCACTTTAATTCAAACTTACTTTAATGAGTAAATTAGTTATTGTTGGTACTGTAGCTTTTGATGCTATTGAAACACCTTTTGGTAAAACCGACAAAATTTTAGGCGGAGCAGCAACTTATATTGGTTTTTCTGCGGCTAATTTTGATAATGTAGATGCCGCAGCAGTCTCTGTTGTTGGTGGTGATTTCCCACAAGAATATCTTGACCTTTTAACGGATAGAAATGTAAATATTGATGGTATAGAAATTGTTAAGGACGGTAAGACCTTCTTTTGGAGTGGCAGATACCATAATGACATGAATTCTCGTGACACCTTAGCGACTGAACTTAATGTCTTAGAAACATTTACACCTGTTGTTCCAAAGGATTACCAAAATGCGGATATTGTTATGCTTGGCAACTTACATCCATTAACACAACAAAGTGTATTAGACCAAATGTCCAAAAAGCCTAAGTTAGCTATTTTGGATACTATGAATTTTTGGATGGATATTGCTATGGACGATTTAAAAGCTGTTCTTAAAAATGTAGATGTTATCACAATTAATGACGAAGAAGCAAGACAATTATCTGGAGAATATTCTTTAGTCAATGCAGCCAAAAAAATCTATACCATGGGACCAAAATATGTTGTTATCAAAAAAGGTGAACATGGCGCTTTGTTATTTCATGAAGACAACATGTTTTATGCACCAGCATTACCATTAGCAGAAGTATTTGACCCAACAGGTGCAGGAGATACATTTGCAGGTGGTTTTTCGGGTTACTTGGCAAAAACAGGAAATATCTCTTTTGAGAATATGAAAAAAGCAGTCATATATGGTTCGGCATTAGCTTCGTTTTGTGTAGAGAAGTTTGGTACGGAACGTATGTTAACTTTGACCGATAGTGAAGTATACGAACGCTTACAACAATTTAAAGATTTGACACAATTCGATATAGAATTATCATAAATACTAACGCGCCAAAATTTGGCGCGTTTTTTAATTCATTATTTTTGAATACTCAACAACACAACAAACTCTCACAGCTATAATGAGTGATGCCTTAAAACACGAATGCGGAATTGCTTTAATTAGGTTAAAGAAGCCTTTAGAATTTTATAAAGAAAAATATGGTAGTGCATTTTACGGGGTAAACAAAATGTATCTCATGATGGAAAAGCAGCACAACCGTGGTCAAGATGGTGCTGGTTTTGCGAGTATAAAATTAGATACACAACCTGGTGAGCGTTATATAAGTCGTGTACGTTCAATTGCACAGCAGCCTATACAAGATATTTTTGCCCAGATTAATGAGCGTATTAATGATGACCTAACTAAACATCCAGAATACCAAAATGATGTTGCTGAACAAAAAAAGCATATCCCTTACATCGGTGAGTTGCTTTTAGGACATGTGCGCTATGGTACTTTTGGAAAAAATAGTGTTGAAAGTGTTCATCCATTTCTAAGACAGAATAACTGGATGCATAGAAACCTAATTGTTGCTGGTAACTTTAATATGACTAATGTTACTGAGCTTTTTGATAATTTGGTTCAAATTGGTCAACACCCAAAAGAAAAGGCTGATACAATAACTATTATGGAAAAAATCGGTCATTTTTTAGATGATGCGGTTTCAAAAATTTATAAAAATCTTAAAAAAGAAGGGTATAACAAAGTTGAATGTTCGCCATTAATTGCAGAACGTCTTAACGTCGCTAAAATACTAAGAAAAGCGGCAAAAAATTGGGACGGCGGTTATGCTATGGCAGGCTTATTAGGACATGGAGATAGTTTTGTGCTACGTGACCCAGCAGGTATACGTCCAGCTTATTATTACGAAGATGATGAAGTTGTCGTAGTAGCCTCAGAACGCCCAGTAATCCAGACGGTATTTAATGTAAATTTTGATGATGTTAAAGAGCTTGAACCAGGTCACGCTATAATCACCAAAAAATCTGGCGAAACATCTATCAAACAAATTTTAGAGCCTTTAGAACGAAAAGCTTGTTCTTTTGAGCGTATTTATTTTTCTCGAGGAAGTGATGCCGAAATCTATGAAGAACGAAAAGAATTGGGGCGTTTATTAATGCCTAAAGTACTGGAAGCTATTGAAGGTGATACAAAAAATTCGGTTTTCTCTTTTATCCCTAATACTGCTGAAACGTCATTCTTTGGAATGATTGATACCGTTGAGGAGCACTTAAATCAACGTAAAACTCAAGCTATTTTAGATGGTGGAGGTAAGCTGTCAGCTTCTAAAGTCACTGAGATACTATCAGAACGGCCTCGCATAGAAAAAATAGCCATTAAAGATGTAAAGCTTAGAACTTTTATTACCGAAGATAGCAGTCGTGATGACTTAGTCGCTCATGTTTATGATGTAACTTATGGTGTTATAAAACCAACAGATAACTTGGTAATAATCGACGATAGTATTGTTAGAGGAACTACGCTAAAAAAGAGTATTATTAAAATGATGGATAGGCTACAACCAAAGAAGATTGTCGTTGTTTCCTCTGCACCGCAGATTAGATATCCTGATTGTTATGGTATTGATATGGCAAACTTGGAGGGTCTTGTAGCTTTTAGAGCGGCATTAGCACTTTTAAAAGACACAAATAATTACGATATCGTTGAAAAAGTTTATTATAAATGTAAAGCGCAAGTAGAGTTAAAAGATAAAAATGTCAAAAATTTTGTCAAGGAGATTTATGACAACTTTTCTGATGAACAAATTTCTGATAAAATCTCAGAACTATTAAGTGATGAAGATGTTAATGCCGAAGTAAAAATCATCTTTCAACCTGTGGAGAATTTACACAAAGCCTGTCCTAAAAACTTAGGTGATTGGTATTTTACAGGCGATTATCCAACAGCTGGTGGTAACCGTGTTGTTAACAGAGCATTTATAAATTTCTTTGAAGGCAACAAAGAACGCGCCTATTAGATATTCCTATTAGGTTGTTTTTTATTTATATGGCTGATATAACTACCATTATTTAAAAAATAATATGATTGTGATGTATACTTGTATGTTAGCATCACAATAATATAATTAGGTTACGTCTATGGTAGATTTGGGGTGAAAAAGGACGATTAGTATCGCCCTTTTTTATTGACATAACTTTATAAAGGTCTTGTTTACAGACATATACTCAAAAAATCCATCGTTTAGACCGATATTTAAGCGTTTCGTCTAGGTTTTGTGCCTTTATTGCTAGGCTTGATATATATTTGCTTTTACCATAACATAAGTAGGTTAAGTTTATGGTAGATTTGGGGCAAAAAGGGTGAATTTATTTTCGCCCTTTTTCATTTTAAATTATAAACACAAATAAAAACCCAAGCTTTTCAGCTTAGGCTTTTACTTTTATAATCTTCAACTAATTACTTAGCCATAGCATAACGTCTTTCAACCTCATTCCAATTAATAACTTTAAAGAAAGCATCAATATAATCTGGTCTTCTGTTTTGATAGTTTAGGTAATACGCGTGTTCCCAAACGTCTAATCCTAAAATTGGTGTGCCTTCACAAGTTACATCTGGCATCAATGGATTGTCTTGATTTGGTGTAGAGCAGACTTCTACTTTTCCTCCTTTGTGCACGCATAACCAAGCCCAACCAGAACCAAATTGTGTTGCTGCCGCCTTGCTAAATGCTTCGATAAAAGCATCCTTAGAACCAAACTCTGCGTCGATAGCTTCTTTTAAATCTCCAGATAAATAACCTCTATCTTCAGGATTCATAACCTCCCAAAATAAAGAGTGGTTATAAAATCCACCACCATTATTTCGTACACCTGCATTAGACATATCTAGGTTAGTTAAAATATCTTCGATAGATTTATTTGCTAAATCTGTACCTTCAATAGCGTTGTTTAATTTTGTTGTATATCCGTTGTGGTGCTTTGAGTGATGTATCTCCATTGTGCGAGCATCGATATGCGGCTCTAAGGCATCGTAAGCATATTTTAGTTTCGGTAATTCAAAAGCCATAATGTTTATGTTTTTAGATGTTAGTAATTTAAATTTTAACAAATTTACAATAATGACATCCAAAAATTCTAAATAAAATATTAAGATTCCTTATTTTGGTATAAAAATAATCTGTTGCAATCCACCTTTGAAATATACAGTGCATCTGCCGGTAGTGGTAAAACTTACACGCTTGCCAAATCTTACATAAAACGTCTTATTTCTTCTAAAAGCGCTGAACCTTTTAAAAATATCTTGGCCATTACCTTTACCAATAAGGCTGTTGGCGAAATGAAAACGCGAATAATAGAGATGCTTAAAACATTTTCGGCAGAAGATTATGCTGATAATCCGCATCCCATGTTTTTAGATATTTGCAAAGAGCTTCCTGTTTCTCCAGAAGAGCTTCACAAAAAATCAAAAACTGTACTACACAAAATCTTACATAATTACGGAGCTTTTGATATTTCGACCATTGATGGGTTTACGCATCGTGTAATCAGAACCTTTGCTTTTGACTTAAAACTACCTGTAAATTTTGAAGTCGAGCTTGACCAAGACTATTTACTGAGCAAAGCTGTAGATGCTTTGGTTGCCAAAGCAGGAAAAGATAAGATGCTAACCCAAATACTTGTTGATTTTGCCATTGAAAAAGCAGATGATGACAAAAGTTGGGATGTTAGTTATGATTTAAAAAAAATAGGTAAGCTTCTTCTAAATGAAAATGATATCCCATATATAAATCAACTTAAAGAGAAAACACTTGACGATTTTAAAACACTTAAAAACACATTGCAAAAAACCATCGCAGAGCTCGAAATCAAAATCAATGAAGCAGCTAATAAAACATTACAACTCATTGACGAAGCGGGTTTACAATTCGATGATTTTAATCGAAGTTATTTACCTAAATATTTTGAAAAGTTAATTGGTAATAATTTCAGTGTTAGTTTTGACCCCAACTGGCAAACTGATTTAGTTGATGGAAATATATTATATCCTAAACGTGTTTCAGATACCATAGCGCAAACAATAGAAAATATTCAACCTAATCTTGCAGCAGCTTTCACAAATACAAAACGTTGGATTTTTAATTTAAAATTTAATAAAGCAGTTTATAAAAACATTACACCGCTTTCTGTTATAAATGCACTTCAAAAAGAACTGAAAACTTTAAAAGAAGACGAGAATAAGTTGTTGATTTCAGAATTTAATTCACTTATAAGTAACGAGATTAAAAATCAGCCAACACCTTTTATTTATGAACGTTTGGGTGAAAAATTCAGACATTATTTTGTGGATGAGTTTCAGGACACCTCGGCAATGCAATGGCAAAATTTAATACCTCTTATGGATAATGCATTATCTTCTACAAATGGCTCTGCAATGTTAGTGGGTGATGCCAAGCAATCTATTTATAGATGGCGTGGCGGTGATGCGGAGCAGTTTATTGACTTGTACCAAAAGAAAACACATCCATTTCAGGTTAAGGCTGATGTTAAAAATTTAGAAAATAACTTCCGTAGTTACAAAGCCATTGTCAATTTTAATAATTCATTTTTTAAATTCATATCAGAGCAGTTTTTCTCAAACGTCAGTTATACCTTGCTTTATAAACACGCATCTCAAAAACTTAAAAAAGAAGAAGGTGGTTATGTCAATTTTTCATTTTTAGATTGGGAAAATACCGAAGACAGAACAAGTACTTACGAACAAAAAACCTTAGAGACTATTAAATCATGTCTTGAGAAAGGCTATGAGCCAAAAGATATTTGTGTTTTGGTACGTAAAAAGAAAGAAGGTATAGCTATTTCGGATTATCTGACAAATAATAACATCAACATTGTTTCATCAGAAACATTACTATTAAACAATTCGCAGAAGGTGCAGTTACTCAATCAAGTGATGGCGTTATTGGTAAGTCCAGATGATGAAAAATTAAAGTTAGAGCTACTGAACAGCATTTCAATAATTTTCGATATTGAAGATAAACACTCATTTTTTTTGTCTCATCTTTCTCTTTCGGTTACAGAGTTATTAGATAAGCTTAAAGCGCTTAATATTGAAGTTAGTTATAACAAACTATTACAAATGCCTATTTATGAAATGGCTGAAAGTTTAGTTCGTGGTTTTGGCTTATGTAAAACAAATTCAGATGCTTATGTTCAGTTTTATCTAGACACCGTTTTTGATTATAGCATTAAACAATCGTCAGATATATTAGGCTTTTTGGATTACTTTGAAACTAAAAAGGAAACGCTGAGTATAGCTATGTCTAATAACTTAAATGCGGTTTCTATAATGACAATACATAAATCCAAAGGCTTGGAATTTCCTGTAGTGGTTTTTCCTTTTGCAGATTTAAATATTTATAAAGAGTTAGAGCCAAAAGAATGGTTTCCGTTAGAAAAAGAAAGCTATAGTGGTTTTGAAAATGCGCTAATAAATTACTCTAAAGATTTTCAGAATTTTGGCGGAGTTGGTGAGGCTATTCACAATGAACATCAATCAGAATTAGAACTAGATGGTATTAACTTATTATATGTCACGTTGACTCGAGCCATTGAGCAATTATATATAATCACAAAAAAAGACATCAGCAACAAAGGTGTTGTTAACGAAAAATCATACGCTGGGATTTTTATTAATTTCCTTATTTCTGAAAATATATGGGATGAAAACCAAACTGAGTTCACTTTTGGAGAGCCTATAAAATTATCCATAGAAAAAACTATTTCTGAAACATCAGAAGATTATGAGTTTATATCTACATCAAAAGATTCACATAACCTCAAAATTATTACTTCATCTGGTGTTCTATGGGAGACAGAACAAGAAAAGGCTATTGAATATGGAAATCTTGTGCATTTAGTGATGTCTAAAATCATAACTCAACATGATATCAATTTTGCGATAAATTCTGTAGTAAGTGAAGGACATATTAAAGCATCAGAATCAGAATCGCTTAAACAAATTGTACTTTCGATTATTGATCATAAAATGCTTTCAGGATATTTCTCAACTGACTATGACATATTTAATGAAAAAGATATAATAACTAAAGATGGCCGTTTTTTTAGACCAGATAGATTGGTTTTAAAAGACAAGATTGCTGTAATTATAGATTATAAAACTGGTCTTGAAAATAAAGGATATGAAGCTCAGATAAACGATTATGCTCAAGTCTTAGAAGAAATGGGGTTAATTATTGATAAAAAATTGATTGTTTATACCAACGATACCATCAAAGTTTTAGAAGTTAAATAGTAACTTTGTAAAAATAAAAAATAGCAATAATGTACGGAGCAATAAAAGAATATCTTAATCAAGAAATTGAAAACATAAAAGATGCTGGGCTTTTTAAAGAAGAGCGAATCATCACCTCAGCTCAGGGGCCAGAAATTACTTTAAATACGGGTGAAAAAGTTTTAAATTTTTGTGCTAACAATTATTTAGGATTATCCTCGCATCCTGAAGTTGTAAAGGCAGCTCAAGATACTATGGATACTCATGGATTTGGGATGTCATCAGTACGTTTTATTTGTGGTACTCAAGACATACACAAAGAACTTGAGCAAAAAATAGCGGATTTTTATGGAACCGAAGATACCATACTTTATGCAGCAGCATTTGATGCCAACGGTGGTGTTTTTGAGCCTTTGTTAGATAAGGAAGATGCTATTATCTCTGACTCTTTAAATCACGCATCCATTATTGATGGTGTACGTTTATGTAAGGCCGCTCGTTATCGTTATCAAAATAATGATATGGCGGACCTAGAAACTCAATTGATTGAAGCTAACAAAAATGGGGCACGACATAAAATAATTGTTACCGACGGTGTGTTTTCTATGGATGGGCTTGTAGCACCTTTAGATAAAATTTGTGATTTAGCAGATAAATATGATGCTATGGTAATGATTGACGAGTGCCATGCTACAGGTTTTATCGGAGAGACTGGAATTGGAACTCTTGAAGAAAAAGAAGTTTTAGGACGCATAGATATCATTACTGGAACTTTAGGAAAAGCATTGGGTGGAGCTATGGGTGGTTATACAACTGCAAAAAAAGAAATTATTGAAATCTTAAGACAGCGCTCTAGACCTTACTTATTTTCAAACTCTTTAGCACCAGCAATTGTTGGAGCTTCAATAAAAGTTTTTGAGATGTTATCTGGAGATACAACTTTAAGAGATAAGTTAGAGGATAATACAAGTTATTTTAAAAAAGAAATGAAAAAAGCTGGTTTCGATATTATTGATGGTGATTCTGCAATTGTTCCTGTTATGCTATATGATGCAAAGCTATCCCAAACTATGGCTAATATGCTTTTAGAAGAAGGAATATATGTCATAGGGTTTTTCTTTCCTGTAGTGCCAAAAGAAAAAGCTAGAATAAGAGTACAACTATCTGCTGCTCATGAAAAAGAACACTTAGATAAGGCTATTAATGCATTTACTGAAGTTGGTAGGAGATTAGAAATCATTTAAATTCTTTAGAATGGCTTTATTTAAAGGCTTTCTATCAATATTTTTATATATTTGTCTTTGTTAATAATATTTAACAACTTACATTTGCTATCAATTAACACTTAAAATTAAATTATTTAGAATATGAAAAATCTTAGCAGATTATTATTTGTAGCTGTGCTTCTAGCTAGCTTTAGCACTGCTAACGCTCAGGATAAAAACAATCCTTGGGCTTTTGGCCTTGGTATCAATGCAGTTGATCCTTATCCAGTAGGTGAGCCTCTTCCACAAGGTGAATTTTTTGATGAGTTTCTTAATGCGAACGATCATTACAATGTATTACCTTTCTTATCGAGACTAACAGTTTCTAGATATTTAGATGATGGTTTTACTTTTACTGTTGCTGGTAGTCTTAACAGAATTAACAAATTTGGAGATAATGTCGATGCTTTTGGTAATGAGACAACTAACAGAGTTCCAGATTTAACTTACTACGCAGTTGACGGTACTGTTTCTTACAGTTTTATGAAATTAATAAAATCTAACACAATCGATCCTTACTTAGGTGTTGGTGGTGGTTATACATGGTTAGACAATATTGGAGCTGGTACTTTAAACGGAACATTAGGTTTAAGTTACTGGGTATCTGATAAAGTAGCACTTGATCTACAGACTTCATACAAACATTCTTTTGAAGATAACTTACCTAAACATTTTCAACATGCTTTTGGTGTTAAATTCAAATTCGGTGGAACTGATACAGATGGTGATGGTATTTACGATAACGAAGATGCTTGTCCAGAAGTTGCAGGTTTAGAAGCTTTTAATGGTTGCCCTGATTCTGATAACGATGGTATAGAAGATTCTAAAGATGATTGTCCAAACGTAGCTGGTTTAGCTGAGTTTAACGGATGTCCAGATTCTGATGGTGATGGTGTTATTGATTCTAAAGATGATTGCCCAACAGTAGCTGGTTTAAAAGCATTGAACGGTTGTCCAGATGCTGATGGCGATGGTATTGCTGATGCTAAGGATGGTTGCCCAAATGAAGCTGGTCCTGCTGCAAACAATGGATGTCCTTGGCCAGATACTGATGGTGACGGCGTTTTAGATAAAGATGATAACTGTCCAGATGTTGCCGGTACAGTAGCAAACAATGGTTGCCCAGAAGTAACAGAAGAGGTTCAAAACAAGTTAAATGCTTATGCAAAAACTATTTTATTTGATACGGGTAAAGACAGCATTAAAGATGAGTCTAAACAAGTTTTAGAAGACATTATTGCTATTCTTAATAAATATCCTACTTCTAAATTTACTGTAGATGGACATACTGATAGTGTTGGTTCAGAAAAATTAAACTTAAGACTATCTGACGCTAGAGCTATATCTGTTAAGGATTATTTAGTTGCCAATGGCGTTGATGAGTTTAGATTGTCTGCTGACGGTTTTGGAGAGACTAAGCCAATAGCTTCTAACAAAACAAGAGACGGTAGAGCACAAAACAGAAGAGTTGAGATTAATTTAGCTAAAGACTAAATAGAAATTTCTCAAACACACATATAATTTCAAAAAAACGCTTCGGATATCCGAAGCGTTTTTTATTTTTAGATAATGAATACTTTTATAGAAAATGTTTTACAAGATCTAAAAAATAAAGACTTCACTTTTTCAGAACTGATTTTTATTCTACCCAGTAAAAGAGCTGGAGTATTTCTAAAAAGTAGACTTCAAAATTACATTTCAGAAACTAGCTTTGCACCTGAAATAGTTAGTATTGAAGATTTTGTTCAAGAACTTGCTCAACTAAGACAAATATCCGGAGTCGAGTTACTCTTTGAATTTTATTCATCCTACAAAAAAATTATACCTCACAATAGGATTGAATCTTTTGACACCTTTTCAAAATGGGCACAAATATTGGTTCAGGATTTTAATGAAATTGATAGGTACTTAATCCCTACACAACAAATTTTTGATTATTTAGGTGCAATCCAAGAACTAAATCACTGGTCATTAGAAAATCAAAAAACGGAGTTAGTTACAAATTACCTGAACTTTTGGAAAAGTCTAAAGAGCTACTATAATCAGTTTACTAACGATTTAATTTCTAAAGAAACTGGTTACCAGGGTTTAATATATAAAGAAGCTACAGAGCATGTAGAATCTTATATTCAAAACACAAAACATACTCATATTTTTCTTGGTTTTAATGCCCTGAATTCCGCTGAAGAATTAATTATTCAGGAATTACTTCAGAATAATAAAGCTAATATTTATTGGGATACTGATTTCCATTTTATGGATAACAAAAATCATACTACAAGCTTATTTACAAGACAATATCGACAAAAATGGCCTTTTTACAAGACTAACTCCTTTGATTGTATAACTTCTACTTATAGCACCAAAAAAAATATTAATATTATTGGTTGTCCGAAATCTATAGGTCAATGTAAATACGTTGGTAATCTTTTAAAAAAATTGTCTTTAGAAAATAACTCTTTAAATAGCACTGCTGTTGTATTAGGAGATGAGCAATTATTAACGCCTGTCTTAAACGCCTTACCAGCGGTAATTGGCGCTGTAAACGTTACTATGGGATTACCTTTGAAATATATACCAATAGCATCGTTATTTGAGCAGCTTTTTACTATTCACAAAATAAAGATTGAGCGGTTTTATTATAAGGATGTTATAGCAATTCTGTCTCATCAAATGATTCAATACATTTTTGAGTCTAGTGAAAATATTACAAAAACAATTCAGAAAAATAACATCTCGTATTTATCTATCGATGATATTCTAAAATTATCAAAAGAATCAGATAAAGATATCATCCAGCTTCTTTTTGGTGATTGGCAAATATCAATAGGTCAGAATATTAATAACTGTATAAAACTGATTCATCTCGTTAAAGATGGGTTTGAAAATGTAAAAGCAGAAAAACGTTTAGAATTAGAATATCTATATCGTTTTAATACTCTTTTTAATGAAATAGCATCTTTAAATCTTAAGTTTGGTTTTATTACTGATGCTTCAGTACTCTTCTCGGTGTATAAAGAGTTATTAAGTGGTGAAACTCTAGATTTTCAAGGAGAGCCGTTAGAGGGACTTCAAATTATGGGAATGTTAGAGTCTCGTGTCCTTGACTTTGAAACTGTAATTATTACATCAGTAAACGAAGGTATTTTACCTGGTGGGAAAACTAATAATTCTTTTATCCCTTTCGACGTCAAGATTGAAAATAATTTACCTACATATAAAGAAAAAGATGCTGTCTATGCTTATCATTTTTATAGTCTAATCCAACGCGCTAAAAACATCTATTTAATTTATAATACTGAAGTCGATACACTAAAAGGTGGTGAGAAAAGCCGATTTATTACTCAACTAGAAGTAGAAGGCATTCATAATATAAAACACAAAATTATTTCGCCTAAAACTCCAAAGATAAATAATAAACCGATAGTCATAAAAAAGAATAAAGACGTTATTTATAAACTTAAAACTTATGCTAATAAAGGATTTTCACCTTCATCTTTGACCAACTATATGCGCAATCCTGTAGACTTTTATTTTGAGAAAATATTAGATGTAAAGAATACTGAAGAGGTTGAAGAAACTGTTGCTGCCAATACTCTAGGAACTGTAGTGCACAACTCACTCGAAGATTTTTACAAACCCTTTGAAAACAAGTTTCTTCAAATCGAAGATATTAAAAAGATGAAATCTTTAATTGATATCACTATCACAAAACATTTCACTAAAGAATACAAACAAGGTGATATTACATCTGGGAAAAACCTAATTATATTCGAAATCGCAAAGCGCTATATCGTTAATTTTTTGAATTCTGAAATAGAGCTCCTAAAAAAGGGCAATACTCTTAAAATAGTTGCTATTGAGGTTGATAATACCGTTGCGATAGATATTCCAGAACTCGATTTCTCGATTAATCTAACAGGTAAAGTAGACCGTGTCGATGAACTTAATGGTGTAACACGGATAATCGACTATAAATCAGGAAAGGTTGAACAAGGTAATATGGAAATTGTAGATTGGGACTTATTAAATACAAACTATAAAAAGTACAGCAAATCATTTCAAGTGCTTTGCTATGCTTACATGATGAAAAAACAAAATTTAATTAATCTGCCTGTTGAAGCTGGGATCATTTCTTTTAAAAATTTAAAAAATGGGTTTCTGAAATTTTCAGAAAAGGAATCGACACATAGTCGAAATAAGAATCAACAAATCACAGAGGAAACACTTCAGAATTTTGAGAAACAACTCAAATCAATAATTATAGAAATATGTAACCCAGACAAAAATTTTAAAGAAAAAGAGCTCGACTAATGCATATCGAAAAAAACATAATATTAAAACGCAATGGTCAAAAACCCATAGTTATTGATAAGTTTTATAATACTGGGTGTAATAATCAACCAATAGTTGTTTTCTGTCATGGTTACAAAGGTTTTAAAGATTGGGGCGCCTGGGATATTATGGCAAAACAAATTGCCAAGGCTGGATTTTGTTTTGTTAAATTTAACTTTTCTCATAATGGTGGTACTGTTAAAAGCCCTATAGATTTCCCAGATTTAGAAGCGTTTGGTAATAATAACTATACAAGAGAACTTGATGATTTAGGCGATATTATTGATTGGATAGTTAAAAAATTTAAGGGTAATGCTGCTGTCGATATCCCAAAAATCAATCTTATAGGTCATAGCCGTGGTGGTGGCATCGCTATTTTAAAAACCTCTGAAGACTCTAGAATCAAAAAACTAATTACCCTTGCTAGTGTCTGTGACTTCGAAAAACGTACAGTTACTACTGGTGATTTAAAACAATGGAAAAAAAATGGCGTCAAATATGTTATTAACGGACGTACTAAACAAAAAATGCCTCATTTTTATCAATTTTATGAAGATTTTATTCGAAATCGTGAAAGGCTAAATATCAAATTTGCTGCCAAAAAAATCAATATCCCACACCTAGTCATCCATGGGGATACTGATACTTCGGTTAGTATTTCTGAAGCTAAACAAATTTGTAAATGGAACCCTAAAAGTCAACTTCAAATTATTGAAAATGCAGATCATGTATTTAACGTAAAGCATCCATGGAAAAGCCAGAGTTTACCAAAAGAATTTGAAAAGTTGATATCCAGTACTATTCAATTTTTGAAATAGATAAATGGACCATATCAGGATCGAACCATTTACATATAGGCTGCAAGTTTAGCGCTCAAGTCAACTGAGCTAATGTTTTCTAAATTATTTTTTTAATCCACTTAAAACCAGTACGGGAATCGAAGTGCTATGAAAATCTCTCTTTAAAATTGTATTGTCTTCCCATAGTTTTACAAAGAAACCTCTTTTTCGTCTAACAACGCATAACAAATCAGGATTATGGTTCTGGTAGTGCTCTAAAACACCTTGAAATGTAGTTTGCGATTTACTTTTTGTCGTATTTGTTATGAGTTTAGATAAATCTTCGCTGATGTCTAAATCACCCTCTTTATACTTAGGCGTTTCTACTAATAACAAATTCAATATAGACTTATATTGGTCTTTAATATCCGTAAGAGGTTTTAAAGCATTCTCTTTTTTGAATAAAACAGACTTAACCGCCATTAGTATTTTAACTATCGGCTTGTACTCATAATTTTCAGGAACTATTAAAGCAGGAATTTGTGTTTGTTTAATTATTTTTCCTGATGTATTACCAAGATAAACCTCTTCTTTAATAGAGTTAGTTCTTGGCTCTAAAACGATTAAATCTACTCCTAAAGATTTACACGCAAATTCTATAGTATCTATAAGCTTTCCTTTAAAGACACGAGTAATAACCTCAACACCTTTTTTGTCTATAGAAGCTACATGCTCATCCAAAAAATTCTGACTCTCTCGCTCAAGTATATGATCTATCTTAATCATAGTTCCTGCTTTGGTGTAAACATTATATATTTGAACAACGTAAACCTTTGCACCGAAAGCCTTTGCAAAATCAATAGCATACTGTAAATGGCTTTTTGCATTTTTTGAAGACCCAACTGGAACTAAAATATTTTTCATTATCATAGATTTAATCACAAAAGTAAACATTATTAATGATTAGAAAAGGGAGACTACCGGATATTGAAGTTATTATGAAAATAACGCAATTATGTGCTAAACAAATGATTGCCAAAGGTATCTATCAATGGAATGAGCATTACCCAAATAAAAAAGCTTTTACAAATGACGTAAAACGAGATGAACTCTATATTTTAGAATTTAACGGTCAAGTCATTGGCTCTGTAGTGTTATCTGATTTTATGAATGAAGAATATATTCCTATAAATTGGCTTAGCGAAAATGATAAAAACCTATACGTTCACCGTTTGGCAATTGACCCAAGACATCAGGGAAAAGGCTATGCACAAAAACTAATGGACTTTGCCGAAGCGTTTGCCAAAGACAATAACTATAGATCTATTCGATTAGATACCTTTTCACAGAACAAAAGAAACCAAAAGTTTTACGAACTTCGCGGTTATAAACAATTGGATGATATTTATTTTCCAAAACAAAGTGAATATCCTTTTCATTGCTACGAATTAGTCCTTTGAGTACAAAAATTACATTAAAACAAATCAATAAGCTTGCTATTCCGGCAATAATTTCAGGTGTTTCAGAACCGATTTTATCATTGACTGACGCTGCAATAATTGGCAATATGTCTTTAAATGCAACTGAGTCATTAGCTGCTGTGGGTATTGTCTCTACATTTTTATCTATGCTTATATGGGTTTTAGGACAAACCCGAAGTGCCATATCATCAATAGTGTCGCAATATTTAGGAGCTAGTAATGTCGACGCTGTTAAAAATTTACCTGCGCAAGCTATATTCTTAATTACGTTTTTAAGTTTAATAATTATTGCCTGTACCTATCCTTTTGCGTCACAAATATTTAAACTCTATAATGCTTCAAATCTTATTTTGGATTACAGTGTAGATTATTATCAAATACGTGTTTGGGGATTTCCGTTTACACTTTTTACAATTGCAGTTTTTGGAACTTTTAGAGGACTACAAAACACATATCACCCGATGCTAATTGCTATTGCGGGAGCTGTTTCAAATATTGTATTTGATTTTATTTTGGTGTATGGTATAGCAAATATAATTCCTGCTATGCATATTAAAGGTGCAGCTTATGCAAGTGTTATTGCCCAAATGCTAATGGCAGGCTTATCGGCATTTTACATGCTAAAAAAGACAGATATTCCACTTTTGGTTAGTTTTCCTTTTAATCCAGAAATCAAAAGGTTTGCACTAATGATTTTAAATCTATTCATTAGAACAATTGCACTAAATGTAGCACTATATTTTGCAACAAGTTTTGCAACATCTTATGGGTCAAAGTACATTGCAGCCTACACTATAGCTATAAACTTATGGTTTTTAGGCGCCTTTTTAATTGATGGTTATGCTAGTGCTGGTAATATTCTATCAGGTAAGTTATTAGGAGCCAAAGATTACAAAAATCTTATTGATTTAAGTAATAAACTTATTAAACACGGGATTGTTGTAGGTGTAATTGTCGCCTCTGTAGGTGCTATATTATATATTCCTATAGGTGAAATTTTTAGCAATGATATTGAGGTGTTAAACGCGTTTTATAATGTGTTTTGGATTGTTCTTCTTATGCAGCCCTTATGTGCTTTGGCTTTTATATTTGATGGCGTTTTTAAAGGTTTAGGGGAAATGAAATATCTTAGAAATCTTTTGCTGTTTTCTACATTGTTAGTTTTTATTCCAGTAATAAGTTATACGGACACTATTGGTTTAAAACTACATGGTATTTTTCTTGCCTTTACACTTTGGATTATTGCGAGAGGTTTACCGCTAATTATAAAATTCCGCAAAACATTTAGACCGCTTGCACAAAACCCTTAAATTTGAGCCATATATTACAACTGTAAATGAATTTCTTAATTCTACTGTTACAAAACACAGGTATAGATCAAAAGCTTAAAGATGCTCCTGATAGTAGTTATGGGATTGGTGTTTTTATTGGTACTATTTTACCTTTTGTTATTTTGGTAATTATAGTCTATTTTATTTACAGAAACAGAAAGAAAAGATTTAAAGACGATTAAATGGATATACTAAGTTTTTTTAGCGGAAATGGTTTGTTCCTTTTATTAGGATTGGTACTAGTCATTGTTTATTTTTTAAACAAAAGAAAAGGTCGTAAATAATGAGTAAAATTAGAATTACAAAACAGTTCTCTTTTGAAACAGGACATGCGCTATACGGGTATGATGGCAAGTGCAAAAATGTTCATGGCCATAGTTATAGACTTGATGTCACGGTAATAGGTAAGCCTATTGAAGACAACTCCAATGTAAAGTTTGGAATGGTCATCGATTTTGGTGATCTTAAAAAAATAGTGAAATCTGAAATTGTAGATGTTTTTGATCATGCTACCGTTTTTAACAAAAACACTCCACATTTAGAACTTGCAAAAGAATTACAAGAACGAGGACATAATGTAATTTTAGCTGATTATCAGCCCACCAGCGAAATGATGGTTATTGATTTTGCAAAAAAAATAAAGAAACATCTACCGTCTAACATTCACTTATATTCCTTAAAACTTCAAGAAACAGCCACTAGCTTTGCCGAGTGGTTTGCCTCAGATAATGACTAAGCTTGATTACATAGAAATTCCTGAAGGCAAAAAAATATATTTTGCTTCAGATAACCATCTGGGTGCTCCAAATATGGAAGATTCTCGACTACGCGAACAAAAGTTTGTAGCTTGGTTAAACAAAGTAAAACAAGACGCTGCAGCTATATTTCTTTTAGGTGATTTATTCGATTTTTGGTTTGAATATAGAACTGTAGTTCCAAAAGGATTTACACGCACATTAGGTAAACTTGCAGAAATTGCAGATTCTGGTATTCCTATACATTATTTTGTTGGTAACCACGACTTATGGATGAATGGCTATTTTGAAGAAGAACTTGGCATTCCTGTTTATCACAAATCAAAAGAATTTAAACTAGGTGCTAAAGATTTTTTTATTGGTCATGGTGATGGCTTGGGCCCAGGTGATAAAGGTTACAAGCGTATGAAAAAAATCTTCTTAAGTCCTTTTTTTAAATGGCTTTTTCGTTGGGGACATCCTGATATTGGTATGCGTATCGCCCAATATTTCTCAGTAAAAAACAAACTCATCTCTGGTGATGATGATGCAACTTTTCTTGGAGAAGACAATGAGTGGTTAGCAATTTACAGCCGCAAGAAACTAGAAGATAAGCATCGTGATTATTTTGTGTTTGGACACAGGCACTTACCTTTAGAAATTAAACTTAATGAGAGGTCAAAATATATCAATCTTGGAGATTGGATACAGTATTTTACTTATGGTGAATTTGATGGTGAGAATTTTCGCTTGAAAACCTATGATTCCAAACCTTCCTGATACTCTTCTGCATCATACGTCAAGTCTAAATTTTTTAGAAATTTATTTTTTAATCCCATAATAATTACTGTAAAAAGCGTAGCTGTTCCACCAAGAACAACAGCCAATGGGGCACCGAATAATTTTGCAGCGATCCCGCTTTCAAGCGCTCCTAATTCGTTTGATGAACCTACAAACATAGAGTTTACTGCACCAACACGACCACGCATATCATCTGGCGTTTTAAGTTGTAAAATAGTTTGTCGTATAACCATAGATACACCATCAAATACTCCTGCAAAAAATAATGTAACAACACTTAACCAGAATAATTTAGATACCCCAAAAACAATCATACAAAGACCAAAGCCAAAAACAGCAACAAGTAACTTTTTGCCAGTATTTTTTGTGATGGGTAAATGTGTAGTTGCAAGCATAGTTATAATACTTCCCGAAGATAAAGCGGCGTTTAATATCCCAAAACCCTTTGGTCCTGCATCTAAAACATCTTTGGCAAATACCGCAAAAATAGCTACCGCACCTCCGAATAATACAGCAACCATGTCTAGCGTCAATGCGCCTAAAATTACTTTATCTTTAAAAACAAATGTGAGTCCTGCTTTTAAGCTCTCCTTTACGGTTTCTTGAGTTTTTTGATTTAAAATAGGTTTCCTTTTAATCAGAAAAACAAATATTAAAGCAAAAACGACTAAAAAGAATACAATTCCAAGGGTATAATGCACATCAATCCAAGCTATTAAAAACCCTGCACACAATGCTCCAGTAACTGCAGCACCTTTCCAAGTACTGCTGCTCCAAGTTGCTGCGTTAGGATATACATGCTTTGGAACTATTAGTGCAATTAATGAGAAAATTATAGGCCCAAAAAAAGCACGTAGAATACCACCAAAAAACACCAATCCATAGATGCCGATAAGAATACTTTGTGTTTCCCATGAAGATTCCACAGCCTCAGAAGTTAACCAAAACAATCCAAAACTAATTAGGGAAAACAATGCGATACATATAGCAAATAAGTTTCTTTTTTCCTTACGGTCGACGATATGTCCTGCAAATGGTGCCATAAAAAATGCAGGAATAAATTCACAGGCACCAATAAGCCCCAAGCTTAATTCGTTATTAGTTAATGCGTACACTTGCCATTCGATAACAACAAATTGCATAGACCAACCAAACACCAAAGCAAAGCGCACTAAAAGAAACGTGTTAAATTCTTTGAATCGTAATGCTAAATATGGATCGTTTTTTGCCAAATGCTATGCTTTAATATCTTTTAACTTTAATTGTAAACTGATATTACCATTCCAATGGTTTTTATCTATGGTATATACAACATTAAAAGATTTTTTGTCTTTTATAATGTCTAATTTATCACCTAACCCAAAGCCAATACATACTAATTTTTCATTTGCTTTTTGTGTGGCAGTGAATCTTAAGTGTTTATCATCTTCACCAACACATTTTCCCCAACCTGTATCTTTGATGGCTTGCGTCATAAAAACAGGTGTCATATTCCCTGGTCCAAATGGTGCAAACTGACTTAAAATTCTATAAAGTCTATGATCAATTTCATTAAGATTGATTTCAGAATCTATTTTTAATTCTGGGGTCAATAGTTTAGGGTCTATACTTTCTTTGACAACACTTTCAAACTTGGTTTTAAACGCTTCATAATTTTCCGGTAAAAGCGTTAATCCAGCTGCATATTTGTGCCCTCCAAATTGTTCGATAAATTCTGAACAAGCCTCCAAAGCATTATAGACATCGAAGCCTTTTACTGATCTAGCCGATGCTGCTAATTTATTTCCACTTTTTGTAAACACTAATGTTGGTCGATAGTAAGTTTCAATTAAACGAGAGGCGACAATCCCAATCACGCCTTTATGCCAATTCTCATCATAAACAACCGTAGAGAATCTTTCTTGCTCGCTATTTTCTTCAATTTGAACTAAGGCTTCTTTTGTAATACGTTTATCCGTCTCTCTTCTATCAGTATTGTATTGGTCTATATCTAATGCGTGTTCCGCTGCTAAATTAAAATCGGTTTCTGTGAGTAAAGTCACGGCATGATTACCGTGTTTCATTCTGCCTGCAGCATTGATTCTTGGAGCTATTATAAAAACGACGTCTGTAATTGTTAACTCATCTTTTTTAACCTCAGCTATCATAGCCTTCATACCAGGTCTTGGATTGGAGTTGATTACCTGTAAACCAAAATATGTCAATGCTCTATTTTCATCCACAATAGGTACGATATCGGCACCTATTGCTGTTGCTACTAAATCTAAATACTCAACTAAATCTTCAGGTGTTTTTTCATCTTTTTCTGCTAAAGCACATATCAATTTAAAACCAACACCACAACCACAAAGTTCTTTAAACGGATACGCACAATCGTCTCGTTTTGGGTCTAATACGGCAACGGCTTCAGGTATTTTATCTCCTGGTCTGTGGTGATCGCAAATAATAAAATCGATACTTTTTCCTTTGGCATAAGCCACTTTTTCAATGGCTTTTACACCACAGTCTAAAGCAATAATTAACGAAAAACCATTGTCTTCAGCAAAGTCAATACCTTTATAAGAAACACCATAACCTTCGACATAACGGTCCGGAATATATGTTGCTACATTTTCAGTTTTTGTTTTTAAATAAGAAGACATTAAGGCCACAGAAGTTGTACCATCAACATCGTAATCGCCATATACCAGAATATTTTCATTGTTTTCTATAGCGGCTTCAATACGCGATACTGCTTTGTCCATATCTTTCATTAAATATGGATTATGCAAATCGTTAAAACTTGGCCTAAAAAATGTCTTAGCTGCTTCATAAGTGTCAATTCCACGCTGCAATAATAATGTCGCTACAGTGTCATCAACTTGAAGTGCTTTTTTCATTATAGCCAGTTTAGTGGATTCAGGTTTTGGTTTTATAGTCCAACGCATAAAAAAGCAAACGATTTTTTAAAGGGATTTATGTGTTTCGTTTTGTAGCTATGTGGTAAAATATATTAGTCTTTACTTCCGCAAAACGTCTAAACATTTCCATGACACCGCAATACTTCTCAATCGATAAATCTACAGCGCGTTCACACTTCTTTTTATTAATATCTGATCCATAAAAATGATAATCTACAATAACCGAATGGTAGTATCTTGGATGCTCATCGGTTAGTTCTCCGGAGACTTCAATTTTAAAATCATCTATTTCTTCTTTCATTTTATCTAAAGTAGAAATCACATCCAAGGCAGAACATCCTGCTAAAGAGGACAACATCATTGCTTTTGGTGATAGCCCAAAACGTTCGTCTTGGCCCTCAATGTCTGTGTCCATTTTAACGAGTTTACCACTTGGATTATCTGATTCAAAAGTTAATCCGCCTTGCCAATGTGTTGTGATTTTATCAGCCATTTTCTTTTAGTTTTTTTATTAGAGAACTGTTATCTTGTACATTCAAAAATACGACTTAAAAAAAACAAATATGGCATTAGTAACTCCGTTGTCTCCAGAGCACGATTTAGAAACCAAAGAACTGGCAGAATTCTTTAACGAAACTCTTGGTTTTTGTCCAAACTCTGTGCTTACGATGCAGCGCAGGCCAGCCATTAGCAAAGCCTTTATAAACTTGAATAAGGCTGTTATGGCTAATGAAGGTCGCGTAAACTCAGCACTAAAACGAATGATTGCTTGGGTAAGTAGCAACTCTACCGGTTGTCGTTATTGCCAAGCTCATGCTATTAGAGCTGCAGAACGTTACGGTGCTGAACAAGAACAATTAGATAACATTTGGGAGTATAGAACTCATCCTGCGTTTTCTGAGGCCGAACGTGCTGCATTAGACTTTTCTTTACAAGCGTCTATGGTACCAAATGCAGTTGATGCTAAAATTAAAGAGCGTTTATACAAACATTGGGATGAAGGTGAAATCGTAGAAATGCTAGGTGTTATTTCTTTATTTGGCTACTTAAACCGTTGGAACGATAGTATGGGAACAAATATCGAAGAAGGCGCTGTTGAAAGTGGAAACCAATACTTAGGCAAGTATGGTTTTGAGGTTGGAAAGCATGATGGAGGTAGTTATTAGATTAAACTTTTCCATAATAATATGTTGAGATTTTATTATTTCAAGTATTATTCAAGCTCAAGTATGGATAGACTTTAAAAAAATTACTTGTTCCCACCAACAACAATTACTATTTCCCCTTTTACTGGTTTATTTGTGTAATGTTCAAGGACTTCTTTTACTGTTCCTCTAATGGTTTCTTCAAACAATTTAGTGAGTTCTCGAGATACTGACACTAGTCTGTCTTCACCAAAATATTCACAAAAATGTCCTAAAGTCTTGATGAGTTTATGAGGGCTTTCGTAAAAAATCATCGTTCTAGTTTCTTCAGCAAGTAAGAACAATCGTGTTTGACGCCCTTTTTTTACAGGTAAAAAGCCTTCGAATACAAATTTATCGTTTGGTAAGCCACTATTAACCAAAGCTGGCACAAATGCTGTAGCGCCGGGCAAACACTCTACTTCTATGTTATTTTCAAGACAAGCGCGAGTCAATAAAAATCCCGGATCAGAAATAGCTGGTGTACCTGCATCACTAATCACAGCAATAGATAATCCTGACTTTAATTTTTCGACCAAGTGTGTTACCGTTTTATGCTCATTATGCATATGGTGGCTTTGCATTTGCGTCGTAATTTCAAAATGCTTTAAAAGTTTCCCAGAAGTGCGTGTGTCTTCGGCTAAAATTAAATCAACATCATTAAGTACCTCAACTGCTCTAAAGGTCATATCCTTCAGATTGCCTATTGGTGTTGGTACGAGGTAGAGTTTACTCATTATTTAATCTCTGATATATTTACCTAAAAAATACGATGGAAAAATTGCGGTTAGCCCCAATAGGGCAAACGTTTCTTGACCGTCATTGACTTGATAGTGGGCAATGTAGGCTAAGATCAAATCAAAAAAGAAACCAGCGTATGCCCATTCAGTAAGCCATTGGCTTTTTCTCCATAAAATCATAATGACACCTAGCACTTTTAAAACTGCAAGTGGAATGACGAAATATGTTGGATAATTAAAGCTCTCAAAAAAACCTTTTACCATCTCCGTATTTCTGAAATACATTTGGGCAGAAAACAACATAATCCCAAAAAGTACAGCCGTTGCTAGCCAATAAATGACTTTTTTAGTTGACATACTTTAATTGAATTTACCTTCTACAATCTCTAGAAAACGTTCTTCATATTCTTCTTTACCTTCCCAATTATTATAATCTGGTTTTACTAATTGGTGGATAAAATCTTCTGCTTCTTGAAGTGTTGTTGAGGTGTTTATCTGAGAAATGACACGTTCATAATCTTCATTTTGTCCATCAAATAAATGTTTGATAAAAGCAATTTTATCATTAAGCCCAATCTGGAGGCCTCCAGATTTTAATTTATCATTCAATGACTTAACTTTATTTTCTGCTTCGCGCTTTTTGGCGTCTTCAATAGGTTCAAACTCTGGAATAATGGCAAAGTCTTGAGTAATAGTTTCAAACTCAATCGTTTTAGCTTGCTGCCCGTTAGAACTTGTCCTTGGAGCTTCTTCAACTGCCTCGTCTTCCTCAGGCATAAAGGCCACCATGTCTTTTATTTTATTCATCACAGGCTCCATAATACCATCATCTTCACGCTCATCCATATTAACATAGACCTTGTTTTCAACTTCTATATTGTCGCTGATTTTATTATTGAAAGCTGTATCTAACATCTCAAAAAACGAAGAATCGTTACCAATTGTTGGTAAATTATCTTCAAAATTTTCTTGTGCAAATTTTAAAACCGTAAGCTTCTCGTACAACAACGCAACCTCTTCATGCATGCGTTTGATGTCTTCTTTTCCTGTTAGTTTTAGAATCCTGTGCGCAATGCTAATTAATTCTGATTCTAATTTCTTTTTCATGAATTTTACTTTTGATTTTTAATAAATTTACGTCACCTTTATACAAACGAAAATCGGACACGATTTAGTGCTAAAATTACGAAATGTTTCTCGAAAATACGGTAAATCAGAAAGAACAATTTGGATGGATTGAAGTCATCTGCGGTTCTATGTTTTCTGGTAAAACAGAAGAATTAATCCGCCGATTGAAGCGCGCTCAGTTTGCTAGACAAAAGGTCGAAATCTTTAAGCCAGCTGTTGATGTGCGCTATGATAATGAAAAAGTAATTTCGCACGATGCAAATGAAATTCGATCAACTCCTGTTCCTGCAGCAGCAAACATTCCAATCCTTGCAGATGGGTGTGATGTAGTTGGTATTGATGAGGCCCAGTTTTTTGATGACGAAATCGTGAGTATTTGTAATGATTTAGCCAATAAAGGTATTCGTGTTATCGTTGCAGGTCTTGATATGGATTTTAAAGGCAATCCTTTTGGGCCTATGCCTAACCTTATGGCAACCGCAGAGTATGTTACAAAAGTACATGCTGTTTGTACAAAAACAGGGAACTTAGCACAATATAGTTTTAGAAAAGCAAAAAGTGATGACCTTGTTTTATTGGGCGAAGTTGACGAATACGAACCACTTAGTCGTGCTGCATATTACAAATCTATGCTTCGTGAAAAAGTTCGCCAAATAAAGGTGAAAGATGCTGAAGAGTTGACTTCTAAAGAAAATAATTCTGATGCCTAAAGCTCAAGAAACTATCTTAGAACTTCAGTTTGATGCGTTAACGCATAACTATAACTATATAAAATCTAAACTTAATCCAAAAACTAAATTTCTAGCTGTAGTAAAAGCTTTTGCATACGGAAGCGACTCCATTGAAGTGGCAAAACATCTAGAGATTCTTAATGTAGACTATTTTGCTGTGGCATATACAAAAGAAGGTGCTGCACTTCGTGATGCGGGTATAACAACTCCTATTTTGGTATTGCACCCGCAAGCTGTTAATTTTAAAGAAATTATCGAACATTGCCTAGAGCCGAGTATTTACAGTTCTAATATTTTAAAAGAATTTATAAGAGTTGCTGAACAACAACAACAATCAAACTATCCGGTTCATATAAAATTTAATACAGGTTTAAATCGTTTAGGCTTTGGGAGAACTGATATCGATTATATTATTTCCCACTTAAAAAAAACTAAAGCAATTGTAGCAAAATCTTTGTTCTCACATCTAGCATCAAGTGAAGATGACAATGAAAAGGATTTTTCCATACGACAAATAGAAGATTTTAAAACTATTGCTTTTGATTTCAAATCTAAAATGAATTATAAGCCTTGGTTACATTTATGTAATACATCTGGAATACTAAATTACACTGAGGGACATTTAGATATGGTGCGTTGTGGTATAGGGCTTTATGGATTTGGAAACTCAGCTAAAGAAGATGCCAATCTAAAACCTATAGCAACACTAAAATCCATCATCTCTCAAATACACCAAATAGAAAAGGGAGAAACAGTAGGTTACAATAGGTCTCACATAGCCTCTAGTTTTGAAAAAATAGCAACTATACCTATTGGTCATGCTGATGGTATCTCTAGACAATTTGGAAATGGAAAAGGTTATGTATTTGTAAATAACCAAAAAGCCGCAATAATCGGCAATGTTTGTATGGATATGATTATGGTAAATATTACTGACGTTGATTGTGAAGAAGGTGATGAAGTCATTATTTTCGATGGAATTCATAAAGCTTCAACTTTTGCAGAATTTGGGAGTACGATTTCCTATGAAGTACTAACTGCTATCTCACAACGCGTTAAAAGGCTTTATGCCAAATAGCTATTTTCCTTTTATATGTGACTTTTTATGTAAATTGGTGTCAAATTACTAACTAAAATATTTAATCATGTTAAAAGAATTTAAGAATTTTATAATGACGGGGAACGTCATTGATTTTGCAGTAGCCGTCATAATGGCTGGTGCTTTAGGTGCTGTTATTAACGGTTTTGTTTCCAACATTGCTATGCCTTTTATTGGATATTTCGCTGGCGGAATGAATTTTGAAGACCTCCATTATGCGATGGATGGTCAAGAGTATGCTTCACTTGCCGCAGCTAAAGAAGCAGGAGCTGCAGTAATAGCTTATGGTTCATGGATTAATACTATAATTAACTTATTAATTGTTGGTTTAGTTATGTTTATGATAGTTAAAGCCTACAACAAAACTAAAAAACCAGCTGAAGCCCCAGCCCCAACAGGACCATCTGAAATCGATTTATTGACAGAAATTAGAGATTCCTTAAAAAAATAATTTAGCTACCGCTACATTTCATGTTTTTAATAAAACCGCT
>CAJQQC010000137.1 GCA_905480385.1 uncultured Winogradskyella sp.
AATTTATATTTAAATGTTTCTGTAAAGCTTTCGCTCTTAACTAAAAATGAAGCCGAATCAATTTCAACTTTGGGCTTATACCAATAATACAAACTATCCTTTTCTTTATCTCTTGTTAATCGATACTGCAATTTATCAATAGAATCTGATTGTACTTCAATTTCGACAGTTTCTAATTGACCTTCAAACGGAAACTGAATGCGTTGCTCCGCAATTTGACTTGGTTTTAAGACTTTAAAATCTGTAACTTCTTTGAACAACGTAATGTTGTAAAACGAATCTGTAGGTACAGTAATTTCGCCTTCGTAAAATCCTATTTTATCTGTTTTTGGCTGAAAAGTAAAATTAGAATTCTCTTCTTTTAAAGCGACCATTTTATACGTTCCTTCTTTTATATTATCAATACTAAAGGTCGTTAAACTGTCTAGCGTATTGGTAATAAATTTAGGTTTTTGCTTGTACACAATCGAGTCTGTGTATGAGGTGTCAAGTTCATATAGCATTACCGAAACAAATGGGTCTGCGTTTCTTGATAAAGCGTCAAAAACGGCACCTTTTACGGATAACGAATCGATGGTGTCACCTGTCGAAAACACATAGCGATAATACGCAAAAGGGTTCTCCTCGTTATTATCTACAATACTATTACCAAAGTTGAAAGCGTAAGTTGTATTATCAGCTAAAGTATCTTTGATTTTTATGGTTATATATTTACTTGCCGAACCTTGAGGAGATATTTGTGGCTGAGTATCCATCGGTGGCGAAATAATCAATTGCTTTTGTAAATCCTTGATTTTTACATATTCATTGAAGTAAATTCTAATCTCGTCACCTTTAAAATTTGTAGAATAATTTTTAGGACTTTCCCCAGTGATTTCTGGTGGTGTTGTGTCTATTTCTCCTCCAGATGGTCTACCTCGACTCGCACAACCTAGAGCAAAAAGAAGCAATGCAGCTATTCCGAAATATACACGAGAAGACTTTGTAAACATTGAAGTAAAAAATTTAAACAAATTAACAACTTAATTCTATTAATAACGAACAATTTATTCGACAATTGCCATTGTTGCAACACTAATTTTTACTCCCGGAATTGTTTGCAGAAGCAATCCACAAGCTTCAATTGTTGCGCTCGTTGTTATGACATCATCAACCAACAGAATATGTTTGTTATATAAACCAACAGTGTTTCCAATTTCAAAACGCTTGTTTACATCTTCAAAACGTGTTACTCTGTCTTTAAATACTTGACGTTTTGTGTGGGATGTTTTGATCAGTGCATCATCATAATAATCGACATCTAAGGCTTTTGCTATTTGCTGTCCAAATTTTGTAACTTGATTGTATCCACGTTCTCTTTTCGATTTTTTGTGGGTTGGTACTGGTACGACTACGTCGATTGTTTGATAAGTTTCAATAGTTTTAAGCTCACCACCCAGCCAATCGCCAAGAAATTTTCCAATCTGCTCATGTCCTCGATACTTTAAGTTGTGTAATAACTCTTGAACTAAACCTTTTTTAGAAAAATGCAGTAATGCCGTTGCGTTTTCTAATTCTAAACGGCCATATAAGAGTTTTTTTACCACGTCATTATTTTCAAAATGAAAGTTGGTTACAGGCAGTTCATGTCGACACGAAATACAAATAGAATTTTCGTTGTCCTGTAATGGTGTTTTGCAAGCTTCACAGATTTGAGGAAAGAAGAGGTTGATTAGATTTTTGAGCACTACAAATAGATATCAGTAAACAGTATAATTTTTAGCATTACAAATTAAATGTAATATTTATTTTTAAAGCTACTATAAATTCACAAAAACTGACCGTTAATTGTGGCGGTTTTATATTTTTGCAGCATGGCAAATAATGAAGATAAATTTAAGAAGGTTATCTCACATGCAAAGGAATACGGATATGTGTTTCAGAGTAGTGAGATTTACGACGGTTTAAGTGCAGTGTATGATTATGCACAAAACGGTGCCGAACTCAAAAAAAATATACGCGATTATTGGTGGAAAGCCATGGTACAAATGAATGATAATATTGTGGGTATTGATGCTGCAATTTTTATGCATCCAACAACTTGGAAAGCTTCTGGCCACGTCGATGCCTTTAATGACCCATTAATAGATAATAAAGATTCTAAAAAGCGTTATCGCGCTGATGTTTTAATCGAGGATTATTGTGCTAAGATTGAAAACAAAATAGAAAAGGAAGTCAAAAAAGCAGCCAAACGTTTTGGTGATGCATTTAATAAAGAAGAGTTTTTAACCACTAACGGACGCGTCTTAGATTACCAAGAGAAAATAAATAGCATTTTATCTAAAATGGGAAAGTCTCTTGAGGTTGAAGATTTAGAAGCTGTAAAAGCTTTAATTGAAGAATTAGGTATCGTTTGCCCTATATCTGGAACAAAGAATTGGACCGACGTTAAGCAATTTAACTTAATGTTTGGCACAAAGTTAGGTGCTTCTGTAGATTCAGCGATGGATTTATATCTAAGACCAGAAACGGCGCAAGGTATCTTTGTTAACTTTTTGAATGTACAAAAAACTGGTCGAATGAAGATTCCGTTTGGTATTGCACAAACAGGAAAAGCCTTCAGAAACGAAATTGTTGCACGACAATTTATCTTTAGAATGCGTGAGTTTGAACAAATGGAGATGCAATTCTTTATTAAACCAGGTTCGCAAGGTGAATGGTTTAAACATTGGAAAGAAGCCCGAATGAAATGGCATTTATCATTAGGAATGGGTGCCGATAATTACCGTTTTCATGACCATGAAAAATTAGCACATTACGCAGATGCTGCAACTGATATAGAGTTTAGATTTCCTTTTGGATTTAAAGAATTAGAAGGTATTCACAGTCGTACTGATTTTGATTTAAAACAGCATGAAGAACATTCTGGTAAAAAATTACAGTATTTTGACCACGAAGAGAATGTTAACTACACCCCTTATGTTTTAGAAACATCAATTGGTTTAGACCGTATGTTCCTAGCCGTATTTTCTAATGCGTTACAAGAAGAAGTGTTAGAAAATAACACAACACGAACTGTTTTAAAACTACCTGCAGTTTTAGCACCTACAAAAGCAGCTATTTTACCATTGGTTAGAAAAGATGAAGCTTTAGTTAAATTATCTAAAGACATCATCGAAGATTTAAAATGGGAATTTAACGTCGCTTATGACGAAAAAGATGCAGTCGGTAGACGATACAGACGCCAAGATGCTAATGGAACACCGTTTTGTATAACCGTTGATGGTGAAAGTTTAGATAATAATACTGTAACCATACGTCATAGAGATACCATGGAACAACAACGTGTAAAAATTGAAGATTTAAAAACCATTATCAAAAAAGAAGTTGATGTCAAAGAATGGTTGATGAAAATGTAAGAATCTTATCACAAAGATGCGTTTTTTGGTAAAACGTTGCGTCAAAGAAATCAGTTTTTTTTAAAAATAAGCCTTTAGCTGTACAGTACCTGTGTGAATCGTTTTTGAAGTTTCTGTTTTACGACCAAAATAATTAAGATTTAAATCTAAAAACTTGGTCAACTTCTTCTGTGCTATGACGTTCCATGTAAAATTCTTTCCAGGTTGTAAACCTTCTAAGATTTGAAATGCTACTGGCGTATTTGCATTGCCAACATAATCATTCTGAAAATAATTAAACTCTCCTGTCAGTGCTACTTTTTTAGCGTTATTATAAGTGAAGGAAAACCCATAATTGTTCTGTAGTAGCTCTTCAGAATTTCCTATTGTATTTTTCTTATTTGTGTATTGGTAGAAGATATCAAACTGCGCATTTTCATTAAATATGTATGACAACTTTGGCTGAAATTGGGTTTCGTCAATATTAAAATCTCGATTAGCAAAACTTTGGTTAAAACTCCTAGTATTAGTTAAACCTGCTTCTGTGGTAACTAACCAACTCTTCAAAAATTTATGATTAAAATTAAACTGATGACTTCTTATTTTATTTTGCTGTGCACCAATAGACAACAGACTCTGACTCTTATTGGTTAAGTAGGTATACGACGTAGTGTAACGTTGCTTTCCACGGTTATAAAACAACACATTTCGTAAACTAAAGTTTAATCCTAAACGATTTGGGTCATTATCATTATCGTCATTCAATGCTTCAAATGGATTGAGGTTAAAGGAGCTCCCATCTCTACGTAATTTATTATCTACCAAAAACGATGTTTGGTTATAAAAATGTGACCAGAATTTTTTAGAACTACTCTTAGAGACATTCCATTGTTGTGGATTAAATGTTACGGTTTGACTAAAGCGATTTTGGTGCGTCTGGATAAAAACTTGGTTAGGTAATAAAACTCTAATATAACTTCCTTGGTCAGCAAATTGTGCTGTTTCAAACTCACCTAGTTCTTGAATTCCATTGCCGTTATAATCTATCCAAGTAAAATTACCTTGTCCTGGTTCGACCTCAACAAAAGTAAAATCTTGTTGTGGTAATGTCCCTGAATTGGTTTCGTAACTTGTATTTAAGATTAAAACGTTTTTGAATAAACGTTGGTTATAATTCAATCTGCTATTTAAAGATTGCTCGTCTTGCGACGTATTATCTTTTGCTTTTAAAGTTCTGTAATTGACAAATAATTGCAAATTCGATGTTTTATTCTGAATTAATCTTGACTTTAGATAATAGCTATTTGACGTATTAACACGTTGTAAATTATTATTCCGTAAACTGTCATTAAGTCTATGAATATAACCAAGCTCTACAAATACTTTTGTACTATCGCCAACTCCAGCAAATGCTTCATAAGAAATGAATTTTTGACTCAAGGCAGTTAAGTTTCCTGTTGCTTTTTCGGTTTGTTCATTGTCTTCTAAAGCTAGTTTTGCCCCAGCCCATTTTTTATTTTTCCCGTAAACTACACGATTAAAAGAACGAAAAAACTTTGAGGTATTTAAAGTCGAACTATTACGTAAAGCACTAGATTGTGAGAATATTGTAAAATCCCCCAATCGCAAATCAGCTTTAAGATTATGGCGGTTACCATTAAAGGCTTCAGAATAATTAAGGTGTTCAAAATTATAAGCAAACCTTCCTTTTTTATGATGAAATGCTTGAACTCCAGAATTAAAAAGCAATTGATCTCCTAAACTCACATTACCTTGATTAGCTTCGGAATTATCTAAATTCCAATCACGAGCAAACTCTGGTCGGTATAAACGTTGTACAGTTCTGAAATTATCTTGCAAATAGTCAATATCTGCAATCGCAGATACATTCCAAGCACTATCTTTTTTTATGAGTTTTTGTTGCACTTTAAATTTCCCAGCAAAACCATCATTATTGTTATCATCTGCACTTGAAAACAAATTCAAATCGTTTTTACTTCCCGCCAATTCAAAAAAGACATTTGTTCTTTCTGTTGGTGTATATGTTCCGTTTAGCGTCGCTATTTGTAGACGTTCAGGTGCAACAAGTTGGATAATAGGTTCGAAATTTCCTTGAGGTATTCCTGCTATTGGCGGTACAAATTCATAAATATTAGCAATTGTACTGTCATTACTTAAGACATAATTACCTTGATTATTACCTACCAATGTAAAACGGACACTAAACAATTGGTCGTTTGGGTCATTAGAAAACACAAATATTTCCTCAGTACCAAATAGCTCTTTTCGGTACAAGATTCTATTTTCAGAAAATGTTTCTTCAACTGCCGATGGTGCTGTCATTAAACTCATATCATCACCAGCATTAGCTAAAATCTGCGCTTGCTCTGTAGATAAATTTTGTTGTAAGGGTTGATTTTTAGCATCACTCTCAGAGTATACCGAAAGATTTAATTTTAGTTTTTCAGTTTCATATTTACCACCACCATAAACTGTAAATCGCGAATAATTTCGTTCGCTAAATTGGTAATCGACGGTAATTCGCATTTCGGAGGTTATTGGAAATGTTGAGTTAAAAACAATCTGCCCAGCATTATAATCGATAATATAATCCTTGTTTTCGCCACGTTCCAATGGTACACCGTTGACATAGACCGTTTCACTTCCCGATACGACCAAAACAAATAATTCTCCATTTTCTCCTCTTAATTTGTATGGTCCTTGATTTCCTTCTTGCGCAGTAAACTGACTTGTTGTAAACTGTCCACGTACCAGTGCACCCGAGGCAAACACAGAGGTCTTTTTACTTAAATTAGCATTAACCAAAAGTCCTTGCACACGTTTACTAAAACCATTGTAATAACTGGTGTTATTTACCAAATCTATATCCCCAGCTCGGATGCGCCAATCTTTACTATACAATTCAATAAAAATCTGGTCAAATTCATCAAGTCGTTGAGAAAATCCACTTTCTTGTAATGGGATATTAGCATCTTGTATCGATGCTCTTAAGGATACTTTATTACTTAACTTTCCTGAAATTTGTAAATCTAGCTCACTATTCAAAACCGAGTTTTGATTGTTACCAATAGTTACACCGCGTGAGATACTTCCTGATGTTGTTAAGCCATCAAAAGGTGTAAAATTACTTTTGGGTTTTATTCTCTGAATTTGGAATAATCTTTGGCGTGCTTCTGTATTTTGAATGATAATATTATCATCCAGCTGACGGTAAGTTTTGGTAATAAAATTTGGGTAGCGAAGATATTCGACTAAAACAGTATCAGTATTTACCGATGGTTTAAACCTTAAAATCGATTTAGAAAAGTCAATAGAATATAAACTTGAATCTATTAGTTTTCCAGATTTACTTTTCACTTTAAACAAACTTGGATTGATACTGACCGAATCAATCAGAATTGAATCCTTAACCGCAAATTTTTTAAATTTATAATTACTAGACTTCTCCTGTCCTAGCGCAGTAAACGAAAGTATTAGAAATAGAAAAGTAATTAGTATTCGCATATAGAACAGTAACGCCTTTATTTAAGACATATTTCACAATAAAAAGCATTGTAAAAGTACAGTATTATTTATTTTTGATACTGAACTAATTATTCAACATGAAAATTGCATCATACAACGTTAACGGTATTAGAGCCGCATTAAAAAAAGGATTTATAGATTGGTTAACAGCAACTGACCCAGATGTCATTTGTTTACAAGAAATAAAAGCTCAAGAAGACCAACTAGATTTAGATGTTTTTGCCGAAGCTGGATTTAAATACAACTACTGGTTTAGTGCACAAAAAAAAGGCTATAGTGGTGTTGCTATTTTAAGTAAAACAGAACCAAATCATGTAGAGTTCGGAACCGGAATAGAATCCATGGATTTTGAAGGGCGAAATATTAGAGCTGATTTTGATAATGTTTCCGTGATGAGTTTATACTTACCCTCGGGTACAAATGATACACGTCTGAGTTTTAAGCTCAATTATATGGATGAATTCCAAGATTATATTAATTCACTAAAAAAAGACTTCCCTAAACTTATAATCTGTGGTGACTACAACATTTGTCATGAAGCCATTGATATCCATAACCCAAAAATGAAAGGTGTTTCTGGGTTTTTACCAGAAGAACGTGAATGGTTAGGCAACTTTTTAGAAAGCGGACTCGTTGATACATTTAGATACCTCAACCCAGAATTACAAAAATATTCGTGGTGGAGTTACAGAGCTAATGCTCGAGCAAATAATAAGGGTTGGCGTTTAGATTATGCATTAGCTACAAAACCTTTACAAGAAAACTTAAAACGAAGCGTTATACTCACCGAAGCAGTACATAGTGACCATTGTCCTATTCTGCTAGAATTAGGATTTTAAAAATTCATCAATTAAACTCAAATAGAAGATTATGATTAAAAAACTGTCAATTTTAGCTTTAAGCTTAACGTTTTTTTCATCTTGTGTGTCAAAAAAGATTTACACGGATTTAGAAGATAAATATGCAGACCTTAAAAAAGAGCACCGTCAATTGTCTGACGATAATCAATCACTCTCAGGTGCAAAAAATAAGCTTGAAAATGATTTAGAAAAATTACAGCAAGCTTACGATGATGCTGTGAAAGAACGAGACCAACTCACTACTGAATTAGCAGCCTCAAAATCTAATTTGGAGAATCTCAAAGCATCATATGCAGCATTAGAAGAACAAAGTTCTGCTTCAATCGCAGCAAACTCCAAAAAGAATAGAGAATTATTAGCACAACTTGAAGCTAAAGAGCAAGCACTTGCAGCAGAAAGTAATCGTTTAAACAAACTACAAAAAGAGATTGAAGCAGGTTCAAAAAGAGTTGCTGAATTAGAAAATGTTATCGCAACAAAAGATGCAGCAATGACTAAGCTTAAAGATGCCATCTCAAAAGCATTAACAAACTTTGAAGGCAAGGGCTTAACTGTAGAACAACGTGATGGTAAAGTTTACATCTCAATGGAAAACAAACTACTTTTCAATTCTGGGAGTTGGTCTGTGGGAACTGAAGGACGTAAAGCCGTGCAACAATTAGGTAGTGTTTTGGCAGAAAATCCAGATATTGCTGTTTTGATTGAAGGTCATACTGACAATGTGCCTTATAAAGGCAATGCGCAATTGAGTAGTAATTGGGATTTATCGACAAAACGCGCCACTTCAATTGTGAAAATTCTTAAAGAAAACTCATCTATAAAAGCCGAAAATTTAACAGCTGCTGGCCGTGGAGAGTACGCACCTATTGCAAATAACGATACTGCGGAAGGTAAGGCAAAAAATAGACGCATTGAAGTTATATTGACACCGAAATTAGATGAGATTTCAAAGCTTTTAAATGAAATCTAAAACATAAAACTTAACATAGATTTAGACCTTTCAAGTTTCACTAACCTGAAAGGTCTTCTTATTTTTGTTAAAATTTTTATTGCGACTATGAAATATACCAACCTTCCGAATACAGATATAAAAGTTAGTAAAATATGTCTTGGCACCATGACCTGGGGAAATCAAAACACCCAAGACGAAGGTTTTGCTCAAATGGATTTAGCATTAGATAAAGGTGTTAATTTTTTTGATGTTGCTGAGTTATATCCTGTTCCTGCAACTGCCGAAACTTATGCAGAAACCGAACGAATTATTGGAAATTGGTTTTCTAAAACAGGTAATAGAGACAAAGTTATTTTGGCAAGTAAAATAGCTGGGCCAGGAGATTATACAGCACATATTAGGACCACTGGTTTTAGTAAAGGCGCACTTAATGAAGCTGTAGATAATAGCTTAAAACGATTGCAAACCGACTATATAGACTTATACCAATTGCATTGGCCAGAACGTGAAACTAATAAATTTGGTGTTAGAGATTATGTTCATGATGCAAATGATAAATGGGAAGATAACTTTAATGAAATTTTGCATAACCTTGACAAAATCGTAAAGTCAGGAAAAGTAAGACAAATCGGGATTTCTAACGAAGGCGCATGGGGAACCATGCGTTATTTGCAAGAATCTAAACAACATAATTTACCACGACTAATCACTATTCAAAATGCATACTCATTATTATGTAGGCCTTTTGATAGTACAATGGCAGAAGTTGCACATCGGGAAAATATTGGGCTATTGGCATACTCACCAATGGCATTTGGTGTACTTTCTGGAAAGTATATTAAAGGAACTGCTGCCGATAATGCACGTTTAAAATTATTCCCACGTTTTGCAAGATATAGTGGAGATCAAGCTACTGAAGCAACAAAACATTATTTAAAAATTGCTGAAGATAACGGTATGAGTTTAGCGCAAATGTCATTAGCTTTTGTTAATGAACGTCCGTTCTTAACAAGTAATATCATCGGTGCAACTAATTTAAATCAATTAGAAGAGAATATAGATAGTATCAACATATCACTAAGTGACGATGTCCTGAAAGCAATCAACGAAGTGCATTCAGCAATTCCGAATCCAGCACCTTAATTCTTAAAACAATATCAATAATAATAAAACCCGAAGCTAATAGCTTCGGGTTTTTTTGTAGATTTATAGACTTCTAAAAATAATAAAATGTCAGACCAAAAACGACTCTTTTTAGTCGATGCTTATGCTTTAATATTTCGTGGATATTATGCTTTTATAAAAAATCCAAGAATTAATTCTAAAGGTGAAGATACTTCAGCCATCATGGGGTTTATGAACTCGCTTTTAGATGTTATTAAACGAGAAAGACCCGACCATTTAGCTGTTTGTTTTGACAAAGGTGGCAGTGCCGACCGTGTTGAAATGTACGAAGCATATAAAGCCAACAGAGACGAAACACCTGAAGGTATAAAAACTGCTGTACCATATATCTATGAAATCCTTAAAGCCATGCATATTCCTATCATGGTAAAAGAAGGTTTCGAAGCAGATGATGTTATTGGCACACTTTCACGTCAAGCCGAAAAGGAAGGCTACAAAGTGTTTATGGTAACACCTGACAAGGATTTTGCTCAATTAGTAACAGATAATATTTTTATGTACCGTCCTGTTTTTGGTGGTGGTTACGAAACCTGGGGCATTCCTGAAGTACAAAAAAAGTTTGAAGTAACGAAACCAATGCAAGTTATTGATTTTTTAGGAATGATGGGAGATTCATCTGATAATATTCCTGGACTACCTGGTGTGGGTGAAAAAACAGCAAAAAAATTCATCAATCAGTTTGGTAGCATGGAAGGTTTATTGGCTAACACGGACCAGCTAAAAGGAAAGATGAAAGAAAAGGTTGAAGCCAATGGCGAACTTGGACTACTTTCAAAAAAGTTAGCAACTATTATGTTAGATGTTCCTGTTGATTTTGATGCCAAAGATTTTGAATTAGACCATCCAGATGTTGAAAAAGTAAAAGAAATATTTCAGGATTTAGAGTTTAGACGATTAACCGATAACTTCTTAAAGACATTTTCAACTGAAGTTCCAACTACAGCTAATGGTTCTGCTGTGACTAAAGCTGAAGTTAAAGCCACACCTAAAGAACAAAAATCTGCTGGCGCTGGACAATTCTCATTATTTGGTGGAGACACATTAACATCTGATAAAACAACTTTAGAATATACAAGAAAGACGGCTGAAACATCCTCGCATTTTTACCAAAGTATATCGCCAGGAATGGCAACAAAACTATTTGTCAAAAACCTGATGAGTCAAACCTCTGTGTGTTTTGATACTGAAACTACCGGGCTAAATCCACTAGTGGCTGAATTGGTCGGTATTGCCTTTTCTTGGGAAACTGGTAAAGGTTTTTATATGCCTTTTCCTGAAAATAAAAATGAAACTCAGAATTTGATTGAGATACTCAGGCCATTTTTTGAAAATGAAAACATTGAAAAAATTGGGCAGAATTTAAAATACGACATAAAAGTTCTGGCGAAATATAATATCGAAGTAAAGGGAAAACTGTTCGATACGATGCTTGCGCATTATTTGATCAATCCAGATATGCGCCATAATATGGATGTACTAGCTGAAACCTATTTAAACTATTCTCCTATTTCAATAACTGAATTAATAGGTAAGAAGGGAAAGAATCAACTTTCAATGCGAGATGTCCCACTTGAAAAACAAACAGAATATGCTGTTGAAGATGCTGATATTACACTTCAGTTGAAAGAACATTTTGAAAAAGAATTGGGCGAAGCCAATACCCAAAAATTATTTGATGAGATAGAATTACCGCTTCTTCGTGTGTTAGCAGCTATGGAATTGGAAGGAATCAACTTAGATAAAGCCTTTTTAAATTCTTTATCAGATGACTTAAACAACGATATTCAAACACTCGAAAAACGAATTTACGAAGCTGCAGGTGAAGAATTCAATATAGCATCACCAAAGCAACTAGGTATTATTCTTTTTGAAAAAATGAAACTCGTTGACAAGCCCAAAAAAACCAAGACTGGTCAATATTCTACTGCCGAAGATGTGCTTAGTTATTTAGCAAAAGATCATCAAATTATAAGAGATGTATTGGACTATCGTGGCTTGGCTAAACTCAAAAGTACGTATGTTGATGCATTACCTCTTCAGGTTGAAGAAAGTACAAATCGCGTGCATACCGATTATATGCAAACCGTAGCAGCTACTGGTCGATTAAGTAGTAATAATCCAAACTTACAGAATATCCCAATACGAACAGAAAGAGGTCGACAAGTCCGTAAAGCTTTTGTCCCAAGAGATGAAAACTATACACTTTTAGCAGCAGATTATTCTCAAATAGAATTACGAATTATTGCGGCTTTAAGTCAAGAAGAAACCATGATTGAAGCTTTTAAAAATGGTGAAGATATTCATGCATCAACAGCTTCAAGAGTGTTTAATGTCCCACTAACTGAAGTATCACGTGAGCAACGTAGCAATGCCAAAACGGTAAATTTTGGAATTATTTATGGGGTTTCTGCCTTTGGACTAAGTAACCAAACTGATTTATCTCGTGGTGAAGCCAAAGAATTGATTGATACTTATTATGAAACCTATCCAAAATTGCGCGCTTACATAAGCAAGCAAGTAGACTTTGCACGTGATAATGGTTATGTACAAACCGTTTTAGGACGACGTCGCTATCTTAAAGATATTAATTCCAGAAATGCTGTTGTTCGTGGAGCAGCAGAACGCAATGCTGTAAATGCACCTATACAAGGAAGTGCTGCAGACATAATTAAAATTGCGATGATAAATATATATGATAAACTTCAAGCATCTGGTTATAAATCCAAAATGTTGTTGCAAGTACATGATGAATTAGTTTTTGACATCTATAAACCTGAGTTAGATGCTATGAAAACGCTCATCAAAACAGAGATGGAAAATGCTTATACTCTTAACGTCCCTTTGGATGTTGATTTAGATATTGGTGATAATTGGCTAGAAGCACATTAAAACTTGAATTTTTTGAAGTAGCTTTGCAACCATATTGATGAGTATTATTTCAAAAGACATATCAAAGGCAGTAGCACTTTTAAACCAAGAGAAATTGGTTGCTATACCAACCGAAACGGTTTATGGCTTAGCAGGCAATATCTTCAGTGAAAAAGCTATTGATTCTATTTTTAAAACCAAACAGCGTCCATTATTTAACCCATTGATTGTTCATATTCCTTCAATAGATTATCTAGAGACCATTGTTGCTCGCATTCCAGAAAAAGCAAAACTTTTAGCTGAAGCATTTTGGCCTGGACCCATTACTCTGGTTCTCAAAAAAAAGGAGGTGATTCCTGATGTAATTACTGCCGGAAAAGATACTGTTGCTGTCAGAATTCCAAATCACCCAACAACTTTAGAGTTACTAAAACAATTAGATTTTCCATTAGCTGCCCCAAGTGCAAACCCCTTTAATCGGATAAGTCCTACTTCCGCTGAACATGTTGAAAGCTACTTCAAAAATGACATAAAAATGGTACTTGATGGTGGTACTTGCACAAGCGGTATAGAATCTACCATCATTGGTTTTGAAAATGATGAACCTATTATTTACCGTTTGGGTTCAACATCAATTGAAGATATTGAGAATATAGTTGGTTCCGTTGAAATTAAAAATAAAAAGAACTCCGTTCCCAATGCACCTGGAATGTTGGCGCGTCATTATGCACCAAATACCAAAACAATCCTTGTAACTGATATTTCCGATGCTATTAAGCAATTTCAAGGCAAAAATATTGGTATTCTAGCGTTTGAAAATGAAATAAAAAACAAGGCTATAAAATTTCAGATTGTTTTATCCAAAACAGGAAATGTCTCTGAAGCTGCTACAAATCTGTACAGTGCTTTACATCAACTTGATGAGCAGGATTTAGACATCATTATTGCAGAGCGCCTACCAAATCATGATATAGGCAAATCTATAAACGATAGATTGCAACGCGCTACCAAATAATGTAGTACTATTTCAAAAGTAGTGGGTTTAAAAAATCTTGTATTTTTAGCACTCAATATTCTTTTAATCAAATGGAAGAAAACGAGTTGTTAAAGTTTCTATTATATAGACTTGGTCTATTAATGATTACACTATTGTTTAGTGCCGTAAGTGTTCTCTATTAATTCTAAATCAATATGAATAACTCAGAAATTAGAGATACTTTTTTAAAATTACCAAAAGCAGATGTACATAGTCATTTGCATTTGGCTGGTTCTCAAAAACGTTTCAAAGAAAAATATCCTGAAGCAAATTTGACTTTTCCTAAAAGTTTTGATGGTCTTTCCGGTATGATAGATTTTATTTACAGGCAACTTAATACTATTCTGATTGAAGGTAAAGACGTTATTAATTTTATGGAAATTGCTATTGAAAGCGCCATTGACGATAATGTCACATTATTGGAAGCAAGTGTAGATTTAAATTTGGCTCGTTTTTTTGATGGAAAAGTTGAAAAGATAATAGAAATAACACGTCACCTAAAAGAAAAATATAAATCACAAATAGATTTTAGACCAGAATTAGGCATTAATAAAGATTTAGAACACGAAAGGGTATATAGTGATGGTATAAAATGTATTGAAAGTGGTGTGTTTAAATCGGTAGACTTGTATGGCCAAGAAATAGGAAAAGATCTCAAACCTTTTGTTCGGTTTTATGATATGGCTAAAGATTTTGGTTTAAAAACCAAAGTTCATATAGGAGAGTTTTCCGATTATGAAAGTATTGATTACACTATAAAATTACTAGCTCCTAATGAATTACAACACGGTTTGAGCGCTGTAGATTCTAAAAAAACAATGGACTGTATTTTAAAAAACAATATACGTTTGAATATATGCCCAACAAGTAACATACTTATGGGTGCAGTAACAAATATCAAAAAACATTCAATACGTCAATTATTTGATTATGGTATTAAAGTAACTGTTAATACTGATGACCTAATACTTTTCAATGCCTCAGTGACTGATGAATTTGTAAAACTCGCAAAATCAAATATATTCACATTTGATGAGTTAGAAACAATTAGAAAAAATGCTTTTTAGATTTCAAGAATCAACAAAGTATTCTGTGACAAATTATTAGCCTTTAAAAAATAACAATAGAGGTTTGTCAATCCAATAAGTTATCGTAAATTTGCAAACTCTTTTTCGGAAGAGAAATGTTTAATCAATTGTACTACAATGGTACAAAATAAATCAAATTAGTGTGGATACATTAAGCTACAAAACAGTTTCTGCTAACAAAGCTACCGTTAATAAGGAGTGGGTTTTAGTTGATGCTGAAGGACAAACTTTAGGTCGCTTAGCTTCAAGAGTAGCAATACTTTTAAGAGGTAAGCACAAACCTAATTTTACGCCACACGTTGATTGCGGTGATAACGTAATTGTTGTTAATGCAGAAAAAATCAACTTAACTGGTAACAAGTGGACAGATAAAAGTTATATCCGTCATACAGGTTATCCAGGTGGACAAAGAAGCCTGACAGCTACTGAATTGTTTGAAAAAGACCCAAGCAGATTAGTAGAGAAGTCAGTAAAAGGAATGTTACCAAAAAACAAATTAGGTGCTGTTCTTTTCAGAAACTTAACAGTTGTTTCAGGTACTGAACATGCTCACGAAGCGCAGAAGCCTAAAGCAATTAATTTAAACGAAATTAACTAATGGAAGTAATTCACAAAATTGGCCGTAGAAAGACGGCTGTTGCTCGTGTGTACGTTGCCAAAGGAAAAGGCAAAATCACGGTGAACAAAAAAGACATGGCGGATTATTTTAGTACTGCAACATTGCAGTACAAAGTAAACCAACCTTTAGCCTTGACTAACAATGATGGCAACTTTGATATTACTGTTAACGTATATGGAGGTGGTATCACCGGCCAGGCAGAAGCAATACGTTTAGGATTATCTCGTGCAATGTGCGAGCTTGATCCTGAAAACAGACTAGTATTAAAGCCAGAAGGTCTATTAACGAGAGACCCAAGAATGGTAGAGCGTAAAAAATTCGGACAGAAGAAAGCGCGTAAAAAATTCCAATTCTCGAAACGTTAATATCAAAACAACACTTAATTCAGAGTCTGTATCAACAGATTCTGAATTATTTTATTTTATTGAAATCGTCGAATATTTCGACAAAACATTAAACCAGTTATTGTTGCTTATCACGTCAAATCGTGAAAGTTTAGTTTAGCATCTAAATGTTAGAGGTCTTTTTTAAAGCCACTTTGACATTGCTAATTCAACAGAACGTAAACTATTACAAAATGGAAAAAGTAGAAGTAAAAGAATTATTAGAAGCAGGTGTTCACTTCGGTCACCTAACACGCAAGTGGAACCCAAACATGGCTCCTTACATTTATATGGAGCGTAACGGTATCCATATCATCAACCTATACAAAACTGCAGCTAAGATTGAAGAAACTGCAGAAGCAATGAAAAAAATCGCTGCTTCTGGGAAGAAAATCTTATTTGTTGCAACAAAGAAACAAGCAAAAGATATCGTTGCTGAAAAAGCAGCTGCTGTAAACCAGCCTTACATTACTGAGCGTTGGCCAGGTGGAATGTTAACCAACTTTGTAACTATCAGAAAAGCTGTGAAAAAAATGGCCATGATTGATAGAATGAAAAAGGATGGTACTTTCAACTCTTTATCTAAAAAGGAGCGATTACAAGTAGATCGTCAACGTGCTAAATTAGAAAAGAACTTAGGTTCTATCTCTGACATGACACGTTTACCAGGTGCATTGTTTGTAGTGGATATCATGCGCGAGCATATTGCAATCAAGGAAGCACAAAAATTAAATATTCCAATCTTTGCGATGGTAGATACTAACTCTGATCCACGTGAAGTAGACTATTTAATTCCTGCTAACGATGATGCATCTAAATCAGTAGATAAAATTTTATCTATCGTTACTTCTGCAGTAGCAGACGGATTAAACGAAAGAAAAGCTGAACGTACTGAGAAAGAAGCTAAAGCAGCAGCGCCAGCTCCAGCACCAAAAGCAGAAGCAGAAGCAGAAGCAAAACCTGAAGCTAAAAAAGCAGCTCCAGTTGCAGCTCAAGTTGCAGCTCAAGAAGAAGAATAAACAAAGAATTATACAATATTTAAAAGTCGTTTAATTCTTTTCAAAACAGAAAATAATTAGGCGACTTTTTCAAATTTAAATATACTATGGAAAACACAGTGAAAATTACAGCAGCAGAAGTAAACAAGCTAAGAAAAGCGACTGGTGCAGGTATGATGGATTGTAAAAAAGCACTAGTTGAAGCTGGTGGTGATTTTGACAAAGCAATCGAAGTTTTACGTAAAAAAGGGCAAAAAGTTGCAGCAAAGAGAGCTGATAGAGATTCTTCTGAAGGTGCTGCTGTTGCAAAAATTAACGCAAACAAAACCAAAGGTATTTCTTTAGTACTTGGCTGTGAAACTGACTTTGTTGGTAAAAACGAAAATTTCTTAAAGTTAGCAAGTGACTTAGGAGATATCGCTTTAAACCAAAATAGCAAAGAAGAGTTTTTAGCTGCAGATTTCGGAGGAATGACAGTTGCCGAAAAATTAGTTGAGCAAACTGGTGTAATTGGCGAAAAATTAGAAATCAATGCTTTTGAAGTATTAGAAGCAGCCTACGTTGGTTCTTATGTACACATTAACAAGATTGCTGCAATAGTAGGTTTCTCTGCAGTTGTGGATAATATCGAGACTTTAGGTAAAGATGTTGCTATGCAAGTTGCATCAATGGGTGCAACAACATTATCATACAAAGATTTTGATCCTGCATTTGTAGCTTCAGAAACTGAAGCTCGTATTGCAGTCATCGAGAAAGATAATATCGAATTAGGGCGTTTAGGTAAGACTTTGAAAAATGTACCAAAATACATTTCAATGTCCCAATTAACTCCAGAAGTTTTAGCACAAGCTGAAGAAGACGCAAAAGCAGAATTAAAAGCTGAAGGTAAGCCAGAACAAATCTGGGACCGCATTTTACCTGGTAAAATGGAGCGTTTTATCTCTGACAACACGACGTTAGATAATGAGCAGTGTTTGTTAGACCAAGCGTTTATTAAGGACGAAAAGAAAACTGTTGCGCAATACGTAGCTACTTACGGCGAAGTAGAAGTAACAGGTTTTAAACGTGCTACAGTAGGATAATTAATATTTCCATTATAAAAAAAGCCTTCAGAGTTTTATTCTGGAGGCTTTTTTTATGCTAAAATCAAAAATCAATTTGTTCATAGTCAAATCAATTTCACTTTTAATCTTACTAATAATTATGTAGCTTTGTTCAACTTTCAAAATCGGTAATGAAATACAAAAGAATATTACTCAAATTATCTGGTGAAGCCTTAATGGGAAATCGCCAATACGGTATTGACCCTGAGCGTTTATCAGAATATGCCAATGATATTAAAACCATAACTGACCAAGGTGTTCAAGTTGCTATCGTCATTGGTGGTGGAAACATTTTTAGAGGTGTTGCTGGCGCAAGTAATGGTATGGATCGCGTACAAGGTGACCACATGGGTATGTTGGCAACGGTTATTAACGGTTTGGCTTTACAAAGTGCTTTAGAAGATGCTGGGATACCAACACGCTTACAATCTGCAATTAAGATTAACGAAGTTGCAGAACCTTTTATAAGAAGAAAAGCTTTGCGTCATCTTCAAAAAGGACGTGTTGTCATTTTTGGTGGCGGTACAGGTAATCCTTATTTTACTACAGATTCTGCAGCAGTTTTAAGAGCTATTGAGATTGAAGCCGATATCATACTTAAAGGCACACGTGTAGATGGTATTTATAACGCTGACCCAGAGAAAGATAATAATGCTGTAAAGTTTGACCATATTAGTTTTGATGACGTTTTACGCAAAGGACTTAAAGTAATGGACACAACAGCATTTACATTAAGCCAAGAAAATAAATTACCAATTATTGTATTTGATATGAACAAACCAGGGAATCTTCTTAAAGTAGTTTCTGGCGAAAATATTGGTACAGAAGTTAATTTTTAAAATTGGCTTAAAATTTGATAACTTCAAACTAGAATTAAAAATTAATTATCATGAACGAAGAGATTCAATTTATTATTGATACTGCAAATGAAGCAATGGATTCTGCCATTAAGCATTTAGAAAAGCAACTGGTTAATATTAGAGCTGGTAAAGCTAGTCCATCAATGTTAGGTAGTGTTATGGTAGATTATTATGGCTCTCAAACTCCACTAAGTCAAGTTGCAAACGTTAATACACCAGATGGTCGTACAATCACAGTACAACCTTGGGAAAAAAGTATGCTTCAAGAAATCGAACGTGGTATTATGGTCGCTAATCTTGGATTTAACCCAATGAACAATGGTGATACCATAATTATAAATGTGCCTCCATTAACTGAAGAGCGTCGAAGAGATTTAGCAAAACAAGCCAAAGCAGAAGCAGAAGACGCCAAAGTTGGTATAAGAAGCGCTCGTAAAGAAGCTAATAACGACATTAAAAAATCAGACATTTCTGAAGATTTACAGAAAAATGCTGAGATTGACGTACAAGAACTAACGGATAAACACGTTACGCTTATAGATCAAATTCTTAGCAATAAAGAAAAAGAGATTATGACGGTATAATTCCGATTATCTTTTATGGTCGTCCCTTAACCAAAATTATTTTCAATGCTAAAGCACAATTTTGCAATACTCTTAATATGCATTTCATTCTGTGCTTTTTCTCAAATAGACTCACAAAATAAGACTGAAGAACAGTCCAAAGAAAAAACAAAAGATTCTTTGAAAAAAAGAGTCTTTTTAGAAAATATAGGTCTAGGTTATTTCCCTACAAAATACTTTAATTTCGATCTTAGATATTTAGTAAAATACAATCAATTTGAAGGTTTTAGAACTGGACTTGGTGGTGTTACTAGCGAAAATTTTTCAGACAAATTTCGTGTCAATGGCTACTTGGTATATGGTTTTAAAGATGAACGCTATAAATATAGTATTGGTGGCGGAGTTAGATTAAATAAAAAAACAGATACTTGGATTAATGCTACATATACAGATGATCTGCAAGAAACTGGGAGTTCGAAATTTTTAACTGATAAGCGTTTTTTCTCTTTTTTTGAACCACGTTTATTGAATATAGACTTGTTTCACAGGCACATTACAAAGTCTTTATCACTACAGCATAAAATATCAAATAATCTTTTATCAGAAACTCAACTGGCAGTAAGTCGAGTTAATCCTACTTATAATTATTCGTTTGTTTCTAATGGTGAAGTGTTTAACTCTTTTAGCTTCAGTACAGCAACTGTAAGTTTACAATGGAGTCCTTTCAGTAAATATGAATTTATTGATAAGAAAATTGAGGAAACTGTCGATGGCTACCCGAAATTTACAGCTCAAGTTACTCAAGGTATTTCAGATGTATTTAAAAGTGATTTTAATTTCACAAAAATTGATTTTAGAACAATTCATCAAATTGATTATGGTGATGAATCTTTGACAAGATTTACTTTAGTTGCTGGCTTGGCTTCGGGAGAAACACCATTGACACAACTCTACCATGCTTATCCTAATAATATCAATAAAGAAACCATTTTACAAAGGTTCTCTGTTGCTGGATTAAATAGTTTTGAAACTATGTTTTTTAATGAATTTTTTAGTGACCGCTTTGCTACATTTCAATTTAAACATTACTTAAAGCCTTTCAAAATAACCTCTCACTGGAAACCTCAACTAGTCTTAATCTCCAGATATGCACTAGGAAGCATGAAGTCTATAGACCAACATCAAGGCATAAATTTTGGTACGCTAGACAAGTTATACTCAGAATCTGGTTTTGAAATCAATAAACTATTATTTGGCTTTGGGTTAAGTTTTGCATATCGTTACGGTGGCTATCATTTGCCTTCTTTAGGAGATAATTTTGCTTTTAAATTTACTTTTAATATTTCGCTATAGACTTAGCTCCTTTATATTGTTAATTCTCTAATAAATCTCTGCCTTTTTTTTACCTTAGCCGCTCATTTATTAATGCATGTTTAAACTTTTTACAACTGGGTTTTGGGAAACTGTCGCACGATTAATTTTGCGTAACAAAATTGCCATTCTTATTACGGTGATTCTGTATACGATATTTTTTAGTATGCAGTGGAAGCATATGCGTTTTACTTACACAGAAGCAAACCTCTTACCTGATGAGCATGAAGTAAATGTTACCTACAACGATTTTCTAGAAATATTTGGAGAAGAAGGTAATCTCATAGTTTTAGGAGTCAAAGATTCTACATTATTTTCTATTGAAAAACTAAATGCTTGGAACCAACTTTCCGAAGATTTTAAATCTTATAAAAATGAGGTTGAAACTGTAGTCTCCATAAAGGATTTACAAAAACTTGTTAAAAACACTAAAGAAAAAAAATTTGACTTAGAGCCATTTATAAAAGATTCGATTACTTCTATTGCACAAATAGAGAAACTTCAAGACGAACTTTTTAAACAGTATCCTTTTTACGATAATTTTCTATTCAATAAGGAAACAAAAACTATTAGGACCGCTGTATATCTAAAGAAAGACATTGTTAATACACCTACTCGAAAGGACTTTGTAATCAACACTTTGAAAAATAAAATTTCCGAATTCGAATCTGCAGCAGATCTTGATGTTCGTATTTCGGGGATGCCATACATTCGGACACTAAATTCTCAAAATATTGTTGATGAGATAAGCCTTTTTATAGGTGCTGCTCTATTTGTTACGTCATTAATCTTCTTTTTATTTTTTAGATCTTTTAGGGCAACTTTTATCTCGTTAATTGTTGTATGTATTGGTGTAATGTGGACTTTTGGAATCTTAGGCTTATTGAAATACGAGATTACAGTTCTTACAGCACTAATTCCGCCTTTAATAATAGTCATAGGTATACCTAACTGTATTTTCTTAATTAATAAGTACCAACACGAAGTAAAACTGCATGGAAACAAAATAAAATCGTTACAGCGTGTTATTACCAAGGTTGGAAATGCCACATTGATGACTAACGTAACTACAGCTTCTGGGTTTGCTACATTTATATTTACACAAAGCCAACTTCTCAAAGAATTTGGTATCGTAGCTTCACTGAGTATACTATCTATTTTTATTCTCTGCTTACTTATTATACCTATACTTTATACGTTTTTACCATACCCTAAACCCCGCCACTTAGAACATCTAAATAAGCGCTGGATTAACGGATTTGTAGATTGGATGGAGCGTATGGTAAAGCATCGAAAAATCACCATTTACGTCACAGCATTAATCTTGTTAATTGCCAGTCTTCTGGGAATTAATAAAATTGTTATTTCTGGTAGCCTTATAGAAGATATGCCAAAAAAGACAGAATTTTTTCAGGATATTCGCTTCTTTGAATCAGAATTTGACGGCATCATGCCAATGGAGATTATGATTGACACTAAACGCAAAAAAGGTGTTATGAAGCTTTCGACCATAAAACGAATGAATGAATTGGAAGAGCTTATTGAAGAAATTCCAGAACTATCAAGACCTATATCTGTTGTTAGTTTGGTGAAATATGCTAAACAAGCTTATACCAATGGTAATCCAAAATATTACCAGTTACCAACCAGTCAAGAAAACTTATTTATAAGCTCTTATGTAAAAAAATCTTCCTCAGATATAGATTTATTAAAAAACTTTGTAGATAGCACTGGCCAATACGCGCGCATAACCACCTTTATGAAAGACATAGGTACCGATAAAATGGAGCGTATCGAAGAAGATCTTCAGAATAAAATAAATAAGGTTTTCCCAAAAGAGCGCTATGAAATTACTATAACCGGAAAAGCACTAGTATTTCAAAAAGGAACAAAATATTTAGTACGCAACCTTGTCATCTCTCTAACATTAGCTATTATTCTCATTTCATTATTCATGGCTTATATGTTTAGATCAGTAAGAATGATTGTGGTATCATTGGTTCCTAATTTACTACCACTACTAATTACTGCCGGAATGATGGGCTATTTAGGCGTACCGATTAAGCCTTCGACGATTTTAGTATTTAGTATCGCTTTTGGAATTTCTGTGGATGACACCATTCACTTTTTAGCAAAATATCGTCAAGAATTACAGGCTAACCACTGGAAAATACGTAAATCTGTATACGCTGCTTTAAGAGAAACAGGAGTGAGTATGTTCTATACTTCTATTGTATTGTTTTTTGGGTTTTCAGTATTTATGATTTCAAGTTTTGGTGGTACAGTAGCTCTAGGCGGATTAGTTTCTGCGACTTTACTTTTTGCAATGCTTTCAAATTTATTATTATTGCCTTCATTATTGTTGTCACTAGAACGTAGCATAGCTAATAAAGAAGTATTAAAAGAGCCTTCAATAAATATCATTCCTGATGATAATAATGAAGACGATACTGAAGAAAAAAAATAGACTACGATTTTAAAAAAAAATAAAAAAATGAATACTAAGACTGTATCAGAATTATTAACACAAGACATTACGCTACAAAAAGTTAGCGTAAAAGGTTGGGTCCGAACATTTAGAGCCAACAGATTTATAGCACTTAACGATGGTTCAACTATAAATAATATTCAGTGTGTTGTTGATTTTGAAAATTTTGATGAATCACTTTTAAAACGAATTACAACCGGTGCAGCTTTGCATATCGAAGGCGATTTAGTAGAAAGTCAAGGTAAGGGTCAAAAGGTTGAAATCGTAGTCTCCTTAATTGAAGTATTGGGAGATTCTGATGCAGAAACATACCCTATTCAGCCCAAAAAGCACTCGTTTGAGTTCTTGAGGGAGAATGCTCATTTACGAACTCGCACAAATACATTTAGTGCAGTTATGAGGATAAAGTCGTCTCTATCTTTTGCGATTCATAAGTATTTTACAGAAAGTGGATTTTACAATATGCATACGCCTATTATTACAGGCAGTGATGCAGAGGGTGCCGGTGAAATGTTTCGTATAAGTAGTCTAGATCCTAAAAATCCACCACTAACTGATGATGGTGATGTAGATTATACTCAAGATTTCTTTGGTAAAGAAACTAATCTTACTGTTTCTGGACAATTAGAAGCAGAAACATACGCCATGTCTCTAGGTAAAGTTTACACTTTTGGACCAACTTTTAGAGCTGAAAATTCAAACACTTCGCGTCATCTTGCAGAATTCTGGATGGTAGAACCTGAAGTCGCTTTTATGGACTTGGCAGGTAATATGGATTTGGCAGAAGAATTTATGAAATCAGTTCTTGACTATATATTAAAGCATAATACCGAAGATTTACAATTCTTAGACGACCGTTTATTCAACGAAGAGAATTCAAAACCACAAGCGGAACGAAGCGAAATGCGTTTAATTGAAAAGTTGAAGTTCGTTACAGACAATAACTTTAAACGTGTCAGCTATACTGAGGCTATTGATATACTCAGAAATAGTAAACCAAACAAAAAGAAGAAATTTAAATACCTTATAAGCGAATGGGGCTCAGATTTACAATCTGAACATGAACGTTTCTTAGTAGAAAAACACTTTAAATGCCCTGTCATATTGTTTGATTATCCCGCAAACATCAAAGCTTTTTATATGCGTTTAAACGAAGATGAAAAAACGGTCAGGGCAATGGATGTTTTGTTTCCTGGAATCGGTGAAATTGTTGGTGGATCACAGCGTGAAGAACGTTTAGAAGTATTAAAGGAAAAAATGGCAGCTTTAGATATACCAGAAGAAGAATTATGGTGGTATTTAGACTTACGTAAATA
>CAJQQC010000138.1 GCA_905480385.1 uncultured Winogradskyella sp.
CACCAGAGCTATTGCAAGCAATATTACGATGGCTCTTAATATTCCATTAGTTATGGTTTTTGAATTCATAAGTTTGTTTTAGTCAAAGATGCTGAAATAAATTAACCAAGGCAAATACCTCTTAATTTTGGAGTTGTTTTGTTAATTCGTAAAGTGTAATTGAAGTGGCTTGTACAACATTCATGCTGGTATTTTCGCCAAACATTTTAATATGAACTATTTCGTCTGCGAGTTTTAAAATGTCTTCAGAGACGCCTATATTTTCATTACCAATGATTAATGCTATTGGCTGATTGGTATTTAGTGTAAAATCATCCAAACTAGTACTGCTGTCAGTAATCTCTAGTGCGATAATAAAATAACGTTTTGCTTTTAAACTTGTAACAACTTGAAGGATATCAGACTCCACTTTATGCGAAACATACTTTTCAGTAGACCGAGAGGTTTTTTTCATGCGTTTGCTAAGCTGTAAATTTTCACCACAAAAAATAAGTTCTTCAACTCCTAAGGCATCCGAAATACGAAGCAAACTACCAATATTTGCCGCATTATTCACATTATCACAAATTAATGTAATAGGAAATTTTTGCTTTTTAAAAGTTGAATTATAGTGGTTGAGCTGCAACTTGATTTATGTTTTTATTTTAGCGATTAAAAGCAATCAATTCAATTATTGAAATGCTAATACATATTGAGGGTATTGTTAATCCCATGAATGCTATTAATAGTTTTTGACTAGTAGTTTTTTCAGGGTTGTTGAAGTCAAAATATGATTCCAAAAAAGAATATGGAAGCTCAATTGTTGATCTCATTAATCATTAATTTACAAAAACATATTTCATGATATTTGCACCCATTTTAAGTGCTTTTTGACGCACATCTTCTGGATCGTTATGGACTTCTTGATCTTCCCAACCATCACCTAAATCGCTTTCAAAGGTAAAAAGTAAAATAAGTCTGCTTTCATGAAAAATACCCATAGCTTTTGGCGCCTTGCCATCATGCTCGTGTATTTTAGGTAAACCATTTGGAAAATCATAGGCAGTCTTAAAAATAGGATGTGTTTTTGGAATTTCTATAAGTTCTTTATTTGGAAAAACTTTTTTCAACTCTTTTGTTACGTATGACTCCATCCCATAATTATCATCGATATGTAAAAAGCCACCAGAGATCAAATATTTTCTAAGGTTTTCGCTGTCATCATCACTAAAAAACACATTACCATGACCTGTCATGTGTAAAAATGGATATTGAAAAATATCAATGCTTCCGACATCAACAGTTTTGATGTTTTCTTTAATATTTGTATCAATATTGTCATTGCAAAATTTAACCAGATTTGGTAGCGCTGTTGGGTTGCCATACCAATCTCCACCACCATTATATTTTAAGATAGCTACACTTTGTGCACAAGTGACTGATGTGTATATAAATAAGAAAATAAAGGTGTGTAATTTCATTTTATTCATTTAAAATAGCTACCGAATGACATGCAGCAATTGCAGCAGTTTCGGTTCGTAATCTTGTGTTACCCAAAGTTACAGGAATAAAATTATGTTTTAAGCTAGTTTGAATTTCTTTAACAGAAAAATCACCCTCAGGTCCAATAAGTAAAGTAATATCTGTTCTAGATTTTATTTGTGATTTTAGAGACTTACGTTCAGTTTCTTCGCAGTGCGCAATGAATCTCTGCCCTGTAAAATCTTGCTTTATAAAATCTTTAAATAAAGTTAATGGTTTTAATTCAGGTAATTGGTATTGTAAAGATTGTTTCATTGCAGATTGAATAATCTTCTCAAAGCGCTCTGTTTTTATAACTTTACGTTCGCTATGGTCACATATAATAGGTGTAATGACATCGACACCTATCTCAGTTGCTTTTTCTAAAAACCACTCAAAACGGTCATTAATTTTGGTGGGAGCAACTGCCAAATGTAATTTATAATTTCGCTTCTTAAATTCCTGTTTTGAAATAATTTTAGCAGAACAATACTTTTGTTCAACAGAAATTAATTCTGATGTAAATAACCAACCCTTGCCATTTGTAATGTGTACTATATCTCCAGATTTTTTTCTCAGAACTCTCACAATATGGCGACTTTCATCTTTATCAAAATTTAAGATGCTGTCAGATTCAGAAACATTTGGATTATAGAATAGCTGCATTATTTCTGCTCTATTTTTAAGATAGTAATCTCTTCGATTTGCTTACTATCTTGAGTTTTCATAATTATATAATATTTTTTTTGTCTATGCTCGTCAAATGAGAATACCTGCCCAACGCGTTTATCTGAAACTACTTTCTCAAAGCGATTAGAAAAAGTTCCTTTTTTAAGCCAACCTAAATCGCCTCCAGTTTTTGCTGTTGGATGTGCCGAGTAAACACGAGCTAAATTTTCGAATTTATGCTCTTTATTTTTAATGCCTTTAAGTATGAAAGACCGTAATGAATTAATCTCGCTAATTGAAGTTTTTTCATTATCAAAAAGCATGATACTAACTTTGTAATGGATGATCTGCTTTTTGTCTATAATTTTATAAATGGTTTTCCCTTTTTCTGTTTTTATAACTTTTTTTCCTCCTTTTGCTTTTTCAAAAAGTTCAGACGCTAATCTCGTTTTATGCTTCTCCTTGTTAAAAGTGATAATTTTTCCTTTAAAATTAGTCTTATGAGTTTTTATGAAGGCTTTTGCTTCGTCTATAGTCGTAATATTATCGACATATATTTCCATGTTATTCTGAGAAAAAGAGAGAAACGGTATAAATAAAAATAGCAGTTTATAATATTTCATCTTATTAAATCTTTAATCGAGCCGAAGCCATGACATTAAAATTAGAAAAATCGTTTTCCAAATATTTTAAATACCCAACAATAGCTATCATTGCTCCATTATCGGTAGTGTATTCAAACTTTGGAATATAGGTTGTCCAATCATGTTTTTTTTCTGCACTTTTAAGCGCAGTTCTGATACCAGAATTTGCCGAAACACCAC
>CAJQQC010000139.1 GCA_905480385.1 uncultured Winogradskyella sp.
CCTATAGCAATGTCTGTCATTAACTTACTAATTAATGACGAAGATGGTTTTTCAAAGCCCGATAAAAATTTTGCACTTAGTGTTATGTTAGGTATTGCTTTTGCTGCTAACGCTGGAGGTATTGCAACAGTAATTGGTACACCACCAAACTCGGTATTAATTGGTTTACTAGAAAATGAATATAATATTCAAATCTCGTTTGTAAAATGGATGTCATTTGGATTACCTTTTTCTGTTTTGTTAGTAAGTATTGTCTATTTGATATTGGTAAAAATTCTATTTCCATGTAAAGGTTTAGTTTTTGGCACTTCGAATTCAGTAATAAATAATGAATTAAATATGCTCGGTAAATTATCTCGTAAGGAAAAACATGTTTTAGTGATTTTTGCAGTTATAGTTTCGTTATGGATTTTTAGAAGTCTTATTAATCAGTTAATTCCGTCACTTGGTCTTAATGATACGATGATTAGCATTTTTGGAGCGATAGTTTTATTTGCCATTCCACATAATTTAAAAAAAGGCAATTTTATTCTGCAATGGAAGGATACACAAAAACTAGCTTGGGGAATTTTGATTCTTTTTGGGGGTGGCTTAGCTTTAGCTAAAGGTATGTCTACAAGTGGTATTGTAGATGTGGTAGCCAATAGCATCTCAAATGCAAATATTAGTATTTTAGTAGCAGTATCATTACTAATTATTTTAATGTTATTTATGACAGAATTAATGAGTAATGTGGCTTTAACAGCTGTGTTAGCTCCAGTTGTTGCTGGTATTGCTATCGGTCTTGAAATCCCCATTTTGCATCTACTTATTCCTGTGACTATTGCTAGTAGTTGTGCTTTTATGCTACCGATGGCGACACCACCAAATGCAATTGTATTTGCTTCTGGATTTATAAAAGTGCATCAAATGGCAAGAGCTGGTATAATTTTGAATTTAATTTCTGTAGCTTTATTAATCTTGTTATTTCAATTTATAATGCCTTTAATATTTTAAACATACTTAATGAAAGTCTTATTGAAAATAAATATTGTCTTATTGGTACTTTTATGTTACTCATGCATTAATCCTAAGCCTAAATTACCAGATCCACTAGAAGCTGGCTGGGAAGGTAAATCAGTATGTGAAATTGTTGAAGAAAATACAGTAGTAAGAGTTTTAAAATGTTCATTTCCTCCAAAAGTTGGTCATGAGTTACACTATCATAAGCCTCATTTTGGTTATACTTTGGCAGGAAGTAAGTTTAGAATTAAGGACACATCAGGTATTAGAGAAATTAATGTTCCAACAGGTTATTTGTTTTCAAGAGATAAACTTTCAACACACGAAGTTTTAAATATTGGTGACAGTACAGCTGTATTTTTAATTATGGAATACAAATAATTGAATTGGTGTAATTTTTAATTTTTGTAACTTTTACTTCAGAAAAGAAAAAATTAAAACTTTGAAAACTTCAAAACGTTTTGAAGCTGCTATTGAAAAACTATATATAGCGTTTCATAACAACACTCTTAATCCTGAGTGTTGTAAGCAATGTGCTGTCGGTAACATCCTAAATAACACTGAAAGCTGGAAATACTTATCTGATGATCACGGCTCTACAAAATTAAATTATATTGGGAACTTTCATCAAAATTTAGGTCGACGTTTTAATGGCTATACACCATTAGAATTATTAACCATAGAGTCTATATTCCTAAAAGCTTGTGGCTATAAATTACCGTTACACCATAAAAATGGCAGACCAGATAACTTAAAGGATAAAGAAGTTCTTTTTAAAGGTCTTTCTGCGGTAATTTCCCATCTATGTAGAATAGAAGGTATCACAAATATTATGTATTATTCTAAGCTCTTGGAATACAAAAATGATAAACCTAAGTACCAATTAGCTTAAGAAATTCATAATTTATAAAAACAGAAAACCCAATAATTAAAATTATTGGGTTTTTATTGTATTGAGTTTAATGATTATCCACCAAAGTCATCAAATCTAATATGCTCATCCGGTATACCAAAATCTTCTCCCATTTTCTGAACAGCTTGGTTCATTAATGGTGGTCCACAAAAGTACAATTCGATATCTTCTGGTGACTCATGATGATCTAAATAGTTATCAATTACACAGTTATGAATAAAACCAACAAAACCATCGCCTTCTTCGTCATTAATATCTGTTTTAACTTTCCAATTATCTTCATCCATTGGTTCAGATAGTGCCATGTAGAATTTAAAGTTAGGGAAATCATTTTCTAATTTTCTAAAGTGCTCAATATAGAACAACTCACGTTTAGATCGACCACCATACCAATAGGTTACTTTACGACCTGTTTTGATAGTTCTAAACAATTCGTATAGGTGAGAACGCATTGGTGCCATACCAGCACCACCACCAATATAAAGCATTTCGCTTTCTGATTCGTTGATAAAGAATTCTCCGTAAGGTCCAGAAATTGTTACTTTATCTCCTGGTTTTTGATTAAATATAAAAGAAGAAGCTATACCTGGATTAACGTCCATCCATTGATTTTTGGACCTATCCCAAGGTGGTGTAGCTATACGCACGTTAAGCATAATCTCACGCCCTTCTGCAGGGTAAGATGCCATTGAATATGCACGCTCTACAGTTTCTGTATTTTTCATTACTAATGGCCAAAGTCCAAACTTGTCCCATTCTGCCTGAAATTTATCTGCAGAATCATGCTCTTCTGGGTGGGCTGTGATATCCATTTCTTCAAACTTAACTTCACATTCAGGAATTTCAATCTGGATATATCCACCAGCTTTGTAACCCATATCTTCCGGAATCTCTACTACAAATTCCTTGATAAAAGATGCTACATTATAGTTACGAACAACCGTTGCTTCCCATTTTTTTATACCAAAAACTTCTTCAGGAATGGTAATTTCCATATCCTGTTTTACTTTTACTTGGCAAGATAAACGTGCACCTTGCTGTAATTCTTTTCTTGAAAAATGAGGTGTTTCAGTAGGTAAAGCTTCACCACCTCCCGAAAGTACATGACATTCACATTGAATACAAGTTCCACCACCACCACAAGCAGATGGTAAGAAAATTTTATTGCTTCCTAATGTAGATAATAGTGTACTACCTGAAGCAACTTCAATCTCACGCTCACCATTAATCAGAATTTTTACTGGACCAGATGGCGATAATTTTTGTTTTACAAATAACAATAAGCTAACTAGTACCAACGTAATTAATAAAAATGCTGCTACTGTTGCTATAACTGTTCCTGTTGTTCCTGCTGCTAAAATCATATTAATCTATAGATTTAGTATTTTCTGCTAGTTTATTTTCTTCTTTAACTTCAAATTTTTCAACTTTAGCTGTTGGTTCCGTTGTAGGCTCGGCTTCCTCATCACCACCAGTTAACATACCTCCAAAACTTAAGAAACCAATCCCCATTAATCCTGTGATGATGAATGTGATTCCTAGACCTCTTAAAGGTGCTGGTACTGCACTGTATCTAATTTTTTCACGTATAGCTGCAATCGCTAGAATAGCTAAAAACCATCCTATTCCTGAAGAAATACCATAGTTTAGGGCCAATCCAAAAGATTCTATTT
>CAJQQC010000140.1 GCA_905480385.1 uncultured Winogradskyella sp.
CCTAAGCCACTTAGTAGGTGTTTATATACTTCAGCACATAACAATTTAGCTATCTCATATCTTTCATTTAGAGGATGTGAGTTAGGGTATAAGTTAGAATTGATTTTAGAACCATTGTATATTCTATATCTTTTCTCATTACTGTAGAATACTACATAGTATCTCTGCTTATTATCAGACTTAATTTTAGGGCACTTTACTGTTGCTTTTGACATACTTTTGACAGACTTTATAATTATTAGTTTGTTAAGTATTTGGTATTTATTTAGTTGCGTGGTTAGAGCATCTGACTGTTAATCAGAGGGTCCTAAGTTCGAGTCTTAGAAGAGGAGCAAGTAAAAAGCCGTAACATTTGTTACGGCTTTCTTGTTTATCTAAAACTCAGTAATTTTACATAAATTTCATAAGTAAGAATTATAAATCAAGATAGTCTATATCATTTTAATTTTTTTTATTTATCTGGATAACCATGCACATTCTATTTGTGAGTAAATAAAAAAGAACACTATTTTAATGCTAGCCAAGGTCAACTTTACAAACTAGTTTTTGTAAGTTATCAATCATTTCTCGTGTCATTTTGTCCAGATCAAAATCATGTTGCCAATCCCATTCCTTTCTTGCAATATTATCGTCAATAGATGATGGCCAACTATTCGCTATAACTTGTCTGAAATCTGGTTTGTAACTGATTGTAAAATCAGGGATATATTTTTTAATACTTTCAAAAACTTGTTTTGGTGTAAAGGAAATAGCTGCTAAATTGTAAGCAGAACGAACCTTAATGTTTTCTGAGGATGTTTGCATTAATTCTGTAGTTGCTTTTATGGCGTCTTGCATAAACATCATCGGGAGTTCAGTCTCTTCAGAAAGGAAACATTCGTAAGTTCCGCTTTTAATAGCTTCATGATATATTTCTACGGCATAATCTGTGGTTCCACCACCAGGCATAGCTTTATGACTTATAATTCCGGGATAACGTATACTTCGCACATCAACATCATATTTTTTGTTATAATATTCACACCAACGTTCTCCAACCTGTTTGGTAATGCCGTATACAGTAGTAGGTTCACAAATTGTATACTGTGGTGTATTTATTTTGGGTGTAGTTGGTCCAAAAACAGCAATACTACTTGGCCAGAATATTTTATCAATGACTTTTTCTTTTGCTAAATTTAAAACATGAAAAAGAGAGTTCATGTTCAAATCCCAAGCCTCCATAGGATATTTTTCACCTGTTGCGCTAAGTAAAGCCGCCATAAGGTATATGGTCTTTACGTTATTTTGTAGGCAACAATCATGAATAGCATTATAATTTTTTGCATCTATGATTTCAAATGGCCCAGAGTTAACCAAGTCTAGATTTCTGGTATTAATGTCACTAGCAATAACATTATTTACACCATGGAGATCTCTTAGTTTTGTAGTCAGCTCAGTCCCTATTTGACCACAAGCACCGATTATTAATATTTTAGAAGACATATTTCTTTTTTAAGTATCATCAAAAATACTAAGAATAGAGGCTGTTCTTTTTATAATTAATTAAAAAAAGCGACTTTTAATAAGAAATAAGCATTCTGTACTATTCAAAATTTCTTGAAATGAAATAAATTTTTAAAGTATCAGTTTAATTACCTTTACAACTCATCTAATTACATGATTAATGAAAGTTAAATATATATTGGGATTATTGGCCTTAATCTTTATTGTTTCATGTGGCGATAAGACCTCTGAAACTTTAGAAACAGGAGAAGCTGGTATCAAGCAAGAAAAGAAAAAAATATCTGCAAAGGCCATTGAGAATTTTAAGTATAATGACTATATCTTAAGTGATGATGCTAAGAGAGAAGTTTCTGATTGGTCAAAATTTCAAGAATTGGAGACACAGATTTCATTCTTAAAAACAGCGGATATTACATTTTTTACTACAGAAAAAGATACTTTGAAGAAGTTTTTAGATATTTTAAAAGTTAACATACCTGAAAACATAAATACAAATCCAGTAAATGCTCGCATAACAACTTTAGAGACAAAGCTTTTTAAATTAAATAATGATTTGACCCTAGAGAACTATTCTGTTGATAGTAAGATGCTTAGCATAAAAGAGCTGCTTATTGCTAATTCTAATTTAATTTTTGTGATAAACAAAAAATTAGAGTTTGATAAGAACGATGTAGGAAGACCCGAAGATGAATAGGTACTAAATATAGCGTATAAAAAAGCCCATTGTTTTGCAATGGGCTTTTTTATATTTAGGAAATGAGTAGCTTAATTTTTAGGCTGCGCTTTCTTAGCTTCTAAAGCTTCACGAGTACGTTTTGCCATATTAAAATTAGGGTCAATAGCTAATGCATCGTTAACTAACTTTAAAGCCGCATCTAAATTAGTAGCTTGATTTTCTTTAAATAAATTCAAGGCCTTTAAATATATAAGGGCAGCTTTTAAAGAGGTTTCATATGGACGTTGCGTTTCGTAAAAAGCACGTTTCATATCATCTGTCACATTTTTTAAACCATATTCAATTTTGTCTTTTGCGCCAGCATCTTCATTGTTTTGCATCATTAAATCTGCAATTTCATAAGCTAAAGAGGGATTTGGACTTCTATCAAACAATACATTGTATTGCTCCAATGCTCTTTTAATATCATTTAAATTTTTAAAAGAAATAGCTTTTACTTCAACATTTAAGTCAGAGGCCGAAGCATTTTTTTCAATACCAATGGTATTTAAGGCTTGGACATACTTCCCTTCTGAAACATACAAGTAAGCTAATGTATCTCTACGCGCTTGTGATGGTGTTAAAATATCCAAGTGAGTCATGGCGTTAATAACACCTTGTACATCTCCTTGGTTTTTCATCTGTTTGTAATAAGCTTCGTAATGAGCTTTTAATTCTGCGTTGCCTTGAGCAAAACTCATAGCTGAAATAAACATAACTAGGGCAATTGTAATCTTCTTCATTGTATTAAATTTTAATGCGCCAAATCTAAGAAAATTAATAGTATTAGGTCTTAAAATGTTATTAATTTCCTAAAGGCTAGTTTTATACTTATGTTTTATGAGTTGTGCCAACTTAGTACTGTCTATGATTTTTCCTTTAGAAACGTTTTCTTGATCAAACTCTGGTAAAACTAAATGATGTTCTTTACAGTAATTAGTATAATAATCTTCTCTTGTATGGCGATAAGGATTACTAGCATTAAATGTAGCACCCCAAAGCTGTTTTTTTATGAGCTTGGAGATAATTGAAATGCAGTCATCTCTATGAATAAGATTTATAGGTGCCTTTCCGTTTAAAATGTTTTTTCGTCCAGATAGTATTTTTCCTGGGTGTCTATCCTTTCCTATTAAACCTGAAAATCTTAAGATTGTTGATTCAAATTTTGTACTGGTTTTTAATAAATTTTCAATGTCAATTAATTGTTTAGTTGAATTTGATGTAGCATTTGGCAATGTAATTTGAGTAATTAACGGGAATTCTACCTCGTCTTTAAAAACAGAAGTGGAGCTAATGTAAAGGATGTATTTAATAGTGCTATTTTCTACATGATGTATTAATTGTTTAATTTCTGAAACATGATTTTTTTTTGGATTATTTCTTAATCCTGGCGGAATATTAATAATCAGTAGCTCACTTTCTTTTAAAAAATCTTTGATTTCACCTTCAACAAATCTTTCATTTAATTTAATCAGATAAGGAGTAACACCATCTTCTACCAATTTTTGGCATTTGTCTTGTGTAGTTGTAGATCCCTTTATTTCATAACCGTTATCGACTAATGATTTTGCTAATGGTAATCCTAACCAACCACAACCTAGAATACTGATTTTATTATTTTTCACTGTTTCTAAATCGATATGATTTAAAAACAAAGATAACATGCACAAACATTATATGTTGTTTAACTAATTAATTTTAAGTAAATTTAATTTCATTCAAAATTAAAGTCATGGGTATTAAAAGTTTTCAAGGCGCACGTAAGCAACAAGGTAATCCTCAGGATAAGTTACTTAAAGTAAAAGATTATATGACGACTAGTTTAATTACTTTTTCGCCTAGTCAAAAAGTACATTCAGTAGTTGAGGCAATAATAAAAAATAAAATTTCTGGTGGTCCAGTCGTTAATGAAAAAAACGAATTGGTAGGTATTATTTCTGAAGGTGATTGTTTGAAGCAGTTGAGTGAAAGTCGTTATTATAATATGCCTTTAGAAGAAGATTTAGTCGAAAAAAGAATGATTAGAGATGTAGAAACTATTGATGGGGATATGGATATTTTTGATGCGGCTAATAAGTTTTTAAGTTCCAAGAGGAGACGTTTCCCTATAGTCCAAAACGGAAAGTTAGTAGGACAAATAAGTCAAAAAGATATTCTTAAAGCTGCATTAGAACTAAAGTCCGAAAACTGGAACAGTACTACCAAAGGTTAATCGTCTCTTTTTACCAAAGCATAAAAGCCACCATCTAAGGGTAAATAACCTTGATTATAAACAAAGTAATATATTGTGCCGATTTTGGTAGTGTATATACTTGTAAAGTAATTAAAGTCAAATCCCTTTTCGATAAGTTTGGCTCTTGACGTTTTAGTTTTCTTATCGGGATTTAAGTCTTCAAGGATCCTGTAATTTTTTCTTAGTCTGTTATTGGTGTTTCTAATAAGATTTTTTGAGTCTTTATTAATGCGATTGTTGTAGGCATTTCTGCAACCATCACTGCAGAATTTTTTATCTACTCGACCTATTATTTTATCACCACATTCTGGACATTTTTTTTGCATAATTTTCTTTTTTTAATTCATACCAATTTGCTTTTACAGCATTTATATTAAACTCATTTATAAAGTCTAAACCAATTTTTTCAAGGACACGATTGGATGCAATATTCTTTACCTCTGCTACACCAACAAGTAAATCTTTGTTCATAGTATTAAAAAAATAATCTAAGGCAACAATTGAAGATTCTGCTGCGTATCCTCTGCCCCAATATCTGGGAATAAAACGATACCCAACATCATAAAAATTGGTTTTGTTATTGAAGGTCAAATCATTGTTTAATCGTAAGCCTGACCATCCAATAAATTCACCTGAGGATTTTTCTATAGCCGCCCACCTGGCAATTCCCCTATCTATGTGTTGTTGGATATTAAAGGCAATATCTTTCTCTGATTGTAATTTTGAAGTATTAGGTTTATTACCCAAATATTTGTGTACAATAGGGTTAGAGTCTAACTCATACATTCGTTCTAAATCACTAGGTTTTAAATGTCTTAGAATAAGATTTTCTGTTTCTATCTGGAATGAATTCATTCGCAAATATAACCAATAATTAGCCATTTACAAACGACTACAAATGATTACAAACGAATTTAAATACGTAATAACCGACTAATATTTGGAAGCTGTTTCATATTTGCACCGTCGAAACTTAAGAACTCGATAGTATTAACTGTTTAACATTAAAAATTTAGAACACATGAACACATTAAGAAACAAAGTACAGTTGATTGGTAACTTAGGAAATGATCCAGAAATCGTAAACTTAGAATCTGGAAAAACATTAGCTAAATTCTCGGTCGCAACCAACGAAAGTTACAAAAACGCCCAAGGCGAAAAAGTAACAGACACACAATGGCACAATATCGTAGCTTGGGGAAAGACCGCTCAGATTATAGAAAAATATGTCGGCAAAGGAAAAGAAGTGGCTATAGAAGGTAAGTTAACTACACGCTCATGGGAAGATAAAGATGGTGTTAAAAGATACACAACAGAGGTAGTTTGCAGTGAGCTTTTAATGCTTGGAAAATAAGAGTAAATAATTACTAAAAAAGGGGAAGCAAAATTTGCTTCCCCTTTTTTATTCTATTTAGTAAGAATTATTTTTTGATAATCTTTTTAGTAATACTGATATCTGATGTTGTACTTTCAATCTTTAAAAAGTAGATAGACTTATCAAGATTATTTAAATTAGATATTCTTACTTCTCCACTTCTAATTTTGCTTTCAATATTGTTAATGACACGACCATTAATATCTACGATACTGATATTAAATTCTTGATTAGCGATTTGTGGTGGTAACTCTATAGTTATAGTATTTGTAAAAGGATTAGGACTTACTTTTAAGTCATCTAACGCAAAGTCATTTGTACTTAATGACCCTTGACATAGAGTCCAGCCCATGTCTTCCATAAAGCCCAAAGTGACATTACCTGGGTCGTAAATATCTTCTCCAGGACCTAAAAAAGGAGTCATCAAAGCAGTTTCCGTAGCATTAAATGTGCTTTCATCCCAATGACTATAACTTGTTCCAGACACAAATGAATTTGGGGCATAAGTTCTTGGTGCAGTGCCACCGTTTTGTCCTACCGCAATTGGGCTATTACTCGTTAAACCCTGATTCGTAAATGCACTTAACATTGTGGTTGATGGGTCAGGGTACGTTCCTTCATCTAAAATTGAAATACCGTTAGAATCTATAAATGTATCCCATGGTGTTGTGTGTATTGCTAGTGGGTCATCTGCTAATGGTGTTGTAGCTCCATTTGCATCTCTTCGAATATAGCCTTGAGTTCCGAAAATCCCACCTCTAGTTCTTCCAAAACCAGCCATTCCAAGTCCGTGCCCTATTTCATGTAAAACTACAGCAGTAAAATTAAATTGTCCTGCTGGAGCATCTCCATTTAAATCTTGAGGAAAAAACCAATCTGTTCTAGAAGAGTTGAATTGACAAAATATGTCGTTACTAGAATTAGTTGTGTTTGTTAATTTTTCATATAAGGCAGCAGGATAAATAATATTATCAGTACTTCCAGGAATACCAGCAAAATATGTAGCAGCAGCGCCACCAAGGTTATTTGGGTTGCCTGTATCCACCCAGTTTGCATCTATATATATAGTTTGACTAGATTCAATAAGAGTTGCCCAAATGTCAACAGCCAGTTGAAAAGCAATCTGTTCAGGTCCTGGACCTGCTGGTATACCAGAAGGAAATCCTGTGTAAGAAACTATGATGTTAGTACATAGTGAAGATTGACTTGCCATTCTCTGTTTTGCAACATCTCTTAAAGCTACAAATGTATCATTAGGCATACCAGTATCCGGCATTTCACAAATAAGAGGAGTATTCTCTGTTACATTTGTAACAGCTTGGGAAGAACTTATTTTACTTGTGAAAAAAATTATACAAATCAGAATAGTAAAAATGTATTCCTTATTCATGAGTATGAGTTTTCTTATTGTTTAATTATTTTCTTAGTTATACTTAAATCTGATGATTTACTTTTAATATTTAAAAAGTAAAGTGCATTTTTAAGATTACTTAAGTTAGAGATAGTAATTTCTCCATTTACAACAGTACTATTTGTATTTAAAACGATACGACCATTAATATCTACCATAGAGATATCAAATTCTTGATTAGCAATCTGAGGAGGTAATTCTATAGTTATAGTATTTGTAAATGGATTAGGACTTACTTTTAAGTCATCCAAAGCAAAATCATTTGTACTTAATGATCCTTGGCATAATATCCAGCCCATGTCTTCCATAAATCCAAGAATTATGTTTCCTGGATCATGGTTTGCCTCAGCCCTTGCAGAGAAAGGTGTCATTAAAGCATGTGGAGTATTGTTAAAAGTTGTTTCGTCTAAGTGACTGTAACTAGAACCACCATTAAATGTACTTGGAGCGTATGTTTTAGGTGACACTCCACCATTTTGCGCTACAGCCAATGGAGAATTAATGGTTAGATTATCACCTTCAAATTGAACCAATAGTGCCGGTCCTGGATCAGGAAAGCTAACTTCATTTAATATCGGATCAGGACCTCCAAATATGTTTGAACCATCTATAAAATTATCCCATATGCTTGCATTATCACCAAATCTAATAGCGCCATCACTACCGCTTTCTCTACCAAAGCCCAATACTCCTAATCCGTGACCTAACTCATGTAATACAACGCTCACAAAATCAAATTGACCTGCAGGTGTATTTGCATCAGTCCCAAAATACCAATCACTTCTAATACTATTAAAATTAGCATTGATATCATTAGAAACGCCATCTGCATCACCAAATTGCTCAGAACCTACTAAAAGCTCGGTTAATGCCGATGGGTATAGAGTATTTGCTGGTATGCCAGGACCATTTAAACTATAAAAACCATCAGAACCAGCACTCCCTAAATTTCCAGCAGCAGCAGGATCAAAGCTAGCGTTTACTCTAATGTCTATAGGTGTTGAGATAAGATTGGACCATATGTCAACGGCAAACTGAAAAGCCGCTTGAGCATCAGGAAAAGCATTGAAACCACTACCATATGTTACAACAAAATTTGAGCAAGGTGTTTCTCTGTTTTCCATCCTATCCTTTACAAATTGTGATCT
>CAJQQC010000141.1 GCA_905480385.1 uncultured Winogradskyella sp.
TTATAACCTTGCTGAAGTACAGCCTGGTTTTGTTGAAAACTCTGGGTTAGTTGTTGATTTTTTTGTCCAAGTTCGTTATACTTCTCTTGAGCAGTCTTCTGAGACATTTTAGATTGTGCCAATTGAAATGCTTTTACTTCAACTTGAAACTCTCTATCAATACTGTCCATCCTTTTTGTAAAAACCTCGTTACGGATTTTATAATTCGCTTCAATGTCTTTTTTCATTTGATAATTATCTATAACATCTCCGTTATTTATAAAACCAATTTTTTTCTGTTCTTGACAAGAAGAAAACAGAATTGCTATGATTAATAATTTAAATATAGTTTTCATGTGCTTTGTTTTTTTATTTCGAATTTTGGCAAATGTATAAAAGTTGACTGATAATTTATACTAAATTTTCATTATTGATGTTTTCTATTTATAACAATTACCATTATAATTTTTACCTATTAAAAATAAGTTAATCTTTTACACCTTAACGCTTGTTTAATTTTACTTGCTTGTAATTCTATATATGCAAGGGTAAAAACCTGTTAAATCGCTTAATTTTTAATTCTTAGCTTTTTTAAAGACATAAATCATAGAAGAATACTCGCCTGAACGTTTTGCTTTTAAATTAGAACGCAATCCTATCCAAAAAGCAATAAATGGATTCATAAAACCTTTTTTATATTTTTCAGATAGTAAGCTTACATAAAACGCATCGAACAACATCGGTTTTGTATTTACTAAATCCAAATCGTGGTTTTTAAACAATCTCTTTATCCCATTTTGCGAGAAATGCCAAAGGTGTCTTGGCACATCATAAGCTGCCCAAAATGCCTTGTAATATTCTGCATCGTAACTTTTATGATTCGGCACAGCAATTATTAATTTGCCGCTAGGCTTCAATAGGTAGTTAAACATCTTAATATGCTCTTCTAAATTAGGTAGGTGTTCTAAAACGTGCCAGAGTGTAATTATATCAAAACTTTGTGCTTTTAAATGTTTAAGCTCTTTGACGACAAAGACAGCATTATTTGTTTTAGAATTTGCTATTTCCCTTGCGTTTTCATCTGGCTCAATCCCTGAGACATGCCAATTATTGTTTTTAGCGGTTTCTAAAAAGTCGCCTGTTCCGCAACCTATATCTAAGAGGGTTTTTTCTTCAGTTTTAAAAGAATTTATTAACGCTAACTTCTTTTTTAAAGCACTTTTTCTGACTAAATGATATACCTGTTCTAAAAGATTTCTTTTAGAATCTGTATGTGAAATGTAGTCTTCACTTTTATAATAGTAACCAAGATTTTCTTTTTTTGGCTGAGGAGAGGTTTCTAAAACGCCTTCAAATTGATTGTATACTAAATCAAAAGTTTCTCCTGAAACAGAATGGTCTTTTATGTTAAGAAATATGTTCTCATTTTTCATTTAAATAACACTTCGGCTTTGCTTAGTGTAGTTTTTAAAAAAGATCGTTATTGATTGTTCCACGTGAAACATTATTATGTTATCGCCCTAAGTAAACTAATAAAACCGAGATGTCCGCTGGTGAAACACCACTTATTCTTGATGCCTGAGAAACAGTTACTGGCTGTATATCATTTAACTTTCCTCTTGCCTCTAAACTCATTGATTGTAGCTTAGAGTAATCAAAATCTTTTGGGATTTTGACATTTTCTAGTCGTTGTAGCTTGTCAGCATTACTCTTTTCCTTCTCAATATATCCTGCATACTTGACTTGGATTTCTGCTTGTTCTAAAACCTCGGTATCTAAACCATTTTCTAAAATATACGCATTGACTGAAGCCACTTTTCGCATATCTGCCATACTAATTTGTGGGCGTGCAAACAACTTAAACATCTTGTCCTTTTGTTTTACCTGCGCAGAATTTTTTTTCTCTAGAATTGGATTTATTTCTTTCGGCTCTACACTGGTGTCTTTAAAAAACTGAACAAAACTATCTGACTTTGACTGTTTTTCTTCCATACGCCTTAGTCGGTTTTCTGACGCTAAACCTAATTCATAGCCCCTAGGAGTTAGCCTAAAATCCGCATTGTCTTGCCTTAATAATGTTCTGTACTCTGCACGTGATGTAAACATACGATATGGTTCTTCTGTACCTTTTGTAATTAAATCATCTATTAAAACTCCTATGTAGGCTTCATCTCTTCTAAGTGTAAAAACGTCCTTTTTCTGAACTTGTAAACAGGCATTTATACCTGCCATCAATCCTTGAGATGCAGCTTCTTCGTACCCTGTAGTGCCGTTAATTTGCCCTGCAAAAAACAATCCTTCAACTAACTTAGTTTCTAATGTGTGTTTTAATTGTGTTGGTGGAAAGTAATCGTATTCAATAGCGTAGCCTGGTCTAAAAAATTTCACGTTTTCAAAACCAACTACAGAGCGTAATGCTTTAAACTGAACATCTTCTGGTAGTGATGTAGAAAACCCATTTACATACACCTCTACAGTATTCCAGCCTTCTGGTTCGACAAACAATTGATGTCTGTCTTTGTCTGAAAATCGATTAATCTTATCTTCAATAGATGGGCAATATCTCGGCCCTACACTTTTAATTCGACCATTAAACATTGGAGATCTATCAAATCCTTCGCGTAACAAATCATGCACCTCTTGACTTGTGTGGGTCATGTGGCATGAACGTTGATTTTTTAAAGGTTGAGTTATGTCTAAATAAGAAAACTTATCTGGGTGCTCGTCACCAGGTTGCTCACTCATTTTGGAATAATCTAATGATCTTCCGTCGACTCGTGGCGGTGTTCCTGTTTTCATTCTCCCAGAATCAAATCCAAGATTAACGAGTTGTTCTGTAATTCCTGTTGCGGCTCTTTCTCCTGCTCTTCCTCCTCCAAAATTCTTTTCACCAATATGTATTAGGCCGTTAAGAAAAGTTCCGTTTGTAAGCACAACTGTTTTAGCCTTAACTTCAATACCAAGTGATGTTTTGACGCCTTCAACTTTACCATTATTTACAATTAACCCTGAGACCATTTCCTGATAAAAATCTAGATTCTTTGTGTTTTCTAAAAGTAACCTCCAATCTTCTGCAAAGCGCATTCGGTCACTCTGAACTCTCGGGCTCCACATAGCTGGTCCTTTAGATTTATTAAGCATCTTAAACTGAATTGCGGATGTGTCTGAAACAATTCCGCTATATCCACCAAGCGCATCAATCTCACGAACTATTTGTCCTTTTGCAATTCCACCCATAGCAGGATTACAAGACATCTGTGCAATGTTTTGAAGATTCATTGTAATCAACAACGTTTTACTGCCCATATTTGCAGCAGCAGCAGCAGCTTCACTTCCAGCATGACCAGCACCAACAACTATAACATCATAAACCTCGTTAAACATAACTTATATACTTATTGTTCCACGTGGAACATTCGTGTGTTGAAATTTTTAGTTTGCAAATATACACTGAAAATGTGGATATTATACACGCTTAGACAAGTAGTAGTCTTCCTTTGAGCGCATAATCTTAACATCTTCTTCTGACTTGTCTTTATAGCCGCAGTAGTGTAAAACACCATGCGCCATAACACGCGCCAATTCATCTTTAAACTGAACATTAAAGTCTTTTGC
>CAJQQC010000142.1 GCA_905480385.1 uncultured Winogradskyella sp.
TAGAATATTATAAAAACTTATATAATTTATCGCAACCAATAGACTATAATGCATCGATAATTGAGCAAGTAGATGTTGTAGTAGACCGTTTTGGAGATATTAAAGATAACGCTTCACCAGCTCTAGCAATTCTACGAAAGACTATCACTAGTTTACGTACTAAAATAAATACTAGTTTTTCTTCGGCATTAAACAAATACCACAATTTGGAATATCTTGATGATATACGGGAATCAGTTGTTGAAAATAAGCGCGTATTAGCAGTAAAATCAATGTATCGTCGTAAAGTTAATGGTGCTATTATGGGTGGTAGCAAAACTGGTAGCATCGTATATATTGAGCCTGAGACGACACTAAACTATTCTAGAGAATTAAATAATCTAGAATACGAGGAGAAAGAAGAAGTCATAAAAATATTAAAGGAGCTTACAGATTATATACGCCTATTTTTACCATTACTAAATCAATACCAAGAGTTTTTAATTAAGATTGATGTTATATCTGCAAAAGCAAAATATGCAAGAAGTATGAATGCTATACTTCCTGAGATATCTATAGAACGTAGCATTTATCTTCGAGACGCTTATCATCCTTTACTCTATCTTACCAATACTGAAAAAGGTGAAAAAACATTTCCTCAAACTATAGAACTAGGCGATGATGCCAGAATCATTGTCATTTCTGGTCCTAATGCTGGAGGAAAAAGTATCACTCTAAAAACAGTTGGCTTACTGCAAGTCATGTTACAATCCGGTATGCTTGTTCCGGTACATGAACGAAGTAAAATGTCATTATTTGATAGAATTCTAAGCGATATTGGTGATAATCAATCTATCGAAAATCATTTGAGCACCTATAGTTATCGTCTAAAACAGATGAACTATTTTTTAAGAAAGTGTAATAAAAACACACTTTTTTTAATTGATGAATTTGGTACAGGTTCAGATCCAGAATTAGGAGGTTCTTTAGCTGAAGCTTTTTTAGAAGTATTCTATGACCGTAAAGCTTTCGGGATTATTACGACACATTATTCTAATTTAAAATTACTAGCCAACGAATTACCATATATGCGTAATGCAAATATGTTATTTAACGAACGCACATTAGAACCTATTTATAAATTAGTAATTGGTCAAGCTGGAAGCTCATTTACTTTTGAAGTTGCACAGAAAAATGGGATTCCTTATAGTCTGATCAATAAGGCAAAAAAAAAGATAGAGCGTGGTAAGGTTCGTTTTGATGCTACAATAGCTAAACTTCAAAAACAACGTAGCCGACTAGAAATGACTGAACAATCACTCAAGGAGAACGAAAAGAAAAAACAATCTGAAGCTGATAAGCTTGAAGAAATAAATCAAAAAGTTCAGAAAAAGCTTGAAAGCTTTCAAGAGTTATATGATAGTAATCAACGCTTAATATATCTAGGTCAAAAAGTAAATGACTTGGCTGACAAGTTTCAAAATAACAATAAGAAGCGTGAGTTAATGTCTGAGTTATTTAGACTGATACAAATTGAAAATTCTAAAAAGAAAAAGGTTTCTGCAAAACAAAAACGAGTAGAAAAAGCAAAAGAAGCTCAAATAAAAAAAGAAGCTGAAAAGAAAGTAAATCTTATCCGACAAAAGAAAAAGAAAGCTAAGCAAAAACAGAAAGAGAAACCACTACCACCAAAGCCAGTACTGAAAATTGGTGACCGAGTACGTATGCATGATGGTAGAGCTATTGGCAGCATTGACGAGATTAAAAAAGGTAAAGCCATTGTTAATTATGGTATTTTTACTACCAATGTTAATATAGACTTGTTAGAATTAGTTGAAGTAAAAAAATAATGGAAAACATTCCGAAACACAAACATTTAATACTATTTGATGGGGTTTGTAACCTTTGTTATAGTAGTGTTTTGTATGTTATCAAAAGAGATAAAAAGAACAAATTCTTGTTTGCGTCATTGCAAAGTAAAACTGGTAAAACTATTATTAATAAATTTAATATTGATACTACACAAACAGATTCTATTTTACTTTTCAAACCTAGCGTTTATAAAATATACAGCAAATCTACTGCTGCGCTTCACATCTCAAAATCACTTGACTTTCCTGTCAAATTTTTAGCAATATTCTTAATCATCCCAGACTTTATAAGAGATTGGTTTTATGATTATATTGCCAAGAATCGCTACAAATGGTATGGTAAAAAGGAATCTTGTATGATTCCTACTCCAGAATTAAATACTAAGTTTTTAGATTAACAACTAACTCAGTCATAAGACCTGTTTACTCAGCAAAACTATTGCTTAACTAAAACTAAGTTTTATAAGATACAAACTTGAACTACTTTTAATATTGAGGTTAAAGTTGATGGTTGATTGTGGCTACACTGAGTAGCCAAATTAAAAACCTCTGAGCGAGATTATGTTAGTTTGAGCCTAGCTTCAATTAGTTGGGAATGAATCAAACTCTTACCATATGGCGAGTCAATCCTATTGTAAGTGTCATTATGATGATAGACCTATAAATTTTGTTTTGAGGTTTTTATTTTAACCCTTCCAAAATAAAATCTAATTTAGGATTGTTATTCTTATTTTCAAGGTATGCATCTGTAAAATGTATTGGTGGAATTGCTAGACCTATATCAATCAGTTTATCGATTGTATTAGTATAAGACATACAAACCTTCCCCATTAATAGCTTTACTAAATCTTGATTATCATTAGCAAATTGAAACACATTTCGCAAACCGGAGAGATATAAAAAATCCTTAGTGAAACCACCACCACGATGTACACGTTGAGTAATACTGAAAGCTTCGTTTCGCTCCAATTTATACTGACCATATAATAAATCAAACGTGTCAGAAAAACTATAGCCTTTACTTAAACTATCAGCAGCAATAACTCTAAAAGCTAATTCTCGCAGTCGATACATCGTTAATGAACCTGACATATACTCAGAATAAACAGCCAATCCTTCTTGGGTTTCTACATTATTTGGAAAACCATTTGAAAACACTTTAAGAGGTTGTGATAATCCGTTGAATGTTGTGACCAAATGCACACCTATTTCGTGATTAGCTAAAACTCTTAATTGGTTATTACTGAACTTATGGTTTTTTCGTAACACTAGCGTTTGGGTGTTATTTAAAACCATTGCAGCAGCAGAAAGATTATTACTGATTTTTATAGTGTACTTAAAATCATAACGCTCTGAAAATTCATTAAAATACTGCTTTGCATATTCTGCATCATGAATTGGATCTAAATCAGCATTATCAACATTGTCAAATCGTAATATAAACTTTGCGTTTTCAATATCGCGCTCTGTTGGCGTACCAAAACTCTTGAGACTATTAAAGTAAAATTTCTTACCTTTTCCAATCGTTTCAATACATTCTATCAGACCTGAATACTCGTAAATAACATCCTCGTATAATTGTCTAATAGCATCATCTTCAATACGTTCTAATCGTTGGGAGAATAATAAACGATGTAACTTATAACCATCAAACTTAATTTTTGGGTATTTAAATTCTGGTTCGTAGTTATATTTTGCTGAAAAGAATTTCTTTTTTTCAGCAGCAATATTTAATGGATTTATATAATTGAGTAATTCAATATTTTTGACTAATCGATTGAGATTAGCGTCGATATCAAAAATAGCTTCAAACTCGGTGGTTGTCTTAATTTTAGACATTAATTAGCAAAGGTTTTATAGAATTCAGAAGCATGTTTTGGAATTAAATCTTTAAGCTGATTTTCAACCGCGGTGACTACTTCTGGATATATAATCTGATTATTTTCGTCGCAATATACTTTTGCAATTTCGGTTGCCAAAACTAATGTATTTTTAAAGTTATTGGTAATAAATCTTAAGAAATACCCATTACCATAAAAGGTATTATTAATCTTAGCTGTTTGCTTTATATTATTTGGAAATTTAATTGTTGATAAAGCTTTTCGCCATATTTCAATACAATTTCCAAAACGCTTATTATCAACATTCGACGTTCCTAAATTCCAGGTAGGCACTTCTCTATCCCATCGTTGCCAATTGTAACTATGCATATCGTAAACGATGCACACACCAAATTTCTCTTCTAATTTTGATATTAATGCAGTTACAACTTTATAGAAATTAGTATGCTTTTGCTGGCTTTTAGTTTTCTGTTCACTAGACAAAGGTGATTTCCATAGTTGTTTTCCCCAAGCCATTTCAAATACAGCTTCTTCTGGTGTGCGATTTAAATCATATTCAAAACGAGAATCACGACCCGTAATTAAGATTGGGTGTGATACAACCATATTTTTTGTTTCTGGGTCTTCTTCATACCAACGGTCGTATTCAGTGTGCAAACAATTGTCCCAAAGCTCTTTTCTAAATTGATGACCATCATGTACAGCACCACAAGCGTAATGTACATATTTGTCTATTTTAATAGTAAAAGAATAGTCATCTGAAACGGCATGAAAACATATTTCAGACTCTATGTTTTTTATGATTTCAGAAACGGTAAGTTTTTGCATACAAAGTTATTTTAAAATGCGTTTTAGGAATAATAACATGGAATGTTCTTTGATATCAAAATCGCTATCAGCAAAAAACAATCCTTTGATATCAGCCAAAATTTCATCAATTTTTTCACTAGAATATTTATGCGTCTCTATAGAAGCTAATATTTTCTGTATACTTTGAAAATCGTTATCCTGAGAAAACTCATCATGAACCTTTTGAAACGTTTGCATATCTACTTTTGATATGATAACATTACGCTCGTGATTATTCTCTTTGAAATCAGAATGTGCAGCATATAATAAAATATATGCCATTAATTCATCTTTATTCCAATTTGATGTTTCCATAGGTATTGGTGTTAATGTTCCGTATTCTGTCCAAGAGCCATCATAGACAACTAGATTTTTATAACCTACAACTGATGCTCCTAATGCTAAATTACAAGCTGTTACTCCTGAACCACAGCTAAATACAAATCTTTCCCTATTATTTGCGAAAGTCTCAAAAACTGATTTCAATTCTTCTTCAGATTTTAACGTGTGACCGTTTAATAGCTTTGTGTAAGGTAAATTTACAGAATTTGGTATTATTCCACTTCGCAATCCTTTTCTAGGCTCAGGAACTTCTCCTCTAAACCTTTCAAAGGAGCGTGCATCAAAAATCAAAGTATCTTCAATTTTTGAAAATCTATTGACTCCAGAAAAATTGGTAAATAATTCCTCTTTAATATCCGCTATAAAATCTCCTTTAGCTTGTGGACTTGAATACTTTTTTTGAGTTGCATACTTTTTGGACATCCATTCAGGTAAACCACCATCTAAAACAGCAATATTAGTATGTCCAAAATATTTAAAAAGCCACCATGCTCTAGGGCTAGAATATATACCGTGTGCATCATAGACAATAATACAGCTATTTGAATTGATACCTAATTCTCTGGCTTCAGATTGAAATTGTTTCGAAGTCGGTATTGTATTCGGGAAATCCGCAGATATGTTACTGAATTTCTTTTTAATGTCGAAAAAAAGAGAGTTAGGAATGTAACCTAAGTTATCTTCTATAGAAGTTCTTACAAATTTTGGGATAGTTGCATCAAGTATAACTAGATTTTCAGCTTCAAGATGTTTATAAAGCCAATCGACTGTGACTAATGGTGACTCAGTTTGAAGCATAACTCAACTATTTAAGCATCTTCAACAGTCTTACGTAAACGTGTTCTTCTATTGAATGCCTCAAGATTATCTAAAACTTTACTCTCTAAAAAGTCAACAACTTTTTCTTCAACCTTTCGCTTATTCTTATATACTTTGTTGATATATGTAATTCCTCCTGGAGACATAACATTTACTTCAACAAGTTTGCCACCAATAACATCAATACCTACAAAGTATAAGCCATCTTTGACTAATTTTGGTCCAATCTGACGACACAATGCCTTTTCTTCTTTAGTTAATGTGTGTTTTTGTACAGAACCTCCAGCAGAAACATTAGAACGGTGGTCATCACTACCTGGTACTCTTTTCATTGCACCAACAGGCTCTCCATTTAGTAAAAGAACTCTAACATCACCTTTTTCTGCGCCTTCTATATAATCTTGTAGAATAACATAATTAGATTCACCTTCACCAGCACTGATGTAAAAATCGAGTAGTGAATTAATATTACTCATCGCAGATTTTTCAATAAGAATAACACCTGAGCCTCCAAAACCGTTCAATGGTTTTAGTATCATCTTATCAGATTTTGACTCATTAATTTGTTGGATTAGATAGTTCTTATTTTTAGACACATGCGTATTTGGAATAATATTGCTGTGTGCATCACCAAAAGCTGCAGTATAAAGCTTATTGTTGGCTTCTCGCATACCTTGTAATGAATTCACGATAAAAACATCATCTTTTACAGAATCTAAAAAATTAAGCATCAATGGATCTAACGGTGGATTTGCTCTAAAGAAAATAGCATCAAAACCCGCTAAAGGCAACATTTCTTCTCGAAGTGCTGCTTTCTTATAAAAAGCCTTTAATGTAGTAGGCACTTTATCCATGCGACTAATAACATTACAAAAAGCATTGGTTACACTATCGCGAATCGTTAAATTCGCTGGTGTACACATAGCAACACCATGACCACGTTTTGCACATTCTTTTATTAAGGCTAAACTTGTATCATTTTCTGGGTCAATTTCTTCCCATGGATACATTATAAAACAAACATTCATAGTTTTTATAATTATATAAACAAAGTTAGCTAACTAACATATAAGTCTTTTTACTAATTATTTTACAGCTTCATAGTTATCGTCCCATTCTTTTGGTTTTGGGTCATGTAATTTATCTAACGATTTTGCTACCATCATAGATACCGTAGCGTCTCCAGTAACGTTTACAACAGTTCTGCACATATCCAAAGGTCTATCAACGGCAAAAATTAAAGCTAATCCTATTGGTAATAACTCAGCCGGAAATCCAATAGATTCTAATACAATAACAAGCATAACCATACCTGCACTTGGTACAGCAGCAGAACCAATAGAAGCTAAAAGTGCGGTAAAGATAATCACCATTTGATTAGCAAATGTCAAGCCTTCTGGCCAAATCACCTGCATAATAAAAACTGCAGCAATACCTTGATATAAACTTGTACCATCCATATTTACTGTAGCTCCAACAGGCAATACAAATCCAGACACTTCTTTATCTACACCTAGATGCTCTTCGACACGCTCCATAGTTACAGGTAACGTTGCTGCGCTACTACTTGTAGAAAAAGCTAATAGTTGAGCAGGACTAATGCGGCTTAAAAACCATAATGGTGATTTTTTAGTATACGCTTTTATTAGGATTAAGTAAAAACCTATCATTAAAATCAAACCTCCAACAACACAGAATGCATATTGTAATAACTTTACTAAAATAGTTGTATCGTCAAAAGCTATAATGACATTTGCCATAAGAGCAAATACAGCATAAGGAGCAAAAAGCATAATTAGGTCCACCATTTTCATAACAACTTCGTTAAGCGAATCAAAAATATCTATCATTGGTTTGGCTTTCTTCTCACCAATCAATAACAAGCAAATACCTACAAATAATGCAAAGAATATGATTTGTAGCATACTTGCATTTGCCATAGATTGAAAAATATTACTTGGAAAGATATCTACCAGAGCTTGTAATGGTCCAGCATCTTGCTGTGCACTTGCCTTCATTAATTTATCAGTTACACCAGCATCATTTTCATACTTAAGTTTAATGTTTTCAATAGTTTCTTGTGGCATTCCATCTCCTGGTTTTACAATATTTACTATTGAAAGCCCAATAACAATAGCCACTAGTGTTGTACCAACATAAATTAAAACAGTACGTAATCCCATAGATTTTATCTTAGAAATATCTTTTAAATCAGATATACCTTTAATTAAAGAGGCTAAGATTAACGGTACTGCAATTAGCTTAAGAAGATTGATGAAGATTTTTCCAAATGGTGCAATCCAATCCGTTACGAACTGCTGTTCGCTGTAGGAATTCATTATAAAACCAAAAATGATTCCTAGGACCATTCCGATAATAATCTTCCAATGTAATGCGAGTTTTTTCATATATCGTATTTTGATTTTCACTAACGTGAAAACATATTGTATTAATTTAAATTTACCTATCCTTAGTTTCCTGGCGACGTAATAACATGTAATCTGCGATAACCAATGCTGCCATTGCTTCAACAATTGGCACAGCTCTCGGGACAACGCAAGGATCGTGACGCCCTTTACCTTGCATTTCTACAGTTTCGCCTTTGCTATTTATTGTTTCTTGTTTTTGGAGCGTTGTAGCAACGGGTTTAAAAGCCACACGGAAATAAATATCCATGCCATTACTTATACCACCTTGTACTCCACCAGATAAATTGGTTTGCGTACTACCATCTTCCTTAAATTTATCATTATGGGAACTTCCAAGCATCTTTGCACCACAGAAACCACTACCGTATTCAAAGCCTTTAACAGCATTTATAGATAGCATAGCTTTTCCTAATTCTGCATGTAATTTATCAAAAACTGGCTCACCTAATCCAGCAGGAACATTCTGAATAACACATGTTATTGTACCACCTATTGTATCACCTTGTTTTTTTACTTCTTGAACTTTAGTAATCATCTTCTCTGCCGCAACTTCATCGGGACAGCGAATCATGTTGGATTCTATCATACTAAAATCTAAATCTTGATATGGTTTTTCAACAAAAATGTCACCTACAGAAGAGGTAAATGCATTAATATTAATTTCATTTATACACTGCTTTGCAATGGCACCAGCAACTACACGACAAGCTGTTTCGCGAGCAGAACTACGTCCGCCTCCACGATAATCACGTATACCATACTTTTTGTCATAAGTGTAATCTGCATGACTAGGTCTATATACATCTTTGATATGAGAATAGTCTTTTGATTTTTGATTAGTATTATGTATAACAAAGCCTATCGGTGTGCCTGTAGTTTGTCCTTCAAAAATACCGGAATAGAATTCTACAGTATCAGGCTCTTTACGTTGCGTCACAATCTTTGATTGACCAGGTTTGCGTCTATTCATTTCATTTTGAATAGCTTCAAAGTCTAACTGAATACCAGCTGGACAACCATCAATAATTCCACCAATAGCCGTGCCATGAGATTCACCAAAAGTGGTGAGTTTAAATAACTTTCCGAAGGAATTTCCTGCCATTAAAATTTATTTTACGCTAATGTAATTGTTATCTAAGAGAAACAAAAACGCAATCCTTATTTTTAAATATCTAATATTATTACAATAATGCTTCTCTAAGAATAGTTACAGGATGTTTTGCAGACCTGTTTGTACCATCTTTAATCTGATGACGACAACTTGTTCCATTAGCTGCAATAATTGTCTCTTTTGTAGCTTTGCGAACAGCAGGAAATAAGGTTTGTTCTCCTATTTGAGTACTAACTTCATATTTATCTTTTTCATAACCAAAACTACCAGCCATTCCACAACATCCACTTGGAATTATTGTTACTTTATAATTCTCAGGAAGATTCAATACATCAAAACTCGATTTCTGGTTTGTTAGCGCTTTTTGGTAACAATGCCCATGAAATTTAACGGTCTTTTGATCCTTGGTGAATTGTTCTGAAGTTATATTATTTAGTTCTATTTCTTTTTGGATAAATTCTTCTATTAGATATGTGTGTTTAGCTATAGATTTAGCCGAATCTTTATCGTTAGCAAGTTTTATATACTCGTCTTTAAAAGTTAATATTGCTGAAGGCTCAATACCGATTAATGGTGTGTCTTCAGTAATTAAGTTTTTAAAAGTTGAGACATTTTTATTTGCTAAGTCTTTTGCTTCTTTTAAAAACCCTTTTGATAGATAACTTCTTCCACTCTCAAGGTGTTTGACATACTCTATTCTGTAATTAAGCTTTGAGAGCAATTCAATAGTATCAATGGCAATTTCTGACTCTAAATAATTTATAAATTCATCTACAAAAAGGTATACCGTTTTTTTGGTATCTCTTTTATTTTTAAAATTTTTTAAAAAATTATCAAAAGATTTAGAAAATATTGGTAATGATCTTTTTGGATGAATATCTAAAATATTCTTTACTATTGAAGCAAATATCTTATTCTGAAACGTAAGATTTGATAGTCTTGAGAATTTTGAACCCAACTTATTAAATGTTGTCGATTTAGCAAAAAATTTATTTTTAAAAGAAAACCCATTAGCATTCTGATATTGATATTGAAACTCGGCCTTTAAACTTGCTACATCAACACTACTTGGGCATTCACTAGCGCAAGCCTTACAACTTAAACATAAATCAAAGACGTCTTTTAATTCACTATGATTAAACCTATTGGCTTTATCAGAAGTAGTCAAAAAATCCCGTAAGGCATTTGCTCTTGCTCGCGTTGTATCCTTTTCATTTCGTGTAGCACGATAACTTGGACACATCGTACCGCCAAATTCTGGTAGTTTTCTACAATCGCCAGAGCCATTGCATTTTTCTGCTTCTCTAAGAATACCTTCCGATGCAGAAAAATCTAAAACGGTTGTTATTTCTGGTTCTTTTCGGTCTACTGCATATCTAAGATTCTTATCCATTGGTAAAGCATCGACAATCTTACCTGGATTAAAGATATGGTTGGGATCAAAAGCCGATTTGATTCGCTTTAGCAGCTTATAATTCTCTTCTCCAATCATCAACGGAATAAACTCAGCACGAACAATACCATCACCATGTTCACCAGACATTGAACCTTTGTATTTCTTTACTAAATGTGCAACATCAGTTGTTATTTTTCTGAATAGTGAAACGTCTTCTTGTTTCTTAAGATTAAGTATTGGACGTAAATGAATCTCGCCAGCACCAGCGTGTGCATAATATACAGCTTCTTGATTATGAGATTTCATAAGACTCGTAAATTCGGAAATAAAACTATCTAAGTCATCAAGAGCAACTGCTGTATCCTCGATACAAGCCACCGCTTTTTTGTCGCCAATCATGTTTCCTAAAAGGCCTAGTCCAGCTTTTCGTAGTTCCATAGCCTTTTCAATATCATCACCTTTAAGGATATGTGCAGCATAACTTAAGTTGGAATTTTTTACTGATTCTAAGAGTTTATCAACTTCTATATTTAAGGCTTCTTCTGAATCTGCTTTTAACTCACACATCAAAATTGCGACAGGCTCACCTTGAATAAATTGTCTATTTTTTTGCTGAGTTTTATTGTATTTAGTTAAGTTAAGAATAGTATCGTCCATCATCTCGCAAGTATGCAAATTATGCTGCATGACTTGTTTTACAGACTTCATACAATTTTCTATACTTTCAAAATGCAGAGCCACAATGGCGTTTTTATTGGCTGGTATATCATCTAGTTGTAAAACAATTTCTGTTGTAAAAGCTAAAGTTCCTTCGCTTCCAGATAGTAGTTGACACATATTAAATGTATCATCATTTGCGTTGAAAACTTCAGATTTAATTAATTCATCAATTGCATATCCTGTGTTGCGTCTATGAATTTCAGGTCTGGGAAAATTGTTGATTATTTGTTGTTGTACAATTTGGGGCTTTAATTCTGAATAAATTGTTTTATAAATTTTACCTTCAAGAGTATTAAATTTTAGTTTCTCTTGAAAATCTTTTTTTGAAAGTGACTTAAACTCAGCTTCACTCCCATCACTCAAAATCGTTTTTAAACTCAAGACTTTATCTCGAGTCACACCGTATTTAATAGAAGTTGTACCAGACGAATTATTACCAACCATACCACCAATCATACAACGATTTGATGTTGATGTATTCGGTCCAAAGAATAAACCATAAGGTTTTAAATAGTTATTTAACTCATCTCTAACAACACCAGGTTGAACAGTAACGGTTTTATTAGTTTTATCAATACTAATAATCTTCGTAAAATGTTTAGAAACATCTACAACAATTCCTTCTCCAACACATTGCCCTGCAAGAGAAGTACCAGCTGTTCTTGGTATTAGAGATATTTTGTTATCATTAGCAAAGACAATTAATTGTATGATATCATCAATAGATTTTGGAATTGCAACCGCAAGCGGCATAATTTTATAAACCGAGGCATCTGTTGCATAAATTTTACGCATCAAATCATCAGAAAATATATCACCCTGAAAATTAGACTTTAAACGATTAAGAGCTGTTTCCATTAAAATTATGACTTATTTGGTTAATAAAACTATTAATTTTTGTAAATATAAATTGAATATTAGCGTTATTTTTGAATAAAGACTATAAATCAATACAAAACGATACAATTATGAAAAAAATAGCTTTTACAGTTCTTACTGTTTTTGGATGTTTATTATTAACTAATGCACAAAGTATATCAGATAATGCCATTGGATTAAGACTAGGAGATAGTGATGGTCTTGGTGCCGAAATATCCTACCAACGAGCTCTTGGTGATAACAATCGACTGGAGTTAGATTTAGGTTGGCGAACTGGAAATAATTTTGATGGATTTAAACTTGTAGGTCTTTACCAATGGGTGTGGCACATCGACGGAGGGTTTAACTGGTATGCTGGTGCTGGTGGTGGTGTTGCGTCTTATGATTATGATGCACCAACAAATGACAGCGAAACCTTTTTTTTAATAGCCGGTGATATTGGTATAGAATACGATTTTGATATTCCGCTGTTACTATCATTAGATTTTAGACCAGAAATTGGTTTTGGAGATGTTAATGACGATACAAATTTTGATATTGCTCTGAGTATCCGTTATCAGTTTTAAAACTGATATTAACAAAAAAAAACCATCTACAACAGATGGCTTTTTTTTATTTTACTAAGCACTTAGAAAGTGTTTTTTGATATATCGATTCGTATTTTGGAACAATGGCATGTATATCGAAATTGAGTGATTGCGCTTTTGCATTCAACTTAAATTGATTCAACGAATCATCATTTTTTAAAATTTGAAGTGCTTTTTCAGTCATTTCGCTAACATTTCCTACAGTACTCAAATAACCTGAAAAACCATCTTTATTAACTTCAGAAAGTCCTCCTGAATTTGAAGATATAACAGGGACACTTGACGCCATAGCTTCTAATGCTGCAAGTCCAAAACTCTCTGTTTGTGATGGTAATAAGAATAAGTCACTAAAGCATAAAATTCTGTCTATTTCATTACTATTTCCAAAGAAAACAACTTTTTCAGAAATACATAATTCCTCTACCAAATACTCTGCTGCCTCTTTTTCTGGACCCTCACCAACCAACATTAATTTTGAAGGTACTTCTTTTTGAATACCATTGAATATTTTAATAACATCAGGTATATTTTTCACTTCTCGGAAGTTACTTATATGTGTAATAATCCGTTCGTTCTCATTAGCCATAGCACTTCGTTGACAATCTGTAAAATTAGGCTCATGCTTTTCAATATCAATAAAATTAGGAACAACTTCAATCTCATTTTTAATATCAAATAGGCGTAATGTATCTCGCTTTAAACTTTCTGATACAGAAGTGACAGCATCTGACTTATTAATACTAAAAGTTACAGCTGGTTTATAAAATGGATGACTACCAACCAATGTAATATCTGTTCCATGAAGCGTAGTAACTATTGGTACATAAACGCCTTCGTCCTTGAGCATTTGTTGTGCCATATAAGCTGCATAAGCATGTGGAATTGCATAATGTACATGAAATAACTCAATGCCATGAAGTTTCACCATATCCACTAATTTACTAGATAAAGCTAATTCATATGGTTGATAGTGAAATAATGGATATTCAGGAACATGTACTTCATGAAAATGAACATTATTGCTCAATAACTCTAGTCTTACTGGCTGTTTGTAGGTAATAAAATGTATTTCATGACCACGCTTAGAAAGTTCTAACCCTAATTCTGTAGCTACAACACCACTACCTCCAAAAGTTGGGTAGCAAACGATTCCAATTTTCATAAAAAATTAATTAGATGAAGCTAAATTACATGATTTAGTTTGTCAAAAAAGAAAGACTACTAGTTTTAACGAATAATTACAATTCAATTAATCTATGATAGCTTCATAAATATAACGCTGTATTTCTGTTCTTATATTCTCTCTTAATAATCTATTTTTTCCTGCATTAGGATAAGTTCTATTTGCCAAAAAGATATATACAATTTCTTCTTCTGGGTCTGCCCAAGCATAAGTTCCTGTAAACCCAGAATGACCAAAACTAGTCATGGAGATACAACCACATGTTGGACCAACATCTCCAAGTTGTGGTTTATCAAAGCCTATTCCACGTCTATTATCCTTATGACAGTAATGACATTTTGTAAACTCGTCCAGCGTTTGTGTTTTAAAGTAACGCTTGCCGCCATAAAATCCTTTTTGCAAATACATTTGCATTAATTTTGCCATGTCGTTAGCATTACTAAAAACACCTGCGTGACCTCCAACACCATTTTGCATTGCTGCTCCCATATCATGAACGTAACCATGTACTTTTTGATAACGGAAATAATCATCAACTTCTGTTGGAACAATATTCTTTAAACTAAATTTCTCGCGAGGTTTATATGTTGTATGATTTGCGCCAAGAGCCTGATAAAAATGATCTTGAACTAATTCGTCCAAGCCTTTATTATAATATTTTTCGATATACTCTTTTAAAATATAGTATGGCAAATCACTGTAGCGATAACGCAAATTTGAAAGCAAATCAGTCTCTTTAATAATATCCTGAATCGAGTCTTTATAATCTTTACGCATAAATAGTTTATTTGTCACTTCCACATTATAAGAAGCAGAACTAGAATTGCGATACCACTTTTTTAAAGGTTTACCAGTAATACTATCTATGGTTTTTGCATAAAATGGAACCCAAGGTTTTAAACGTGCGTAATGTGATAGCATTTGTTTTATAGTGATATTCTCTTTATTTGTTTCCTTGTATTCTGGTAATAATTTTGAGATTTTGGTATTTAGCGAGAGTACATTATTCTCACTTAACTCCATAATCAACGGTAAAGTCGACGTGATTTTAGTTAAAGAAGCGACATCGTAAACATCGTCAAAATCAACTTTATTCATTTTATTGTAAGTATGATAACCAAAATTCTTATTGTAAATCACTTTCCCTTTTCTAGCCACTAAAAGTTGAATACCTGGTGTCATCTTTTCACTTACCGCGTAATTTGCAATTGAATCTAGTTTAAAATTCAACTTTTTTGAATCTACTCCGACTGACTCTGGTAAACCATAAGTAAGGTTATTAAGCGCATTATACGATTCGCCTTGACCAAATTTAAAATATTCTCCTGCAGAAACAGGAAGTTTACCTTTCGCTCCAACAGCACCAAATAAAAGCTGTGCAGACTTTTGCTGTGCAATTGAACTGTTTTGATAACTCATCACAATAGCATCAATATTTTCGATGGTTTTAAAATCCATCAAGGCATATGGCCTAGCAAAAACATCTAACACCACTGTGTTAGTTCGTGCTATTTCGTATAGCCATGTCAGTTCCTTAGTTGATAACTTGTAGCTTTTCCAGGGATTATCATTTGATTTGTGAAAACCTAAAACAACAGTGTTGTAATTTTTGAGCTTGTTGATTAAATCACCTAAATTTTCAGCTGTAACTTTGTGAACTTTAGTGTATTTTTTTAACTCTTTATAAAAATCTGAACTAGAATCATCACCTAATGAAACATAGGCAATCTTTTTTGTTTCTAAATTCCGAAACGGTAAAATATTATTCTTATTCTTTAAAACTGTGATAGCTTCTTCTAATAATCTTCCTGATAAGACATCATCTATTGGACGAATAATGTCTTTATCAACGCCACGATATGATATAGGTTTATAATCTTGAAGTCCTACTTTATATTTTGCCATCAATATCTTCTTCACGGAATGTGCTAATCTATCTTCAGTGATATCCCCTTTCTCGTAAGCCTCTAGTATTTTTTTAATGCCTTTTGGAACACTTTCTGACATTAGCATGACATCATTTCCTGCATTGAAAGCCATCAGGTCTATTTCACCACGTGTATCCATCTTTTTTGTGGTGTTTCCGTCAATACCAGACTGAACAAAGTCTGCAGCACCTTTCATTGTTAATGCATCTGTAAAAATCAAACCTTTAAAACCCAAGTCTTCTTTTAGTAAATCAGTTACTACGTATTTGGATAAAGACGTTGGCAAACCATTTCTAATATTCAGTCCAGGAATATTAAGATGTGCCACCATAACACTAGACAAACCTTCTTTAATGAGTTTTCTGTATGGATAAAGCTCTACTGAATCGATACGTTGTTTATTAAAATTTACTGTCGGTAAAGTCTTATGAGAATCGGCATCAGTATCGCCATGACCAGGAAAATGTTTTGCATTTGCTAAAACGCCAGCAGCTTGCATACCTTTCATAAAAGCAGCAGCTTTATCAGTCACATTATCTTTGTCCTCTCCAAAAGAGCGATTACCTATAATTGGGTTTTTTGGATTGGTATTTATATCTACTACTGGTGCAAAATTAAAATGAACTCCAACGCGCTTGCAATGCTCCCCAATTTGATAACCAGCCTGCTCTATTAATTTATTATCTGATACTGCACCAAGCGTCATATTCCAAGGGAAAGCGTAGGTAGAATCTAATCGCATACTTAAACCCCATTCTGCATCCATACCAATCAATAATGGAACCTTTGATAAGGATTGTAGGTTATTATCCAATTTTATTTGATGCGTTGGGCCACCTTTAGAATAAATAACACCACCTATATGGTAGTTTTGAATCATTGCAGAAATCTGATTCTCATGCTTAAAACCTTTATTAGAAAAAGCTTGAACCATAAACAATTGACCAACACGCTCTTTAGGAGTCATAGCGTTATAAATACTATCTACCCATTTTTGTTGTGCTTCAATATCTTCGGTTAAAAGCGGATTTGGTGTTTCATCTTGTGAAAAACCAAGTGTAAAAATGAAGGAGAATATAATGAGAGCAATGTTACGCATGGACAAATGTTTACAGTATTATACGTATAACTAATACTATGCCAAATTAGTATAAAACAGAGTAACTCAAAAAGACTTTATGATAGATTTATAAAGAGAGTAATTAACAAAAGAATATATGATTCTCATAAATTCGCACCTCACTTTATCGAAATGATAAAAAGGGTTAATCGACCAAATCAATATGTCTGTCATGATAACCTAAAAGATATAAAACACCATCTAAACCAATACTGGAAATTGAGCTCTGTGCATTATCTTTTACCTTAGGTTTGGCATGAAAAGCTATACCTAAACCAGCAAGATTAAGCATAGGCAAATCGTTAGCACCGTCACCTACAGCAATAGTTTGACTGATATCGATACCTTCTTTTACAGCTAGAGATTTTAAGAATTCTGCTTTTTTATTTCCATCTACTATTTCTCCAATATAACCACCTGTTAAAACACCATCAATAATTTCGAGTTCATTAGCATGAACATAATCAATATCCAATTTTTCCTTTAAATAATTACCGAAATAGGTAAATCCACCTGAAAGAATAGCAGTTTTAAAACCGTAGCTATGTAAGGTATCCACTAATCGTTTGGCTCCTTTAGTAATGGGAAGACGTTCGGCAACCTGCTGAAGTACTTCTTCTGATAACCCTTTAAGCAGTTTCATACGTTTGGCAAAACTCTCATTAAAATCTATTTCACCTTGCATAGCAGATTCTGTAATTGCCCTAACTTCATCACCAACACCAGCAAGTTCTGCAAGCTCGTCTATAACTTCAGTTTGAATTAAGGTCGAATCCATATCAAAGCATACCAATCGCCTATTACGTCTATAAATATTATCTTCTTGAAAAGCGATATCAACATCCAAATCTTTAGAGATTTGCATAAATCTTTCGGTTAATAGTGTTTTGTTTTTAATTTTTCCACGGATAGAAAGCTGAATGGATGCACGAGGATATTCTTCAGTTCTTACCAAAGACAGTCTACCAGTTAAACGCTTAATATGATCAATATTCATACCTATCTCTGATATGATTTTTGTGACTTCAGAGATTTGCTCAGCTGCTAGTTTTTCTCCTAAAATGGTAATGATATAACGGTCTTTTCCTTGTAGATTGACCCATTTCTCATAATCATCTAACGAAATTGGTTTAAACTTGGCAGTGATTCCCAGCTCATAAGCTTTGAACAACAAATCTTTTTGAACCGCAGAAGACTGTTCTCCAGAATTAATTTCGAACATCATACCTAATGACAAAGTATCATGAATGTTAGCCTGACCAATATCAAGAATTTTAGCACCATATTGTGCCAAAACACTAGTTAAACTAGACGTTAAGCCTGGTTTATCCTGTCCTGAAATGTTGAGTAGAAAAATATCTTTTGCCAAAGCATATATTAATTAGCTGTAAATATGCTTATTCTCTTTCAATTATTAAAATAAATAATGATACTATATCGCTAAAAATAAATAAGATTTAATGAGAAATCTCTAATTCAGAAAACGGCTATGCCAGCTATCACTTGCAGGAACTTCCCAATTTTCTTTAAACTCAGCAATATTAGTCACTAGATTATTGAAAACGATAGTTCTTTTTGAAACGGCTTTTTGTTTTGCCATTTTTTTGAAATCTATTAATGATTTGTGAGCTATGAATTCCCCTTGCTTATAGGATACATTCATTTTGTCCATTAAATCGACATTATATTCTTTCTCTAATTGCTGAATAAAATGTACAGAAGCGTCAATAGAACAGCCAGTTGCAGCGTTTAGGTTTTGATTTAATGCTATTACAATAAAACGTTTATAAACTACTTTAAAACCTGATTGTAAATCTTGTCCGTGTGCTGTCCAAGCCTCAATAAAGACTTTTAACTTCTCATTTATCTCTGAAATTTCTGTTTCAGAAAATGAACGATTGGCTTGGTATATCCAAACTCTAGATTCCTCTGGAAGTGTGTCAAACTCTACTAGCATTATTCTTTTGTGTGTTTATGTCTAAAAATTAAGCTCGTAAATAACCCCATGAAAAAGAAATAAAATAAAAACTGCCAAATCGAAAATGGTTCACTATCAAAATAATCAAATCCTGCCATTATACTTGCATGAACAATTCCGAATATTATTCCTGTATTAATTCTTGTTTTTATTGGCAAAAGTTCTTTTTTCAATCTTTTTTAGAATTCTTATTTTGATAATAAAAACGTAAAGCTCCTGTGGCTGCAAAGAATACAAACCAAATTGGAATCCAATTGTAGTTTATCATTCCGTTTTTAAAGTAACTAATAATCAAAAGTATTGCTGTAAACAAAATTCCATTGCGGAGAGCAATCTTAAGCATTTGCTTAACAGTTGTATTCATAACTATAATGAATTTGCTATGACCTCAGCAACATCTAAAACTATTACACTTTCCTCTTTTTCTTTTGCCTTGATACCATCAGTCATCATCGTATTGCAATATGGACAACCTGTAGCAATAATGTCTGGTGTTGTTTTTAAAGCTTGTTCTGTTCGCAATACATTTACTTCTTTATTTCCTGGTTCTGCATCTTTAAACATTTGTGCACCACCAGCTCCACAACACATGGCAAAGTTTTTACTCTTTTTCATTTCGACTAAAGTCGCATTAGATTTACCTAAAACTGTTCTAGGTGAATCAAATTCACTATTAGCACGACCTAAATAACATGGGTCATGGAATGTAATACGTTTCCCTTTATAGGTGTCGCCTTTAACTGATAAGCGACCTGTATCGATTAATTCTTTGATGTATTGTGTATGATGAATCACGTTATAATCACCTCCAAGACTAGGATATTCATTTTTTATACAATTGAATGAATGAGGATCACAAGTCACAATGCGTTTTACTTCATAGGCATTTAAAACCTCAATATTCATGAAGGCTTGCATTTGAAATAAGAATTCATTTCCTGCACGTTTAGCGACATCACCCGTGTTACTTTCCTCAGCCCCTAATACTGCAAAATCAACATTCGCATTATTCAAAAGTTTTACAAAAGCTTTAGTTATTTTTTTTGCTCTATCGTCATAGCTACCAGCTGAACCTACCCAAAATAAAATTTCAGGTTGTTTACCTTCTGCCATATATTCTGCCATTGTTGGCACTTTTAGTTGTCCATTCATCTTCTAATATTTCATTCGTTAACCCAATTCAACCGATCTTGTTGGTTATAAGGCCAAGGTGCACCGTTGTTTTCTATATTAGTCATCATATTGTTTAACTCCATTGGCGCAGCACTTTCTTCCATGACTAAATAACGACGCATTTCCATGATAATAGATAATGGGTCTATACTAACAGGACAAGCTTCTACACAAGCATTACAAGTTGTACAAGCCCAGAGTTCTTCTTTTGTGATGTAGTCGTTTAATAGCTGTTTGCCGTCGTCTTTAAATTCGCCATTATTAGCATCTATATTTTTACCAACTTCTACTAATCTATCTCTCGTATCCATCATGATTTTACGAGGTGATAATTTCTTACCTGTTTGGTTTGCCGGACATTCGCTTGTACAACGACCACATTCTGTACATGTGTAAGCATTTAGTAGTTGAATAGTACTTAAATCCGTAACGTCACTAGCTCCAAATTTTGCAGGCTCCTCTTCAGAGTCACCTTCCGCTGGTGCTGCAAAAGGGTCTGCATTTGGATCCATCATTAACTTAACTTCATTGGTAACTGATTCTAAATTATTGAACTGTCCTTTTGGTGTAAGTTTTCCGTAATAAACGTTTGGAAATGCTAGTAAGATATGTAAATGCTTTGAATAGTATAGGTAGTTTAAGAATACTAAAATTCCAGCAATGTGAATCCACCATGCAGAACGTTCAATTATACTTATTGTAGAATCTGAAAACCCTGAAAATAAAGGAGCAATAAACTGACTGATTACATTTCCAGAATCTAATGCTTGAAATGTAGTTCCTGTAGCTTCAATAACGTGAACTGAGTCGGATGCGTTCATTACTAAGAATAAGCACATTAAAACCACTTCGAAATATAAAATAATGTTTCCATCATTCTTTGGCCAACCTTTTAAACTTTTAAAGCGTTTTAGGTTGATAACGTTTCGTCTCATCCAAAAGAAAATAACTGCAATTAAGACTAATACTGCTAAAATTTCAAAACTTCCAATTAGAAAACCATAAACAGATTCTGGTAGTATTGATAACCCAATTCTATGTGTTCCAAAAAGTCCATCAACAATAATCTCTAAGACTTCTATATTTATTATTACAAAACCAACATATACAACAATATGTAAAAACCCTGCGATAGGTCTAACTACCATTTTACTTTGACCCAAAGCAATTCGAGTCATATTTTTCCAGCGTTGTGGTTTGTCATCACTAACGTCGACATCACGACCTAGTTTAATATTTCGAATAAGTTTGTTTATGTTTCTGGCAAAATAACCTACGCCAGCAATTAGGAATACTGCAAAGATTATATTTGGTAAATATTGCATAATTTAACGTTAGTTCTTTTTATTTAATTGTTCTTCTGTTGGTGGTGTATAAGGAATTTCTTTTTTAGATAAAATACGTCTGTATCTTGCAGGATGCAACTTTATATCAAGTAGCAACAATTCCATTTCTTTTGTAACAGCTTCTAGATTGTTGTAGAGTTTATCGTCCTTAAGTAGTTTACCCATTGAACCTTCTCCATTTTCTAGGCCTTCTAAAACTGAAGTAAACTTTATTAAAGTCTTATCAAAGTCATCTATAGTTTTAGATAACTGTGCTTTCTTTAAATCTTCAGAAAGTGCTGTAATATTCTCACTAGTTTTCTCGAAACTCTCGAGCGTTGAAGCTATTTTTTCATCGTTATCTTTTACAACTTTCTGAATTGAATAGGATAAATCTTTGAATGATTTTAAAGTTGAATTTAATTCTGAGATCGTTGCTTTTAAACCTGAGTCAGATTCGTCAACTACTAAATCATTGAGACTTACCATCAAAGTATCTGCAGAACGTAATGTCTTATCCAAATCAGTACTTAATCCTGTAAAATTATCTTTTAGAGATGAAATTAGTCCTGGTTGAATTTCAGATTTGATAAAATCTCCTTTTTGTGCTTTTTCACCTTTATAAGAATCTATTACTGCTAAAGCGTTTCCGCCCATGATACCAGTCTCATACAAACGTATTGTAGAACTTTTAGAAAATGATAATCTAGGGTCAACAGAAAACTCAACACGAGTCATTCCGGATTTAAAATCATATTTAATATTTTCAACTTTGCCTACAGTATTCCCTTTTATGGTTACTGATGAAGACATAGTTAATGCGTTATAATCAAATTCTGTATAAAACTCAACTTCATCAGAAAACAAATCTTGTCCTTTAAGGTAATTAAAAAGGTATATAAAAAGCAGCACTCCAGATATAACGAGTATGGCTGTTTTAATTTCTCTTGAAATTTTCAATGTATTGGTCTTTGGTTATTGTCAAAATTAGGAATAATATATTAAAGAATCTTTCTAAACTTAAGGTCTTTTTAAAGCTTCTTCGATAGGTATTTTTATTCCATTTTTATATGCTACTATAAAGCAAGTTGAATATCCTTTAGCTTTGGCATTATCTTTAAGCACTTTAGCCTCGTTAAAATCTGAAGTATTACCATAAAAATATTTATAAATTTTACCTTGTTGGTTTCGGCTTATATCCGAAAGGCCTTTAAAATTATAGGATTTCGTCAATAGTTTTCGCGAACTTGCTGCAATTTGAACCTTGAAAATAACATCTTCAATTATATTAGTTCTTACCTCTTTGTTAACAACCTCCGTATTATCAATATAACCAGTAATGCTTTCACCAACGTTTTGATCTAACTCATTTTTGTACTCTATGATAGCTTCTTTTATAGCTTTCGCCATTTTAGACTGACCAGATTTGCCATTCAGAAATGCACCTTCGTTTTTATTGGTCAAGAAACCAAGTTCTACCAAAACACTGGGCATATATGTATTTCGTATTACTAAAAGGCTTTTTTGCTTAAGCCCTCTGCTCTTACGCTTGACTTTATTTTTGAATGTATCCTCAATTTTTTGAGCTAATAGTATACTCTGCTCAACGTAAACTTCTTGTTCAATTCCAATCGCAATAGTAGACTCTGGAGAACTCGGGTCAAAACCCGCATAGTTTTTTTCGTAGTCTTCCTCAAGAAAAATCACTTCGTTTTCACGTTTAGCAAATTCAAAATTACGGTCTGTATTTTTTTCTCCCAAAACCCATGTTTCTGTTCCATACGGCTTATGATTTGATACCGCATTACAATGTATAGAGACAAATAAATCTGCATCTGCTTTATTAGCGATGTCTGCACGTTTCCATAATGGAATAAAAACATCTGTTTTACGAGTATATATAACTCTGACGTTTTTTAATTTTTCTAATTCCTTACCTAATTGCAACACTACACTTAAAGCGATTTTTTTCTCCTTATGTCCATTACCAAGATTACCATGATCTTTTCCACCATGACCAGCATCTAATACAACTACAAATTTATTGTATGACGACTGAGCGATAGCACTAGATGTTAAACCTATTATAAATACTATAAATAGTAATACTAATGTGTTAATGTTGTTCGTTTTCATTTAAACTTTAAAACGGTAAGTAAACGGTGTTTATTACCTTATTTAATTTGGCTTGATTATATTTAAACATTAATTGCGATAAAAAATCATTCAATCAAAAATATATGTAATTTTGGGGTTTCAAAAACCGAGCCATTCTTTTACAAAAATACCATTAAAAGGTTTGCGTACAAATAACCTAAAGATACTTTTCGCCCTTAGTTTTACAGTGTTTATCAACACTAATAGCGTTGCACAAGATATTCCCATAAAACGGAAACCTATAAAAGCGGTTGAAAAACCAAATATCATAAAAAAAGATTCTGCAACTGTTTCGGTGGATTCACTCATAAAAAATAAAGAAAATTTAAAGCTTATAGACTCTGTACAAAATGATTCTATAAAGAAACCTAAAGAATTTCTATCTGATATTGTGACTTACAGTGCCGACGGTTATGTGGCACTAAATAACAAAGATCAGAAAATATATCTTTACGATAATGCCATTGTAAAATATCAAGATATGGAGATTACTGCTGGCGTAATTGTTATAGATAACAATACGAGTTTAATATATGCTGGCCGGGTAAAAGACTCTACAGGTTACTCCCAAACTCCTGTTTTTACTCAAGGTTCAAACAAAGTTGAACCTGATTCTATAATATTTAATCAAGACAATAAGAAAGCTATTATTTTTAATTCTAGAACTGAAGATTCTGGTTTAAACATTTTTTCACCCATTACAAAACGTGAGAATGACTCTACTATTTTTATGAAAGATGCACGTTTTACCACTTCTGAAAACTTAGATGACCCAGAATATCAATTTATCTCAGACAAAATAAAACTCGTTCCAGGAAAAAAAATTGTTGTTGGTCCAACATATATGGAAATCTATGGCGTACCAACACCAATAGCATTACCATTTGCCTACTTTCCTTTGAGTAAAGAACAAAAATCGGGTATTATTTTTCCAACATTTGGTGAAGATACTGGTAGTGACCGTGGTTATTTTATCCAGAATGGAGGTTATTATTTTGCCATAAGTGATTATTTGGATTTGGCTGTTCTTGGGGATTATTATACCAATGGTAGTTATGGTGTGCGATTAGAAAGCAACTATGCAAAACGTTACCGTTTTAGTGGGAATTTAGCCATACGCTATGAAAATTTATTGACAAGTGAACGTGCTTTTCCTGATTTCACACAGAATACAATTTATAACATCAGATGGGCACATACACAAGATGCAAAGGCTAATCCTAACTCTAGATTCTCGGCATCTGTAAACTTAGGTAGTAGTCAGTTTTTTAGACAATCTGTTAACCAGAATAATATTATTAATTCGCAGAATAACACCTTAGCTTCATCGGTTTCGTACTCAAAAACATTTCCGGGAGAACCTCAAGTAAATGTAAATCTTACTGCTACACATTCTCAAAATACACAAACCGAAACTATTAATTTAACATTACCAACTCTACAAGCTTCAGTAGGTCGTATTTTTCCTTTTGAACCTAAAACAGGTGCTAAAAAAGGAATATTACAGAACATAAATTTACAATATAATACAAGAGCAGAATACAGAATTACTACTACCGATTCTTTATTTGGTAAGAGTGAAATGTTTGATGACGCTTTAGCAGGTATGCAACATACAATTCCGTTATCCACAAACTTTAAGGTCTTTGATTATTTTAGTGTTAGTGCGAGTACCAATTACCAAGAAAACTGGACATTAAATACAATCCGTCGCAGTTTTGACCAAAACACTCAAGCTGTTGTAACTACTGATATTAATGGCTTTGACAGTTTTAGAACCTATAATTTTAGTGCAAACATTGGTACTACTATTTATGGTATGTTTCCTTTTGAGAAAGAAGGTGAGGATAAAAAAATAAAAGCTATACGTCATGTAGTAAGACCATCATTAAGTTATACGGTCCAACCAGCATTTGACCAATATTATGAGACTTATGATGTTGTAGATGCCAATGGTCTCACTACAGACCAAGTCGAGTATTCTCGTTTTGAAGGTTCTATTTTCGGAGCTCCTGGTAACCGATATTCTAGCTCAGTTGGCCTAAGTGTAGGTAATAATATTGAAGCCAAAATACGCTCTAAAGATTCTACAGATACTGAGCCTAAAAAGATTACTATTATAAACAACCTTAATTTTAGCACAGCTTATGATTTGGCAGCAGATTCTTTAAATCTATCTCCACTAAGAATGACTGGTGGTTTAAAGCTTTTTAAGGACAAAATGAGTGTTAATTTTGCAGCAACTTTAGATCCATATGCACTGGATAATAATAATGTTAAGATTAATACATTTAATATTGACAATGGTGGTAGTTTATTTCGTTTGACATCTGCAAATGTGAATATGAGTTATTCTTTATCTAATGAGACCTTCAGCCGTTCTGGTGACTCTAAAGAAAAGGATCAACGTCGAGAAGATGAAGCTATACGTGCTAATGGTAGAACGGATGATATGTTTGGTCGTACAGAAGATTTTTCGAGTCGTGTCTACACCGAAGAAGATAAAGAACGACAGAAAGAAAAGGAAGCCAATCTCTCTGACTACAATTACAAAATACCTTGGAATCTTCGTCTCGCCTACGCTGTGAACTATAACAATACAAGACGTGAAAACACTATTGCGTCGCACTCATTAATGTTTTCTGGAGACATTGAATTATCGCCAAAATGGAGCGTTGGTGCATCGTCCGGTTATGACTTTTTAAATAAAGGATTTACATTCACGCAATTCCGTTTTGAGCGTGATTTATTGAGTTGGCGTATGAATTTTAGCTGGGTACCTTTTAGTAATTTATCCTCATGGAATTTCTTTATAGGTATTAAATCTAACTTCTTACAAGACCTTAAATACGAGCAACGTCGTCAGCCAGACCAACGATTGGGTAATTAATATTGCAAATACACATTGATTAATATCTGTTGTTTACCTATTTTTGGTAGACTAACAATTCAAATATTTTAATCTTGAAAAAAATCATAAACACTTCCAAAGCTCCTGCGCCTATTGGCCCATACAATCAAGCTGTTTTAGTTGGTAACATGCTATACACATCTGGCCAAATTGCTTTACATCCAGAAACCATGGCATTGGTTTTAGATGATATTAAAACTGAAACTAAGCAAGTGATGGAAAATATGAAAGAAGTTCTAGCAGCGGCAGATATGACCTTTGACAATGTCATTAAATCTTCAATTTTTGTTAGCGACATGCACAACTTTGCACTAATCAATGAAGTTTACGGTAGTTATTTTGATGAAGCAACAGCTCCTGCACGTGAAACGGTAGAAGTCGCAAACTTACCTAAGTTTGTCAATGTAGAGATTAGCATGACAGCTGTTAAATAATTACCCACTTGAAACTCAAAAAAGCAGAACTCAAAGATTTTCTGGACAGTAAAGTAAAACTTTACAATAACCCTAAGTTTATTGAGAGTGACCCGATACAAATCCCACATTTGTTTTCTAAAAAAGAAGATATAGAGATTATCGGTTTCTTAACCGCAACCATCGCTTGGGGCAATCGAAAAAGTATTATTACCAATGCCAATCGTATGGTAGATTTGTTGGACCACTCGCCTTTTGAGTTTGTGATGCAACACCAAGAGTCAGATTTAGAAAAGCTACAATCCTTTGTACATCGGACATTTAATGGTTATGACTTTATTCAGTTTATTAAGAGTCTAAAACATATCTACAATACTCATAACAGTTTAGAAGCCTTGTTTGCAAAACATGCAGAACAAGATTCACTCCAGAATGCTATACATCAATTTAAACAGTATTTTTTTGAAATAGAACATCTAAAACGTACAAAAAAACATGTGAGCGACCCATTAAAAAATTCTGCTGCAAAACGTATTAATATGTTTTTGCGTTGGATGGTACGTGATGACAATAATGGCGTAGATTTTGGTATTTGGAAATCATTGTCTTCAAGCCAATTAAGTTGTCCGTTAGATGTGCATTCTGGTAATGTAGCTCGCAAATTAGGACTACTAAAACGTAAGCAAAATGATGGCAAAGCTTTAGCAGAATTAGACAAGAGTTTACGTAAGCTAGATATAAACGACCCAGTAAAATATGATTTTGCGCTCTTTGGCTTAGGTGTTTTTGAAGGGTTTTAGTTACTTTTAAACTTCAAAAAAACAACTTATGTCATACAAGTTTACATATCTTTTATTACTCGTAACACTTTTTAGTTTTTCTCAAAACCTAGAAATTCCGGTGGATACGGTTTACACGACTAACCACACCACAAAGATTAAAGGTCAAACCATAAATTATAAAGCCATGACTGGCTTTCAGCCTGTTTGGAATACGGATGGTGAAGTTATGGCGTCACTTTATTACACGTATTACAAACGTACCAATGACACTAAAGGCAATAAGCGTCCGTTAATTGTTTCTTTTAATGGTGGTCCAGGTTCTGCTTCGGTTTGGATGCATATTGCGTATACAGGACCAAAAGTTTTAAATATTGATAAAGAAGGCTATCCTTTACAACCTTATGGTGTAAAAAGTAACCCTAACTCTATTTTAGATGTTGCCGATATTGTTTTTGTAAATCCTGTCAATACAGGCTATTCAAGAAAAGTAATGCTTAAAGATGGTAAATATGAAGATGATAAAACCTTTTTTGGTATTAATGCAGATGTCAAATATTTAGCGAGCTGGATTAATACGTTTGTTACCAGAAATAACCGTTGGGAATCTCCAAAATACATCATTGGCGAAAGTTATGGAGGCACACGTGTTATGGGACTTGCAGCCGAATTACAAAATAGCCAATGGATGTATCTTAATGGAGTGATTATGGTGTCACCGGCAGATTATAAAGTCTTGCGTGTTGGTGGTCCAGTATCGTCGAGTTTAAATTTGCCGTATTACACAGCAGCGGCATGGTATCATAAAATGTTACCAGCAGAATTACAAAATAAAGATTTATTAGATATACTTCCTGAAGCCGAAGATT
>CAJQQC010000143.1 GCA_905480385.1 uncultured Winogradskyella sp.
ATTAAAATACCTTCTACGATTATGACTTTTCTTGGTTTTGTTAATACACTATCTCCAGTTCTGTTATGCTGTACAAAAGAATATACAGGTTGTTGAATAGTATTACCCTTTCTTAGCTCGTTAAGATGATTTACTAATAGATCAAAATCTATTGATCGTGGATGGTCAAAGTTAATTTTCACTCGCTCTTCGTAACTTAAATGCGTAGTGTCTTTGTAGTATGAATCTTGTGAAATTACAACAACTTCGTCTTGTGGTAATTCTTTAAGAATTGTATTTACAACTGTTGTTTTTCCACAACCAGTTCCGCCAGCTATTCCGATTATAAGCATGTATCATTTTTTAACTTTACAAAGTTAACTAAATACAATCAGATTACTTTTCGATTTTAGCAACTTCTTCTTCTGTAATCAAATTACCATATTTATTGCCCCAACTATTATTAATGTAATTCATTACATCAGCAACTTCATCATCGTCCAAGCCAAGAGCAGCCATTGCGCCATTATAGGTTTTGCCATTAACGATAATTTCACCTTTCTGTCCAAATTTAATGCCTTTAAGACTCTGTAATTGATTATTTTTTAGATAATCTGAATTGGCTATAGGCGGAAATACATTAGCAACGCCTTCTCCTGATGCCATATGACAAGTGATGCAAAAATCGTTGTAAACTAATCGTCCACGAGCAACACTTTCTTTTAAGGGATTACTCTTAAATTCCGTTTCGGATTGAGTTCTCTTGATAGTTTTTTCTTTTTTTTGTTTTTCGTTACAGCTTACAAGAAATAGTATAGCTAGACTAAAAATTTGAATGTTGGAAAATTTCATAACAATTATTAAGAATTTGGAACAATTTTCACAATACCTTTATTTTCTACAGCAACATATATGTAGCCATCAGGACCTTGTTTTACATCTCTGACACGTCCTATACCCTCAAATAGCTTCTCTCGCTTTGTTACTTTATCATATTCTAAAACCAAGCGTTCCAAATATTCAAACTTTAATGAACCTACAAGAAGATTCCCCTTCCATTCAGGATATTTATCAGAGGTTATAAAATCTATTCCGCTCGGTGCTATTGATGGCACCCAGTAGAAAAGTGGTTGCTCCATACCTTTTTTTGCTGTAATATCAGTAAATTTTGTACCACTGTAATTAACGCCATAACTAATAACAGGCCAACCAAAATTTTTACCTTTTTGGATGACATTAATTTCGTCACCACCTTTTGGACCATGCTCATGAACCCATATTTTACCTGTATATGGGTTTTTAACCATACCTTGTGGGTTTCTATGCCCATAGCTGTATATAGCTGTTTTAGCATTTTCTGTACCGACAAAAGGATTATCTTCTGGTATAGAGCCATCCGCATTGAGTCTATATATTTTTCCGCAATCTCGAGTAATATCTTGTGGATTTTCGTCTCTATTACCTCGGTCACCAACTGAAAAATAGAGATAACCATCATTATCAAATTCGATACGAGAACCAAAATGCTGACCACGACGCGAATTTGGACCAGCTTTGTATAATCTCGTGACATCGATTAATTTATTACCTTCTAATTTTGCTCTTAATAAAGCTGTATTTCCGCCATTACCTTCTCCGTCTTGAGATGCATGTGTGATGTATAGCCAACCATTATTTACATAATCAGGGTGTAATTCTATATCTAATAAACCGCCTTGTCCACGTACATAGATATCTGGTAAACCAGAAATCTCAGTTTTCTTACCGTCTTTAAAATAAATTAATTCACCAGCTTTTTCAGTAATTAGCATGGCGCCGTCAGGTAAAAAAACCATACCCCAAGGAATATTCAAATCAGGAATCACAGTTTCCATACTGTAATTGACTTTTGTTGCTGCTTCAGCTTTTACTAAAGAAATAGTACCAACTTCGACCTGCGTTTTTGCTTCTGCAATTTCAGAAGTTTCAGTTTTCTTGTTTTGTTTTTCGCCACAAGAAGCACATATGATACTTAATACGATAATGATTAGTTTAAAATGTTTCATAGTGATTTATTTACTTTATAAAGTTAGTCATATTTTTGTTTAAAACTGATAATTAATATTTAGGCTAGTATAATAATTAACAGGATTTCCAGGATAAAAATAGCGTGGTTGGTTTCCTCCGAAACCAGTTGCGTTTATAAGAATTTGTGAGGCATATTTTTCGTCAAAAATATTATCCAACCCATAGAATAGATTAAATGTTAGTTTTTCCGAAATACTTTTTTTGAAGCCAATTTTCATATTAATTAAATTATAACTGTTGCTATATAAACTATTATTATCAGTTACAGGTTGACTTCCAACATATTGAAAATTTATATTACCATAAAAACCAATTTTTGTCGTAAAATCTACTCCTATATTTATAATTTCAGAGGGGACACCTGTCAAATCATTTCCAGAAAAATCATTATCACCATCAATAAAATCTTCAAATTTATAGTTGTTAATACTATAGTTAAAAAATCCATTTACACTTAAAATTTCATTATTTATTAGTGTTGAATTCAAAGACAGTTCCAATCCATCATGAAGTGTTTGACCTGCGTTAACACCAATAAACTCCTCCTGTGATGTCCTTCTTGCTACTAAAAGATTTCTAACATCCAATCTGTAAGCGGCTATATTAAATTGTAATTTATTATCAAAAATCCCACCACGAGTTCCAACTTCATAGTTCCAACCTGTTTCGGGTTCTAAATCAGTATTTATCTGTCCGTCTGGTAATAACGTTTCTTCCAATGAAACAGGAGAGAAGCCTTGGCTAATACTAGAATATAAACTGATATCATTAGATATTAAAAATGATAATCCAATTTTTGGAGATAAAATCCCATTAAAGTCAAATTGTCCTGATTGGTCTGGATTATTTATGGATACGGGAAAATTATCTTCCAAATTGTAAGCCGTTTGATTATAGTTAAGACCAGCAACTAAAGTTGTTTTTTCTGATAATTCATAATTAATTTCAAAAAATAAATTGAAATAATTTCTGTCTTGTTTAAAATTAGAAAGCTCTATACCTTGAACACTACCTGTGCCAACAGGAAAATCTTGATACAAATTTTGGAAAGTTTGGGATTGGTAGTTATCCTTAAAATACTCACCGCCAATAGTATATTTTAGAGGTTTTTCAAAAATCTGAAAATCTCCTAAAAGTCGACTTCTGATACCGAAAGCAAATGTGTTTTCGTCTAAGATATTGAATGGTCTAGGTTCATAACCATTTCTAAAGGAATTAAAAACACTGGTAATTTGATTAAGTCTAGAATTATAAGTGTGGTTCCAACTTAATCCAAAAATCCCGCGTTGAGAATCTTCAAAGCCTTGAGATTGAGACCAAGTAAAAGCTGCGCTCTGTGGATTGTTATCAAAAGTGTCCTGATTTACAGAACTTGGTATAAATGCTTTTAAATCTATATAGCTTCCTAAAAATGTCAATTCATTTTTATCATTAATAAAGTGATCAGAGGTTAAAGTGAACGTTTTTCTGTTATAATCATTATTATCTCTAAATCCATCTGAATTTGTATTACTATAGATACCTCGAAAACTATTTTTTGATGTACCGTGATTAAAATTTAAAGTTGATTTGAATAATCCAAAAGAACCGAAAGTTATTTCTGAATTAATATTAGTTTGATTCAAATACCCATTTATTGGAGTGAGTTGAATCGTACCGCCTAAACCAGCACCAAAAGCACTGGAAGTTGCACCTTTAGTAATGTTAATTTGTGAAATAGTGTTTAGCTCAAAATCTTCTATATTGGTTTCACCACTTCCATTAGTTAAAGGAATATCTTTGAAATAAGCTCTGATTTTGGAAGTGCCAAATAAATTACGTGAGCCTATACCTCTTATAGTTAATCGATTTGTGTTTAATACACCACTTTGCATAAAAACACCAGGGATTCTGTTTAAAACTTGAGAAATATTGATGTCATTTCCTAACTCAATATTTTTTTTTGTAATGATATTTGTTGTACTAACTGATTTCTTTAGCGTTGTAGGGATATGATTTGCATTGATAATAATTTCATTTAATTCAGAAGGCTTAGATGTTAATTGAACTATAAAAAAATCATCAAAGTTTATATCAAAAATAATTGTTTTGTAACCTAATATTTTAAAAGTATAAACACCTTTTGTTTTAACTTCAAACCCTCCTAATTCATCAGAAAAAATTTGAATTTTATTATCGTCTGATCTTATTGATACATTTGTAATTGCAACGCCAGTTTGACTATCTACAATCTTTCCTTTGATTTGAGAAAAGCTCAAGAACCCAAAACAAAATAGCGTTAGTATATTAAGAACTTTTGACAAAATAGTTAGTTGGTTTTTGATGTTAATTTGTTCTTTACACAAATTAACAGATATAATTTGCTATGTATTCTAAATTATTTGTTAAGGTTAAAAAGTTTTGAAATCTTAGTTGGTAAACTTTGTATTTTATCTATATTTGCAGTCCTAAATTGATAACTATTCGGGGTGTAGCGTAGCCCGGTTATCGCGCCACGTTTGGGACGTGGAGGCCGCAGGTTCGAATCCTGCCACCCCGACAAAAAAAGCTCAGTATCAACTGAGCTTTTTTTATTTTCATGTTTTAAAAAAGTGCATTTCAAAATAAATTCATAAGAGGTCTACTGCATTAATCAAAATTAAAAGTGCAAAAATGTTAAGAAGGCGGCATTAGTTTTTTGATTTTTTTAAAAATATTCAAAAAAACTTAAATTTATTGGATGTTTATGATTGTTATTCAATTCTGATGTAGTTTTCTGAATATACTTTATTTCCATCTTCATCAAATTCAATTTGTTCAAAGCTATCTTCACGTAATTGAAGATGAAATTTAAATTCTTTGCGCTCTGAAATAACTTGATTCATAAAATTAGAACCAAAATCTAATACCTCTACGAGTTGGCCGTCTTCTATTTTGTATTTACCGTATCCAAAAAATTCAGTTGAGTCTTGTTTGATTAATTTGCACCACATTACTTTACTATCTGTAAACATTTTAATTTGTCTCGATATAGTATTGTTTGAAAACGAATCTACAATCTTATTGTCTCTATAGTTGTAAAACCCTCTCAATTCCCATGTGCCTTTTAGGGTAGGTACTTTATTAACTAATACATTTTCAGTCAAGGAATTATCTGCATTACTGCCTTGTTTGTTACCTGTACAAGAGACTACCAAAAATACTAGTAATAATGAATGGATTAAAAATTTCATGTTGATTTATTTTTGATAAGTTAGATGACATTAAGATACGAAAAATATTAAACTGTTTAAAGCTTGTGATATTTAATAATAAATTCATAGTGTATGTTGATAACTTCTGTGTAAGGTATTAGGTAAAAAAACTACTTTTGTTTCTGATTTAACGAATAAACTATGTCAGATACAATTGAGAGAATAAAATGTTTAATAATAGGTTCTGGCCCAGCTGGTTACACTGCAGCGATTTATGCAGCAAGAGCTAATATGGCTCCAGTTCTTTATCAAGGAGAACAGCCTGGTGGTCAATTAACTACAACGAATGATGTTGAAAATTTCCCAGGGTATCCAGACGGAATTACTGGTCCAGAAATGATGATACAGTTACAAAAACAGGCAGAGCGTTTTGGAACAGATATTCGTCATGGTTGGGTTACTAAAGTAGATTTTTCTAGTGATTTACATAAAATCTGGATTAATGAAGAGAAAGAGATTCATGCAGATACAATTATTATATCTACAGGCGCTTCTGCAAAATATTTAGGATTGCCATCTGAGCAAAAATATTTAAAACTTGGTGGAGGTGTTTCTGCTTGTGCTGTTTGTGATGGGTTCTTTTACAGAAATCAAGAAACTGTAATTGTAGGTGCAGGAGATTCAGCATGTGAAGAAGCACATTATCTTTCTAAGCTATGTAAAAAAGTGACTATGCTTGTGCGTCGTGATGAGTTTAGAGCTTCAAAAATTATGGCACATCGAGTCAAGAATACAGAAAATATAGAAATACTTTACAACACAGAAACCGACGAGGTTTTAGGTGATGGACAAGTTGTTACCGGAGTAAGAGTAAAGAATAATATTTCTGGTGATGTGCACGAAATCCCAGCAACAGGATTTTTTGTAGCTATTGGCCATAAACCAAATACAGATATTTTTAAGGATTATTTAAACCTTGATGAAACAGGTTATATTATTAACGAAGTACCTGGTACGAGTAAGACTAATGTTGAAGGCGTTTTTGTAAGTGGAGATGCAGCAGATCATGTATACAGACAAGCTATTACTGCAGCTGGAACTGGCTGTATGGCAGCCTTAGACGCGGAACGTTATTTAGCCGCTAAAGATGCTTCTTTTGAAGTATCTACGTCTACTTATAACTAAATTTCATTTATGGATGCCATTGCATATGGTTTATTTAAGTTTATTATATAATTAATTTTATGAAACGTTTTAAACTTATATTATTTTTCATTTCAACAGCTTTATTTTTGTTTTCCTGTGGCGGAAAAGAAATAGATGAACAAACCCCTTATGCGCTTCAAATTAAAGAAGTTAGAAGTTATTTTAAAGCTCTAGACATTCAGAAGCGTTTGGGACAAAAAGATATCGATTCTTATATTTTCTATGAGGAAACCAATGATGGTAATTGGTACAGGGTATTGTCCGGTGCTGAGCTATCAATATCTGATATTAATCAATACAAAAATGAGCTTAAAGATATTATTTCTATTGATAAAATCCGAATTATAAATTTTCAAAAAATAAAAGATAATTTAGTTTTTGACTTTGAGAATACTTTAACTGAGGGGAAGCGACTTAAATCAACTAAACCAAACCTACCATCAAAGATTTTTGATTTGATTGATAAATTTCCTGAAGATGATAATTTTATTGTTAAGCGTTTTTTTGTTTTAAACACACCCGACTCCTTGGAGAATATAAGTAAATATAGAGCAGCATATGATAATATTAAGCATGATTTACCGAGAGGAGTTTATTTGAATAGTTTAATCAGAAACTCAGAGTGCTTAGCAGAGGTAATTTACGAAGACAATCTTTATGGAGACAGAGTTACAGTAGATATTATTAAACTTAAAGATAGCCTAGCTGTAAAAGCACTTCAAAAAGATAATCTTAAAAATATCGAAATTGCAGATTACTTTGCAGAACTTATTTTGAATACAGGCGAGTATAAATTCGAAGATAAATTGAAAATTAATATCTCATCATTTCAAAAGTTTTCTGGATTTAAAGTAACGATACAACCCAAAAGGAACAGTACTATCTTAAGAACGTATTATTGTTTAGTTTCTAAAGACTCAAAATTTCTAGTTTTTTCTCAGTCAACTGACAAAACAGATGATGAAATCAAAGATATTATTAAAGAACTAGGTGGTAGCGAAGGACTAGTTTCCTATGATGAGTTTTACAATGCCTTGTATACACTGCCCGATGCTTGTACGATTAATGATAATTTTTTATCAATTTATTCAGAAAAATTAACCAAAAATTATGCACGTCAAAGAGGATATGCAAAATGGTCAAAAAAAATGGTTGGACATTGGCAAACTACAGCAAGTTATTACGGAGCAGAACATAAAAATTGGTCGTTATCGTTCTTTGATTTACTATCCTATGATAAAGTAAATCTCATTTATAATAATCTCTATATTGACACAAAAAAATCTAAAAGGTATTCAGAAATTATTGATGTTCTTGACAGTCAAGGAGTTGTTGATACTGGTAAATACCCAGATGAATTATCTTTTCCAGGAAATCGATTTGTTGTATCAATTAACAATTGGAATCGAGGACGATTAACTAGAGATATTATGTTGCAATTTGCAGAATGCCTACAGATTCAGTAACCAACAAAATCAAACGATTTTCTTGTTTCTGTAACTACATTTCCGTCTCCAGACACTCCTGACCCAAGGTTAATATCAAAGTTACAAGAGGTCATTAAAATACCTACAATAGTTGCTGTGATAATCTTTGCTAGTGTACTCATGATTGTTCGTTTTTTGATTGAATATTTATTTTTTAATTACAGTTCAAATATTTAAAAAATCATTGAGTGTTAAAATTTTAAATATCTGAACTGTTGATTGATTGGTATGAATTGTTAATTATCGTTTTTTGATTTTATTTCTACGCCATTTTCATCATCAATTCTTACTTGTACTTCGGAACCATTGGCTTTAATACCATCAGAGTTTATTTTTAGTTTTACACTATCTCCTGATTTAAGAACAAGGCCTTCGTCTACATTAATTTTTAATGAAGTTTTCCCGCTATTATTTATGTTTCTTGTTTCTTTTTCGTCTACATCATCACAGTCCAAACATTCAACTTCATTTTGTTTTACTTTTAGATACTTACCGTTGTTAGTGTTATATATAATACTATTATAACTTCTATATGTTCTTCTGATGTATCTACTTAAATCTTTGTCGACCATAAGTATACTGCCTTCAGGCATATAAATAATAATACGGACTTGTTGTTCACTGTATTTATTATCTACATCTGTGGTATGGTAGACCTCAAGTTTTAATTCTTTATTATCAAATCCATAGCTGTAATTAATGTTCTCAGCACGTTCTTTAGCTACTCTGTAACTGCTTCCGCTTGCTTCTTTGACTATAGATATTTTTGCAACAGAATCTGTTGTTGAATATACAATGAGTTTTATGTCATTTGATACAATTTTCCGACCTTCATCGTCTTCAATTAGTTTAAAATTATTATGGTTTCTATAATAGTAATTATCATAACGGTCGTATCCAGCAACGCTAATTTTTAAAGTATCACTAGCTGTAATATTCAACTCTTTTTTTGAAACAGTTTCTGCATCAAAAGCATGCTCCGAAGCTTGCTTAATTCCCGTAACTATTAACCCTAAAATTGAAATAATCCATAATCCTAATAATGTGAATTTTGCAGGATTTCCAATAGATTTTAAATTGTTAACTAAGATTTTTAAGCCTAAATAGAATAAAAAGAAAAAAGGAATTCCTATAGCAAAGAATAACAATAGTGACATTAACCAAATAGGAATATTAGCAGCGTTACCTATTTCTAAAAAGTCCATGCCCGGAAAATGAATAATATCTGTAACACCTACTGTAAATAAACCTACGAGTAGTCCTATTAATGTACTCACGCCAACAATAATCATTATAATCCCAAAGAATTTCGCAAAAATCTTAAGAAAGAACATAACGATGTCGCCAATAGTTTCAAAAAAGTTTCGTGACTTGTTTTTAAGGTTATGACTTTGCTTATCAAAATCAACACTTTTTACAGTTTCTGAGATATTATCGGCAACATTCTCAAAACCTTCTTTAAGGTTATCACCATGTTTTTTGAAATCTACATTTTTAATTTTGTCAGATACCGTATCAAAACCGTCTTTAATTTTTTTTTCGATATTACTGATATTTACAGCTTCTCCCGTCATGGTTAGCTTTTCTGCAGTTGTTGTAGCTTCAGGTATTAAAGCCCAGCAAATCAGATATATGATTATAAATGTTCCTCCAGATAGGAATGTAAATAACACCCATAACAAACGCACCCAAACCATATCTATACCTAAATAATGACTAAATCCTGAAGCAACACCACCAACATAAGAGTTATCAGTATCTCTAAACAAAGTTTTGCTAGGGCCAGTTTTAGTTTGCTTTTTATATTGTGGTTCGTCTTCAAAAATCTCATCATCAACCAAATAATCTTCAGGCTGTCCCATGATAGTTATTACTTCGTCAACAAGTTTAGTACCCACAACTTGTTTTTCGTTTTGTATGCGCTCACTAAAAAGTTCTGCGATTCGAGCTTCTATATCTGCTATAATTTCTGAACGACCTTGAGAGTCTGTAAATGAACGTTTTATAGCCTCAAGATAGCGCGATAACTTAAGATATGCGTCTTCGTCTATATGGAAGAATACCCCTGCTAAATTTATATTGACTGTTTTATTCATTTTTTTGTTGTTTTTGTACTTGTGACTAGGTTAACTGCATTTTGTAATTCACTCCAAGTAGTGTTTAACTCTTTGAGGAATAATTTTCCTGTTTCTGTAAGACCATAATATTTTCTTGGTGGTCCAGAGGTAGACTCTTCCCAACGATAATTAAGAAGTCCTGCATTTTTTAATCTTGTTAATAGTGGATATATAGTTCCTTCTACAACAAGCATTTTTGCGTCTTTAAGTGTTCTCAGAATTTCTGCAACATAGGCGTATTCATCCTTAAGAATAGACAAAATACAGTATTCTAAAACACCTTTACGCATTTGTGCTTTTGTGTTTTCTATCTTCATATTTTTATGAGATTAAGATTTAATAAACTGTTCATTTTTTGATTGATTTATTGATGAAATACTGAAATGAATTCAGCATAAATTATTTTAAAAATTTCATTGTAAATGGATATTGATATTCTTTACCATCTCTTGCCGATAGACTTGCCTTTACAATTAATGCCAATTCAATGAGGAAGCCTAGAAAAGCTAAAATGCCTAAACCGCCTGTAATATAAAGTAAAGGTGAAGGTCTGCCAATATTGATATGAAAGTCATAAAAACCGTTGAAATCAATGAAGTCAATACCATTAAAAACTTTAAATATGAAAAAAGGAATACTAATTGTACCAATAATAAGTGCATATAGTAAGATACTTATTTGAAAATTTATAGCCTGCTTTCCATGCTTATCGACAAATTCCGATTTTTCTTTGTTTGCTACCCATAATACTATAGGTCCAATAAAATTTCCGAACGGAATTAAAAACCTTGAAAAGGTCGACAAATGTATAAAAGTGGCAATATTTTTATGGTGATTTGAAGTCATAATTTAAAAGTATATAATAGTTGCTTATACAAATATATGTCTTTTGAAAGGTATTATGTAACGCATAGTACTAAAAATTAACATTTTATTAACATTAGCTGGAATTGAATTTTTGACTTATTTTTATTCAAAATTTGACATAAAACCTATGAATATATCACCAAACAAACTCAATAGTTTTTTAATGTTTAAGCTACCTGCAGCGTATTTTACAGGAGTAAGAACAACATATTTAGATGATAATAAATGTACCGTAAAGGTTAAGCATCGTTGGATAAATCAAAACCCATTTAAATCTATGTTTTGGGCAGTGCAAGGAATGGCAGCTGAGTTAACTACTGGTGCTTTGGTAATGAAAAAAAT
>CAJQQC010000144.1 GCA_905480385.1 uncultured Winogradskyella sp.
TTCAGATTTAGGTGATAGACACTACCATCAGGGTTTAATATAAGCTCAGAATTCTTAATCGACATTAGGCGTGGTTTTTATAAGTTTATTTTCAGCAATACTAAACTGGTAGTCATTTCTCTTTATTCCACCAAAAACAATAGTGTTATCTATTTCTTTGCTAAAATTATGCTCACCTAAAAGTGCTTCATGTCCTTTCCTGGTAAGCTTTAACTTATCATCGGATGTATTGAAAAAGTCTGATAAATTGCTCACCATTCTTCTAAACTGTATATCTCCAAAGCCATAGTAGCCTTGATAATTAAGACAATAGCCTAATAAGTGATGTTCGGATTTAATGTCTTTTTCATTGATAAGTTTCAAAATATTTTCTTCAATTGTACAAAGTCCGGTTTTTTGATTTGGAAAACGTTTTAAGTGTGCTTTTAAACAATTTGTCAAATATTTAAAATTTGAATTTTGAGTAATGTATGGTTTGAAAATATTGTGATCTTTACCGCAATAGGTTCTCCACAAAGCGACTGCCAAACTGATGTCTTCTTTTGTTAATAGTATTCGATTTTTATAATGTGCTGTCAATTGTGCTGAGCTTAATTCTGCTATGCCTTTTAAGTCTTTTTCGCCTTTGACACGTCCACTGCAAATAAGATAAAGTGGTTTATTGATTTCTTTTTGATGCAATAAACTGATAACTGCTATTAAGTTTATATGACAGAATAAATCATATTCAAACCATAAGTTTATCTCGTTATAATCATCAACATTATTTAGTATCTCAATGGTTTCTTCTAAATTATAATCAGATAGTCTGATATCATAATATTCATTAAGGAAGTTTCTTCGGATACTGTAAAACTCTTCAGAATCGATAAATGGAACTGTTGGTCCTTCGCAAAGCATTTCACGCCATGTTAGGATATCGCCTTTTAAGTCAAGCTCTCTAAGATAATCAGTTAGGCTATCACCATTGCTAATGTGTAAACAATTCTTATTCATAAATTAACCGCCAACACGTTTCACATTAAAGCCTTTCTCTTTAAGTATTGTCATAATTTTATCACGATAATCTCCTTGGATAATTATTCTATCATATTTAAAACTACCACCAACACTCAATTTTTGTTTGAGTTCTTTTGTTAATTTTTTAAAGTCTTCTGTAGCGCCAGTATAACCTTCTAGAATAGTGATAGGTTTACCCTTTCGTTTTTCATACTTACAAATAATAGGGTCATCTTGCAGCCAAATTTCAGATTTCTGGTAAATCTCATTTTCTGAAACTTCTGTTGAATGGTCTGGAAATAGATTTTTTAATTGGTCTTGTAAATCCATAATTTAACTAAGTAATTACTTTTTAAGACCTAACTCTATTAAGCGCTCATTTAAAAACTCACCAGCTGTTATATCTTCAAACTGCTTAGGATTATCTTCATCTATACAACTTTCTAATACATCCAATTTCATTTCACTTATTGGATGCATAAAAAATGGAATTGAGTAACGCGACGTTCCCCACAATTCTCTTGGTGGATTAACCACACGATGAATTGTTGACTTTAATTTGTTATTTGTATGTCTAGATAGCATGTCACCAACATTAATCATTAATTCATCAGGTTCTGCTATAGCATCTAGCCATTCGCCATCGTGGTTTTGAACTTGCAATCCACGGCCTTGAGCACCCATTAAAAGCGTGATAAGGTTAATATCTCCATGAGCTGCAGCTCTTACTGCATTTTCTGGTTCTTCAAGAATAGGTGGGTAATGGATAGGTCTTAAGATTGAATTACCGTTATGAATATAGTTGTCAAAATAAGTTTCTTCAAGTCCTACAAATAAAGCTAAGGCACGTAAAACATATTTGGCGGTTTCTTCAAGTTTAGCATAGGTTTGTTTACCAACTTTATTAAATCCAGGTAGTTCTTTAACTTCAACATTTTCTGGATATTCTTTACGCCTTTCTTCATCATCTTCAACATACTGTCCAAAGTGCCAAAACTCTTTCAAGTCACCTTCCTTTTTACCTTTTGCACTTTCTTTACCAAAAGAAATATAACCGCGTTGTCCACCAATACCTTCAATTTCGTATTCACGTTTCTTTTCAACAGGTAAATCAAAAAAGTTTTTTATTTCTCCGTAAAGATTATCGACCAACTCATCATCTAAAAAATGTCCTTTTAAAGCAACAAATCCAATATCTTCGTACGCTTTTCCTATTTCGAAAATAAACTTTTGTTTTCTATTTGGATCATCTGATAAAAAATCCTTGAGGTCCACACTTGGTATTCTGTCCATGTTATGTAGTAATTTGTATTTAGTATATACAAATCTAATCAAAACCCAATAAATACAGCTGCTTTAATAAAACAAAATTGATTAATTATAAGTTATTATTTCTATCAATTTTAATTACATTTGATTGACTAAATAATTAAATATTGCATGTCTAATCCAACATTAAAACCTTTAAGTTTTGATAGAGCATCATTAAGCGAAGAAAAACTTATACAACTCTATTACAACATGCTACGCCCTCGCTTGATAGAGGAAAAGATGCTTATTTTATTGCGTCAAGGTAAAATCTCTAAATGGTTTTCTGGTATCGGCCAAGAAGCTATTTCTGTTGGTGTGACTATGGCTTTAAATAATAAAGAATATATATTACCAATGCATCGTAATTTGGGTGTGTTTACAACTCGTGAAATTCCTTTATTTCGTTTGTTTTGTCAATGGCAAGGAAAAGCAAGTGGTTTTACTAAAGGTCGTGACCGTTCTTTCCACTTTGGTACGCAAGACTACAATATTGTTGGGATGATATCACACTTAGGACCCCAATTGGGTGTTGCAGATGGTATTGCATTAGCAAATATATTACAAGCAAAAAATAAAGTTACTGCTGTTTTTACAGGTGAAGGTGGGACAAGCGAAGGTGATTTTCATGAAGCACTAAATGTAGCTTCTGTATGGCAATTACCAGTTTTATTTTGTATCGAAAATAATGGTTACGGTTTATCGACACCAACATCAGAACAGTATAATTGCGAGCATATTGCAGATAGAGGTATAGGTTATGGTATAGAATCTCATATTATTGATGGAAATAATATTATTGAAGTCTATACTAAAGTATCAAAATTAGCCGAAAGCATTCGTAAAAAACCAAGACCAATACTTCTGGAATTTAAAACGTTTAGAATGCGAGGTCATGAAGAAGCTAGCGGCACAAAATATGTTCCACAAGAATTAATGGATTATTGGGCAGCTAAAGACCCTATAGAAAACTATCAAGAATATTTAAAAACTCTTGGTGTTCTAACAGAGGAAAAAGAAGTACAATTTAAAGAAGCTATAATACACGATATTAACGAAGCTTTAGATGAAGCTTATGCTGAAGAAAATATAATTCCTAATTTAACTGTAGAGTTAAATGATGTATATGAATTATTTGTATATCAAGAAGTTAAACCAAATAATGAAACTCAAGAGTTACGTTTAATTGATGCCATTTCAGAAGGTTTGAAGCAGTCTATGGAGCGTCATGATGACCTTGTAATTATGGGTCAAGATATTGCTGAATATGGTGGTGTTTTTAAAATCACTGATGGTTTTTTAAAACAATTTGGTAAAGACCGTGTACGAAATACACCTATCTGTGAATCTGCTATTGTTGAAGCCGCAATGGGATTATCTATTGCTGGTATGAAAGCAGTTGTCGAAATGCAGTTTGCTGATTTTGTGAGTTCTGGTTTTAATCCAATAGTCAATTATTTAGCAAAATCTCATTACCGTTGGCATCAAGCTGCCGATGTAGTTGTGCGAATGCCTTGTGGTGCAGGTGTTGCAGCAGGTCCTTTTCACTCGCAAACAAATGAAGCTTGGTTTACTAAAACTCCAGGATTAAAGGTTGTTTATCCTGCATTTCCTGAAGATGCTAAGGGTTTATTAGCTACTGCTATTAATGACCCAAATCCTGTACTATTTTTTGAACATAAAGCATTATACAGAAGTATACGAGAAGAAGTGCCTACCGATTATTACACTTTGCCGTTAGGTAAAGCATCATTACTTAAAGGAGGTAATGACATCACTATTATTACTTATGGCGCTGGTGTTCATTGGGCTCTAGAAACTTTGGATAATAATCCTGAAATATCAGCGGATTTAATTGATTTACGTTCATTACAGCCTTTAGATAAAGATGCTATAATTGCTTCTGTAAAGAAAACAAATAAAGCTATTGTACTCCAAGAAGACTCTATGTTTGGTGGTATTGCTAGTGATTTGTCTGCTATGCTTATGGAAGAATGCTTTGAGTATTTAGACGCACCAGTAAAGCGTGTTGCTAGTTTGGAGACACCAATTCCTTTTGATGCTGAGTTAGAGAAACAGTATTTGTCTAAAGGTCGTTTTGAGGCGGAGTTGAAAGGATTATTGGCGTATTAATGAAACCTATTTTTAAAAAATTAATAGATATTTTCTTTTGGCTATTAAAATGGACTATAATAGCAATTATTATAATTGCTATTATTTATATTGCCCTTAATTCACGTACATACTCATATTTAGACGCATTGTTAAATGGTTAGAGTTACTAAATAATAAATTCTATTTCAAACCCTCAGCAACAGCCTGACACTCATCCAAAACACGTAATAAATTACCTGACCACAATTGCTCGATTTGGTCTTCAGAATAACCACGACGTACTAATTCTAAAGTGACATTAAATGTTTCAGAAGCATCGTTCCAACCTTCAATACC
>CAJQQC010000145.1 GCA_905480385.1 uncultured Winogradskyella sp.
TTGAAATTAAAAAGAAAAGTTCTCTTGAGACTTCAAAAAGAGCTGGGGCTTGTTTTATGTATAGTAACTATAATTTAGATCATTTAGGTTTTATTGATTCAGATTCTGTTAATAGCGAGAACTTAAATGTAAATGAGGTGATATCCGTAGTTTTTAATAGTAAAGACGTCATTCTAGCCCTTAAAAAAGAACTAAAACAACAACCAGCAAAGAGGTATACACTGTTTAAAAGTATTTTTTCTGTTTTAGATTTTCTTAAACAGAATCATCTTAAAACTTCATTTGACAATATATTGTTGTCAGCAAGCTAAAAAAGAAAAATTTGGGGTGTTCAACAGATCTTAATCCAATGCATTTTTAGTCACATACAACCGCCATCCAAAAATTGCTAATTGTATTTTAGTTGCTTTTGTGAGGTCAAGCCTTCTTTTAGTGTAAGATGGTAACACTGCTTTATTGACTTTAGCTAAAAATTTAAAAACTGTTTTCTTCATAATAGTATTAGTCTTCAAATATATCTAAAAAAAGAAAACTTAGCTAAAGGCTAAGTTTTTTTGATTGATTGTTTTTTAATTGGTTGGCTCGATTTTTAAATTGAGAAGATAACTTCTACAATTACTTTTACAATAGTTAGCATGTTTTTAATGTTTTAAAAGGTTAATATTTTACTACAATTTCTTGATTGAGTTTTCAATATATATAGCCTAATTGTCTTTTACCAAATGATTGTTATAGAATTAATGTATTTGCATATTAAATTGTAAGTAAAAAAATATAAATGATTATATTTTATTGTGACTTGCCTTTGTAAAAGTTATTAAATGAAATAACAAATTAATTTTATAGTTATAATTTATAATAATTGTAGGGTGTTTTTAAATATGTTTTTAAAAAGCAAGGGCCAATTTTTACTAAAAAGGCTGGTTTTATTGGTTTTCATCTTTTTTTTAATTTTTAAATAGACGAATCAACACGATATTATTAATTGTTTATTTCATTATTTTTTTTAGTACAAAACCATAGTATAAGGTGTATCTTTGAAAAAAATATTAGCATGAAAAATTTTACACTTTATATATTTCTTCTATCATTTTCTTTTGGGTGGTCTCAAGATTTAGTCATTAATGAGCTAGATTGTGATTCTTCAATATCTGAAGATTTGGAGTTTATTGAAATAAAATCACCTACACCAAACGAAGTAATATCTAATAGAGTACTCGTTTTCTTTAATGGTTCTTCTAGTGGAAATGATTCTAGTTATTTTCTGGTTGATTTAGATGGTGCTGTAACAGATGGTAATGGTTTATTAACTATTGGTAGTACAAGTGTAACTCCTTTTCCTCAACTTTTGATTTCAGGAAACACAATTCAAAATGGTGCAGATGCGGTTGCAATTTATAGTGGCGTGCCTGATGATTTTCCGGATGGAACTTTGGCAACAATTATAAATCTTGTAGATGTTTTAGTATACGATACTTCAGATTCTGACGATGAGGGATTACTAAATATCTTTAGAGAAGATCCAAGATTTTCGGATTTACAACAAATAAATGAAGGCTCTGGAAATAATTCTAATTCAATCCAAAGAGATACAGATGGTTCTTATTTTGTTGGGTCGCCATCACCTAGACAGACAAATGATGGCAGTGGAATCATATTTAATGCTATAGAAATATCAACGTTAGCCACAGAATATAATGAAGGTGAAAGTTTCAGTATCACCTTCACCGCTGATCAAAATGTAACTTCTGATTTAAATTTTGATATTTCTTTGTCAAACGGAACTTTTACAACCGGTGATTATTCTGGTTCTATATCAATTACAATTCCTAGTGGACAAAACACGGCAAGCACTAACATAGAACTTTTAGATGATATAAGCGATGAGGGTGATGAAGAGTTAGAGATTGAGTTTTTGAATTTAGTAGAACCCATTATTGCTTCAAATAATTTTTTCAAAGTAAGGGTTGTTGATAACGATTTTACTATTGCAGCATGGGGAACACCGTTTATGCCATCTTATGACCAGGTTACGAGTACACAACCGGCTGGGTATTATAGTAGTTTAAACGGAAAATCAGGTCAGGATTTAAGAGATGCCGTTCAGGATATTATTGCAGATCCTACTATGGTTAGAACACATAGTTATGCAGATATATTTAATGTTTTAAAAATGGCTGACCAAAATCCTGAGAATCCTAACCAAGTTTGGTTGGTATATTCTGAAGAAGGACGCTCAAAACTTGATCAACAGAATTCTGGAAGTAGTTCAGGTAAATGGAATAGAGAACATACCTTTCCAAGGTCACGTGGAGATTTTAGTGATTGGGATGATTTTGATGATATTGCTACTGGTATAAATACGTTTATTACAACCAATGCAGATTCTACACGTCATGCTAATTCTGATGCGCATGCCTTAAGAGCTGCAGATGCTGGTGAAAACTCTCGAAGAAGTAATAGGCATTATAGCAATGACTTTGTAACTACATCTGGTATTGGTCAGTATAACGGACCAGCAAATGTAGACCCGGCAAATGGGATAGGTATAAGTTTTCGAGGCGATGTGGCACGTGGTGTTTTGTTTTTGGAACTAAGATATAATGGTTTACAAATAGTTAACGGTTTTCCGACATCGTCAGGAGATACTTATGATGGTCAATTAGGTGATTTAGCAACACTATTACAATGGCATCAGGATGATATTCCCGATGATTACGAAATGAATAGAAATAACATTGTTTATGAGTGGCAACGTAACCGAAATCCACTTATTGATCTACCGGATTTAGTAGATTACATATGGGGAGATAAAGTTGGAATGGTTTACAATGGTGCTTTGAGTAGTGATAATAGTGAGTTAAATCGTTTTACATTTTACCCAAATCCTGCAGATAATATATTGATATTTGAAGGTTTAACGTCTTCAACAAAAATCGAGGTTTTATCTCTTGAAGGAAGAAAAATTAAAACAATAAATCCAGATTCGTCAAATAGTGTTGCTATTAATTTGTCTTCAGGTTTATACATAATAAAGTTTATGGATGGTAATCAGATAGAGACAAAACGATTGGTTATTAAATAGAAAAAAAAAGATTGAACAACTTTTGAGACTTTTTTTATTATAAACTTGAAACAGTAATCAGTGAGTTGTCTTCTGATCCGACTTTTATTCTTGGAATCCCATTGTCTTTTTTGAAACAATTACTTGATTTATCTCCCTTTTATCCGATAAAGAAACTTTTATAGTTTTTAACGAAAAAGTTGATTTTTAAGCTTTCAAATAGAATAGAAGATATAGTTGAAAAGGAAATACTATCTTCGCAAAAACTGAATTTAAATGAACCTATTACTCATAATATTAGGATTAGTTTTACTTGTTATTGGTGGAGAATTTTTGATAAGAGCATCAGTAGGACTGTCTTTTAAACTCAAACTTTCTAAGCTTGTTATAGGTATGACTATTGTATCTTTTGCAACATCGGCGCCTGAGTTGTTAGTAAGTTTACAAGCTGCTTTAGATGGCGTGAGTGATATTGCTTTAGGAAATGTTATAGGCTCAAATATTGCAAATATTGGCCTGGTTTTAGCTATTACTGCGATAATTTCTCCATTAAATATTGATAGAGAATTTTATAAGCTTAACTGGCCAATGCTAATGTTTATGTCATTTGCTTTGTATTTCTTTTTGAGTAATGACCATATGCTTTCTGGGCTAGAAGGTGTCATCTTATTTACTGCTTTAGTTATGTTTTTGTTTTTATTAATTAGAGATTCTCGAAAGAAAACAAAGGCAAACATTGTAGAGGAAGTAGATGAAAGGCTAGCACTAGTCTCAAATTTTAAAATTGTAATATGGCTTATTATAGGTGCGGCCGGACTATATTTTGGTTCAGAGTGGTTAGTAGATGGCTCAAAAGGCTTGGCAAAAGCTATCGGTATTAGTGACTATGCCATCTCAGTAACAGTAATAGCTATTGGTACAAGTGTACCGGAATTAGCAGCATCGGTTATAGCAGCATTAAAGAAAGAGAAAGCACTTTCGTTAGGTAATTTAATTGGTTCTAATATTTTTAATATAGCTTCAGTGCTAGGTTTAACAGCTATAATCAAACCTATTGCAGTAGAATCCCCTAAAATATTATCAACAAACATTTTTTGGATGATAGGTTTTGCTGCTGTTTTGATTCCATTAGTTTTCTTAGGAAAACGTTTTTCAATAGGTCGTAAAAAAGGGCTCTTGCTTTTTGTAGCTTACCTTGTCTTTATAGGTTTTGCATTCAGTTAATCTAAAGTTATATCAAATAAAAAAGCACCTCAATTGAGGTGCTTTTTTATATTTAATAATTTCTAACTAAGAAATATTTGCTGATTTTACAGTTTTTACAATTCGTCCAGCAATTTTATAAGGATCACCATTAGAAGCAGGTCTTCTGTCTTCTAACCAACCTTTCCAGCCTTTTTCTACAGTAATTATAGGGATACGGATTGACGCACCTCTATCAGAAATACCGTAGCTAAAGTCATCTACATGAGCAGTTTCGTGATCACCAGTTAGACGTTCATCGTTAAATTCACCATAAACAGCCATATGTTCTTTAACAACAGGTCTGAATGCTTCACAAATTTGCTCGTAAGTTTCTTGAGAACCGCAAGTTCTTAAAACTGTATTAGAGAAATTAGCATGCATACCAGAACCATTCCAATCTCCTTTTACTGGTTTTGGGTGATATTCTATGTAGTACCCATATTGTTCCGTTAAACGATCTAATAAGTAACGTGATACCCATATTTCGTCACCCGCTTTTTTAGCACCTTGAGCAAATAATTGATATTCCCATTGTCCAGAAGCTACTTCTTGATTGATACCTTCAAAATTTAGGCCTGCAGCGATACATAAATCAGCATGTTCTTCTACGAAATTTCTTCCGTGTGTGTGTCTTCCTCCAACAGAACAGTAATACATACCTTGAGGTCCAGGATAACCACCAATAGGAAATCCAAGTGGTAATTGTGTTTCCTTATCCATTATAAAGTATTCTTGCTCAAAACCAAACCAAAAATCGTTATCATCATCATCAATAGTAGCACGACCATTAGATTCGTGAGGAGTTCCATCTGCATTTAAGACTTCAGTCATTACCAAATATCCATTTTCTCTTGCGGGATCTGGGTATATTGCAACAGGTTTTAATAAACAATCTGATGCACCACCAGATGCTTGCTTTGTTGAAGAGCCATCAAAAGACCATATGGGACAATCTTCTAACTTACCACTAAAGTCATTTTCAACTTTAGTCTTACTTCTCATGTTTTGTGTTGGTTTGTAACCATCTAACCAAATATACTCTAACTTGGATTTGCTCATTTTGTGTTGTGTTAAATTTACTGAAAAGCCAAAGATAATTTTTTTTCATTTTTTCACAGTCAAAAGAGGCTTTGTTTTAAGTGTTTTTATGAAATTCTTATTAACATCAACCCCTAATTTATTAACTACAAGGTTTTCGTTTTTAATTTTATCTTTTCTTATCTCTTTAAAATCATTTAATTAATTTTGGAGAAATTTTTAATAAGTGTTAAACTAATGAGTCAAGATATTAGTAAAAGATATTCGCGAAGAGGTGTTTCTGCTTCAAAAGAAGATGTACATAACGCTATAAAAAATATAGACAAAGGTCTATTTCCTAAGGCATTTTGTAAAATAGTACCCGATTACTTGACAAATGACGAAGACTATTGTTTGATTATGCATGCAGATGGTGCAGGTACAAAATCTTCATTGGCTTATATGTATTGGAAAGAGACTGGAGATGTTTCAGTGTGGAAAGGCATTGCCCAAGATGCTCTGATAATGAATATCGACGATTTGCTTTGTGTTGGTGCTACAGATAATATCATGTTGTCTTCAACAATTGGTAGAAATAAAAACCTAATACCTGGTGAAGTTATTTCCGCAATTATCAATGGCACTGAAGAGTTAATCGAGGATTTAAAATCTTTTGGAGTTACAATTCATTCTACAGGTGGTGAAACGGCTGACGTTGGAGATTTAGTTCGCACAATTATAGTTGATTCTACTGTTACAGCTAGGATGAAGCGAAGTCAAGTTATTGACAACGCTAATATTTCTGAAGGTGATGTGATTGTAGGTTTAGAATCTTTTGGTCAAGCTTCCTACGAGACTGAATACAATGGAGGAATGGGAAGTAACGGATTGACTTCTGCTAGACATGATGTTTTTTCTAAATATTTGGCAGATAAATATCCCGAAAGTTTTGATGCTGCTGTACCTGAAGACTTAGTTTATTCTGGACAAACCAAACTAAATGACAGAGTTCAGAATTCACCAATAGACGCAGGTAAATTAGTGTTATCTCCAACACGTACTTACGCACCAATTATAAAAGAAATTTTAAATAAATATAACAATGATACTATCCATGGTATGGTTCATTGTAGTGGTGGAGCACAAACCAAGATTCTTCATTTTATTGATAATCTTCATATAGTCAAGGATAATATGTTCCAAATTCCACCTTTATTCACATTGATACAAGAGCAATCAAAAACGGATTGGAAAGAAATGTACCAAGTCTTTAATTGTGGTCATCGTATGGAATTATATGTAAAGCAAGAAGTTGCTGAAGAGATTATAAGTATTTCAAAGTCTTTTAATGTTGACGCTAAAATCATAGGTCGTGTTGAAGCTTCAAATAAAAAGCAGCTTACTATAAAAAGCGAATACGGAACATATAAATACTAGAGATTAATATGAAAGATTCTTTAGTATTGCTTATAGCTGTTTTGTTATTTGGTGAATGTGTGTTTGCACAACCAAGTGATCTTTTTTTGAATCCTTTAGAGAATAAGACCAAAGATTATGGTTGGAAAACTCTTGAAGAGATAGGACTTTATTTTAATCAAGTATCTTTTAATAATTGGAATGCGGGTGGCGCTAATTCGATTTCTGCAATATTTAATGGCAAAGTTCAGGCTAATTATAAGTCCGAAAAGCTTTTTTGGAATTCAAATTTATTCATCAGATACGGTGTAAATAAGCAAGAAAGTGAGCCTTTGCGCAAAACAGAGGATGCTATATCTATTATTTCCAATTTTGGTTATGAGAAAAATGAAAATAGTAATTGGTTTTATTCTACTAGGTTTAGTTTTAATACGCAGTTCGCTGATGGATACAATAACCCAGACGAAGAACCAATATCTCGCTTTATGGCGCCAGCCTATCTATTTATGGGTGCTGGTCTAGAGTATGGGAGACATATAGAAAAATTATCTTTTTACGCATCTCCTTTAACCCTTAAGACAACTTTTGTACTAGATAAAAACTTAGCAAATTCTGGAGCATTTGGAGTTAATCCAGCAATTTTTGATATGGACGGAAATATCATAAAAGAAGGCGATACTGTGAGATCAGAATTTGGTTTTTTACTGACTAACCAGTATCAAAATGAAGTATTTGAAAACATTATGTTAAATAGTTTAATAAGACTTTACTCAGACTATTTAAACAATTTTGGAAATATAGATTTAGAATGGGAAATCAACTTCGACTTTAAGGTTAACAAGTATGTAAGTGCTATTTTTGGTTCTCATCTAAGATATGACGATGATATTAAAACTGAATTAATACGAAATGAGATTACAAACGAAATAATAGTTGTTGAAGGTCCTAAACTACAGTGGAAGCAGCTTTTAGGAGTTGGTTTTATTGTTAATTTAGAAGATTTCGGAAAAGAAAAATAAATGTTATATAGGTATTTGATTCTCACTTAAATATCCATAATCCTCAAGTTCACTAAACTTATTAATTAGTTTTGTAGTGCCGTTATTTAAAAGGTAAAGGTTGTCAGATATATTGATAACATCTTCATATTTGTGATCTGTTACAACTAATATTTTTTTTATTTTTTCTTCAGTAATCAATGCTTTGACACCTTCTATCATCAATGGCGAAATACCATTAAAAGGTTCATCTAAAAACACTATTTCGTTTTTAGTTTTAAGGATGATATAGGTTTCAATAAATCGACGTTGACCACCAGAAAGATTACCAAATTTATAATTTTTATAAATTAAAAATTCTTCAAATCGTTCAGAGAAAGTATCCCAGTTTAACTCAAACACCTTGAAAAGTCTGTAAAGCTTAAAATCTTTAGGAGCGGAATCATATTGTGGTAGGTATTTAACAAAGCCTGTTTTGTACAGTGGCTTTAAAAGGGGTTTGCTATCAATTCTAATGAGCTTGTATTTTGGCTTTAGATTACCAAACGCAATATCTAAAAGACTCGTTTTTCCGCAACCATTTCTACCCAAAATACCAGTCACTTTTCCAGTTTCTGCTTTTAGATAAATACCGTTTAGGATACGTTTGTTCTTAAAGTAAAGTTCTACATTATCGAGTTCAAATAGCATTAGAGTAGTTTTAATTCATTTATCAAATTTCTTTATTTTTTTTAGCTTAATTCATTGTTTGGTTACCGCGTTTAGTAAAAATATTATGTAAATTCCCTGAATATAATAAGGAAGATGACGGTAAATATAATGTCTAATATAAATAAAATTGAAAATAGCTTTAACGGTGAAATCCCCAAATTTTTATAAAAGGTCAATTTTCTTCGTTGATTAGTTTCGTGAACATAATACCATGCAAAGACCGTAAGAAATAATTTAGTGATTATTCCAGGGATTATTTGTGCACTTATAAATGCAACAATAATATTTGTAATAAAAGACCAAGTTACAAACGGTTTATAAAATGCAAGTATAGCTAGGAGACGATGCATGTAGATTTGTTAACGCATATTATAATTATTTATTTTTAGTTGTTAATATGTCATCTGTAAACACCAAGTAAAATTGAATAATTATCGTATTTTTATCCCACAATTTTGATGATAAATGTTAGAGAAATTACAGATAATTAAGCAACGTTTTGATGAGGTTAATGACCTCATTATTCAGCCAGATATTATATCAGATCAGAAGCGATATACAAAGCTGATGAAAGAGTACAAAGATCTTAAGTTAATTGTTGACAAAGGTGTTGTTTATAAAGAGGCTTTAGATAATATTTCTGAAGCCGAAGAAATTATAGCAGATGGTTCTGATGCAGAAATGGTTGACATGGCTAAAATGCAACAAGAAGAAGCTAAGGAAACTATTGACAAACTCGAAGAAGAAATCCGTTTTATGCTAATTCCTAAAGATCCAGATGACGCTAAAAATGTTGTTGTAGAAGTCAGAGCAGGAACAGGTGGTGATGAGGCTAGTATTTTTGCTGGTGATTTGTACCGTATGTATAGTAAATATTGTAGTGATAAAGGCTGGCGTGTTGATATTGTAAGTACTAGTGACGGAACTTCGGGTGGTTTTAAAGAAATAATTTTCGAAGTTTCAGGAGAAGATGTTTACGGAACTATGAAGTTCGAGGCAGGCGTACATCGTGTGCAACGAGTTCCACAGACGGAAACACAAGGTCGTGTACATACAAGTGCAGCAACAGTAATGGTTTTACCTGAAGCAGAAGAATTTGATTATGAACTGGATATGACAGAAGTGCGTATTGAGCGTACAACGTCTACTGGTCCTGGTGGACAATCAGTGAACACAACATATTCTGCAATTAAACTACATCACGAACCTACTGGAATGATAGTGAGTTGTCAAGACCAAAAATCATCTCACAAAAACTTAGAAAAAGCATTAAAAGTATTACGTTCTCGTTTATACGATTTAGAGTTAGCCAAGCAGCAAGCCGCAGATTCTGAAAAGAGAAAAAGTATGGTAAGCTCGGGCGACAGAAGTGCTAAAATTAGAACATATAATTATCCTCAAGGTCGTGTCACTGATCACAGGATAGGATTAACACTTTACGATTTATCGAATATTATTAACGGTGATATTCAAAAAATAATAGACGAATTAATGTTAGCTGAAAATACTGAGTTATTAAAGGCTAATGATGATGTAATTTAAATTTCAAGCCTCTTTTTGAGGCTTTTTTTATATAATGACAACACAACAACTAATAAACCAAATCAAAAAAAAGCAATCCTTTCTATGCATTGGTTTGGATGTAGATTTAAATAAAATTCCAAAGTATTTACTTGTGGATAGTGATCCTATTTTTGCATTTAATAAAGCAATTATAGATGCAACACATCATTTGTGTGTAGCTTATAAACTCAACACTGCTTTTTATGAAGCTTATGGTATAAAAGGATGGCAAGCTCTAGAAAAGACGATTAATTACCTAAACAAAAACTATCCAGAAATATTTACTATTGCCGATGCAAAACGAGGAGATATTGGTAATACAAGTACCATGTATGCCAAAGCCTTTTTTGATGATTTAGGTTTTGATAGCGTTACTGTGGCACCGTATATGGGTAAAGATTCTGTGGAACCATTTTTAGCATTTAAAGATAAGCACACCATACTTTTAGCATTAACCTCCAATCAAGGTGCTTTCGATTTTCAAACGCTAAGTGTTAATAATAACCAGTTATACAAGGAAGTGCTTAAGGTGTCTAAGTCTTGGGAGAATTCTGAAAATCTAATGTATGTCGTTGGAGCAACAAAAGCGGAATACTTAACGGAAATAAGACAAATCATTCCTAATAGCTTTTTATTAGTACCAGGTGTTGGTGCTCAAGGTGGAAATCTCCAAGAGGTTTGTAAATACGGAATGACTGATACTATTGGTCTGTTAATCAATTCTTCAAGAGGTGTTATTTATGCATCTCAAGGTGAGGATTTTGCAGATGCAGCTGCTAAAAAAGCTCAAGAATTACAATCTCAAATGCTAGAGATTCTTCAAAATTAAGTTTTGTTAAAGTCATATTCTTTTTTGAATCTATAATTAATATTTAAGCAATCATATATTGCTGATGTATATGAGTAAAAAAGACTGAGTAAGACATTTAAAGATTTCCTAATAAAAACATTATATTTTTATAAATTCAGTAAATTTACAGCACTAAAAAGCAATTATTTTACGAATGGAACAAATCGCACCTTATAAGCCAAAACATAAAGTACGTATAGTAACAGCAGCATCACTTTTTGATGGTCATGATGCAGCAATTAATATTATGCGTCGTATTATACAATCAACTGGTGTGGAAGTTATTCATTTAGGCCATGACCGTAGTGTAGAAGAGGTTGTTAATACAGCGATTCAAGAAGATGCAAATGCTATAGCGATGACATCTTATCAAGGTGGTCATAACGAGTATTTTAAATACATGTATGACCTACTTAAAGAAAAAGAAGCAGGTCACATCAAGATTTTTGGCGGCGGTGGCGGTGTAATTCTTCCTGAAGAGATTAAAGAACTTATGGATTACGGAATTACACGTATATACTCTCCTGATGATGGAAGAGAACTTGGACTCCAAGGAATGATTAATGATTTGGTACAAACTGCAGATTATGCAATTGGAGATAGTTTGAATGGTGAAGTAAAAACGCTTCAAGAAAAAAATCCAAAACATATAGCACGTGTTATTTCTGCAGCTGAGAATTTTCCTGAAGTAGCTAAAGACGCATTAAGTTTTATTGAAGAAAAGAATAGAACCTCAAAAACACCAGTCTTAGGAATTACAGGAACTGGTGGCGCAGGTAAATCGTCTTTAGTTGACGAATTAGTGAGACGTTTTTTAATTGATTTTCCTGAAAAAACAATAGGATTAGTTTCTGTTGATCCTTCAAAACGAAAAACGGGTGGTGCCTTATTAGGAGACCGTATTCGTATGAATGCCATTAATTCTCCACGTGTTTACATGCGAAGTTTAGCAACACGTCAGTCTAATTTGGCATTATCTAAGTACGTTAACGAAGCTATTGAAGTTTTAAAAGCAGCAGAGTATGATTTAATAATACTTGAAACTTCAGGAATCGGGCAATCTGACACCGAAATTATGGAGCATAGCGATGTAGCCTTATACGTTATGACACCAGAATTTGGAGCGGCAACACAGCTCGAAAAAATTGATATGCTAGATTTTGCAGACCTAGTAGCTATAAACAAATTTGATAAAAGAGGAGCCTTGGATGCATTACGCGATGTAAAAAAACAATATATGCGTAATAATAATCTTTGGGATGTGCATCAAGACGACTTACCAGTTTTTGGAACCATTGCATCACAATTCAATGACCCAGGAATGAATACACTCTATAAATCCATTATGGATAAAATTGTAGAGAAAACAGAAGCAGATTTAAAATCTACTTTTGAGATTTCTCATGAAATGAGTGAGAAGATTTTTGTTATTCCACCAAATCGTACACGTTACCTTTCAGAAATTGCAGAGAGTAATCGTACTTATGATCAAACCGCTACAACTCAAGTAGAAGTAGCTCAAAAATTATATGGAATATTTAAGACAATTTCCTCCGTTGCTGTAATTAAGAACGAAAGTGAGACATCTCTTTTAGAAAAGTATGGGATTAATAATGAGGAGATTCTTCGCGATGCTCAGAATGACAACGAAGATTTTTTAAAATTACTTATCGGTGAATTCGACCGTGTGAAAATGGACTTAGATCCTTATAATTGGGAAGTTATTACTGGTTGGGACGAAAAAGTAAATAAATATAAAAATCCTGTTTATACATTTAAAGTAAGAGATAAGGAAATAAAAATAGATACCCACACCGAATCGTTGTCACATACCCATATTCCTAAAGTAGCGTTACCAAAATACTCAGCTTGGGGCGATATTTTAAGATGGACATTACAAGAAAATGTACCAGGAGAATTTCCATATACTTCAGGGTTATATCCATTTAAAAGAACAGGAGAAGATCCAACGCGTATGTTTGCCGGCGAAGGTGGCCCAGAGCGTACCAACAGACGTTTCCATTACGTTAGTATGGGCTTGCCTGCAAAACGTTTATCTACAGCTTTTGATAGTGTTACTCTATATGGTAATGACCCAGATTATAGACCAGACATCTATGGCAAAATTGGTAATGCTGGTGTTTCTATTTGCTGTTTAGATGATGCTAAAAAATTATATTCTGGTTTTAATCTTGCAGATGCAATGACATCGGTAAGTATGACTATTAACGGTCCAGCACCAATGCTGCTAGGATTTTTTATGAATGCTGCCATTGACCAACAATGTGAGCTTTACATCAGAGAAAAAGGTTTAGAGAAAGAGATAGAAAATAAAATAGAAGATATATATAAAGATAAAGAGCGACCGATATATAATGGCGATTTACCTGAGGGTAATAATGGATTAGGTTTAATGCTTCTAGGTGTTACTGGAGACCAAGTTTTAACTGCAAATATTTATGCAGATATAAAAGCAAAAACGATAGCACAAGTTAGAGGAACAGTACAGGCAGACATTCTTAAAGAAGACCAAGCACAAAACACTTGTATTTTTTCGACAGAGTTTGCTTTGCGTTTAATGGGTGATGTACAAGAGTATTTTATTAATAATGGTGTTCGTAATTTTTATTCGGTATCTATTTCTGGATATCATATTGCTGAGGCTGGTGCTAACCCAATTACACAATTAGCACTTACATTATCCAATGGTTTCACCTATATTGAATATTACCTTTCACGAGGAATGGATATCAATAAATTTGGACCAAACTTATCATTCTTCTTTTCAAACGGAATTGACCCAGAATATTCAGTAATTGGTCGTGTAGCTAGACGTATATGGGCAAAAGCACTAAAACATAAATATGGTGCCAATCCGAGAGCACAGATGCTTAAGTATCATATACAAACTTCTGGACGTAGTTTACACGCTCAAGAAATTGATTTTAATGATATTCGTACAACATTACAAGCCTTATATGCTATAAATGACAACTGTAATTCTTTACATACTAATGCTTACGACGAGGCGATTACAACACCTACTGAAGAGTCTGTTCGTCGAGCAATGGCAATCCAATTAATTATTAATAAAGAACTAGGTTTAGCTAAAAACGAAAACCCAATCCAAGGTGCTTTTATAATTGAAGAACTTACAGATTTAGTTGAAGAAGCTGTACTCTTAGAATTTGACAGAATTACTGAGCGTGGAGGTGTTTTGGGTGCTATGGAAACTATGTATCAACGTAGCAAAATCCAGGAAGAAAGTTTATATTACGAAACTTTAAAACATAATGGTGAATTTCCTATCATTGGTGTCAATACCTTTTTAAGTAGTAAGGGATCGCCAACGGTGCAACCAGCAGAAGTTATTAGAGCTACCGAAGAAGAAAAAGAATTTCAGATACAAACTTTAAAGAGTCTGAATTCAACACATAATACTTCAGAATTATTGAAAGATTTACAGCATAAGGCCGTAAATAATCAGAATATTTTTGAAGCCTTAATGGAAGTTTGTAAAGTATGTTCTTTAGGGCAAATTACAAGTGCATTATTTGAAGTTGGTGGACAGTATAGACGTAATATGTAATGTATATGTCATTCAAAAAACTAAACCCATTACTAAAAGAGTCGCTTGAAAATTTAGAGTTTGACGCGCCTTTACCATTTCAAAAAGAAGTACTACCAATTATAAAAGGTGGAGCAGATGCTTATGTAATTGGAAAAAAAGGCATTGGGAAGACTGCTGCTTTAGTCATTCATACAATTCATAAATTGAAAGCCGAAGCGTTTGAAGATTCTCCAAGGGCTTTATTTATTGTCGAAAATCAACAAAAAATAGCTGAACTTAAAGACGAGTTTTCAAAATATATCAGAAATACAGATCTACGAGTTTATGGGACGAGTGAGCGTTACGATTTTGAAAAGCAGAAAGTAGAAATCTATTATGGGCAAGACATTATTATTGGAACACCAGCTTTTATTTCTAAGCTTTACTTTCAGAATGCACTCCACTTAGGGCAGATTCAATTATTTGTAATTGAAGATGCTGATTACATGGGGCGAAACAATGCATATAATCATGTTTTAAGATTGACTGAAAGTATGGATAGATTTCAGTCTGTAATTACTGCTGATGAAATAAATTCTAAAATAGCAAACTACCAAAACGGTTATATGAATAATGCTAGAGTTTTAAAATTTAAAGATTAGAAATCTATAATGTAAGCATCCAATTATGTTTAAGTTTTCTGAATTTTTTTAATTCGTTACGTAGTATAGGTAAATAGTCTTTGCCGTTACTTTTGGTGTTTTCCAAGCGCTTACAGTTTTTGTCTAAATGATAAGTTAATCTCTCTATACTTTCTATGTGTTTATGCTTTTTATCTGAAAATCGTTCACGTTCGGCATTTATGATTTCTGGTGCAAGATTGGAAGATTGTTGAACAATATCACCAGTAAAATAAATGTTACTATCTTCAGTTCCATCCGGGTTTATTAAGCACATGTCATCATTAAGATATGTAGATATACTTCGAGATAATATGAAGATATCCATCGCTTTTTTATAAAGCGGTATGTTGGAGAGATGTGATGGAATTGAGTAATTCAATTGAATAACAATTTTAATCAAAATTAGTTACTCAAATTCACTTATAGCTTTAATAATTAAATAAAAAAATTATATTTGCTTTAAATTAAACATTAATTTTTGAAAAAAACTTTAAATGAGTATAGATTCTCTTAATTGGCAAATATTAAGATGTTTACAGCAAAATGCTAGAATGTCTAACGCTGAAATTGGTCGACGTGTTGGGGTTAGTTCTCCTGCTGTTGCAGAACGTGTTAAAAAGATGGAGGATGCCGAAATAATTCAAGCCTACAAAACGTTGATTTCACCCTTTGAGTTAGGCTACCAATTAAAAGCTATAATAACCCTAAGAGCTTTTATGGGTATGTTAAAACCGTTTTTGGATAAGGTAAAAACTTATGATGAGGTCATTAATTGTTATCGTAT
>CAJQQC010000146.1 GCA_905480385.1 uncultured Winogradskyella sp.
AGTACTACCCATTAGCATTACTGCTTATAATTTTACTGTTTTCTGCCGTCGTTTATTTCTTTTACCGTAGCTCTAAAGTCGCTGAACAAAACAAACTATGGACAGGAATGGCCAAAGAAACTGCACATCAAATCGGCACTCCTTTATCTTCATTAATTGGTTGGACAGAAATTTTAAAATCCGAAGATGTAAATCCTGATTACATTGTTGAAATGGAAAAAGACGTTGATCGATTACAAACCATTACCGAACGTTTTAGTAAGATAGGTTCAATTCCTGAATTAAAAGGTGCAGATATTGCACTTGAAACCAGAAATGCAATTACTTATTTACAATCACGAACCTCAAAACTCATTGAATTTGATATTGAAATCCCAGAACGAGAAATCTTGGTGAAAATGAATGAACAACTTTATGGATGGACTATTGAAAATTTAGTAAAAAATGCAATAGATGCTATGAAAGGCAAAGGAAAACTAACTTTACAACTCACACAACGTGAACGTCTTGTTTTTATAAATATTTCAGATACAGGAAAAGGGATTCCTAAAAGTCAATTCAATACTATTTTTAATCCAGGGTTTACAACAAAAAAACGTGGTTGGGGATTAGGTCTATCACTTTCTCGACGTATCATCGAAGATTATCACAACGGAAAAATTAAAGTGTTTTATTCAGAGTTAAATAAAGGCACTACGATGCAAATCGTATTAAAAACTGTTAGCTAAAATTTGCAGCAATAGCTTTTGCTGTAATATTAAACTCTTCAACCGTTAAACTTGCTTTATTTTTAAAACGTGCGTCCTCCATAGTATGCAAAGGAATTAAATGTACATGGACATGTGGGACTTCTAGACCAATAACTGACATCCCAACACGCTCACATGTTATAACTTTCTCTATAGCTATTGCTACACGACGGGAAAATGCCATTAGCTGCGTGTACGTCTCTTCATCTAAGTCAAAAATCTTATTGACTTCTTTTTTTGGAATACAAAGTGTGTGGCCTTTACTATTAGGATTTATATCTAAAAATGCCAAGAAATCTTCTGTTTCTGCAACTTTATAACATGGTATTTTGCCATTTATAATTTTTGTGAATATAGTTGCCATATCTTAGAGTTTTAGTCTAGTAAATATAAAAATTCCTGTTTAACAGAATAAACAGGAATCTTAAAAAAATATTCTATTCTATCTTGAGATCTCGAGTATATCAAATTTGATTATACCATTAGGTACTTGTATTTTAGCAACATCACCAACTGACTTACCTAAAAGTCCTTTACCGATTGGAGAATTAACAGAAATTTTACCTGATGCCAAATCAGCTTCGCTCTCAGCTACCAATGTATAGGTCATTTCCATACCATTAGTTTGGTTTTTAATCTTTACAATAGACAATGCTAAAACTTTAGAGGTATCCAATTGCGACTCGTCTATAACACGCGCATTGGCAAGTGTATCTTCCATTTTAGAAATTTTCATTTCTAGCATGCCTTGCGCTTCTTTAGCTGCATCGTACTCTGCATTTTCACTTAAATCACCTTTATCTCTAGCTTCAGCAATAGCTTGTGAAGCTTTTGGTCGCTCTATATCTTTGAGTTTATTTAACTCTTCTCTTAATTTTTTTAATCCTTCAGCTGTGTAATAAGATACTTTACTCATAACTCATTCGTTTTAAATAAAAGATGCTGAATAATTTCAGCACAAAAAAATCCCGTTTCCACGAGATAACTGTACAAATATATAAAATATTTATCGGATGAGTGAATTATTGTAAATTGCGGGAAAAGAAAAATACTTAAAATTAACTATGAAAAAGTTCTTAATATTATCCCTAAGTGTCGTGATTTTTAGCTGTAGTAGTAATGATAATCTTAACAACTGTAATTTCTTACTTAACGTTAATGTCAATGCAACTGTAAACTTAAACTTACCACAATTTAGCCAACTTCAGTTTACTGGAAATTCTGTGCGTCTTGAAGGTCAAGGTAATGGTGGTATTATCATCGCAAGAACTGGTAGTGAAATTCTTCGTGCGTGGGATGGTGCAGACCCAAATCATGCATTTTCTAACTGTTCTTTGCTTTCAGTTAATTCACTTACAGCAACTTGTGGATGTGATGATGCTAATCAGTATGAACTTTTATCTGGACAAATGCTAGGTCAAAACCCAGAACCCTGCACACTATTACCGTACAGGGTTGAGTTTTTAGGTAATAACCAATATGTGATTACTAATTAAAAGTTAAGCGTAACACCTAATAAAAAGTTAGCAGTTGCTTGTGGGTAGAAACCTGCACCTTCGATTGTTGTAATTGTTCCTGGATTACTAAAATCATCATCGAATGTAAAATAGTATCCATTATTAATATATTCTTCGTTAAAGATGTTATTAACCAAACCTGTAATAACAATCGAATCGAAAATCGATTTAGGCTCAATCGTGTAAGAGACATTAAAATCTGTTGTAAAATAACTATCTAATCTGGATAATTCAGCTTCCGTATTACTCATAAATTGATCTCCAACAAATTTGCTTAGCAATGACATTTGAAAACTTGGCATTGGTTGATAAACAAACGCATTTGAAGCCACTATATCTGGTGAAAAAGAAATATCGGTCTTACCAAGATTAACTAAAGCACCATTTCGAGAAACAATAGTTTCTTCATTTTTATTAGTGCTTAATGTCATATTACTTTGTATCGCAAATTTTGAAGAAACTGGAATAACGGTTTCTAACTCCAAACCTATTCTGTAACTACTACCACTATTCGTTCGGATTGTATTACCGACATCATCTAATTGACCAGTAAGTACCAACTGCTCATTATATAACATAAAATATGAATTGGCATTAAAAGAGAATCCATTAGTCGACTTATGTCTCCAACCCAATTCAAAATCATTAAGTTGTTCTGGCTTTATGTTTGGATTACTTTCAAAATCGGTACGGTTAGGTTCTCTATTAGCACGAGCATAAGAGAAATAAAAATCATTTTTATCGTTTAACTCATAGGTAATTCCTGCCTTGGGGTTAAAAAACGAGAAATTTTTATCCAGTTCAAACGGAATCACATCAGAGCTTGTACCTCTGGTTTTATATGTGACATTTCTGATTTGTAAATCACCATATAAACTTATTTTATCATTCAGCTTATAGTTAGCTTTTGCAAATCCTGAAACGTCGTTTTTTCTACTATTTCCGTTATAATATCGGTCTCTAATTTCTGACTGACTCGCAAACTCTGCCCAAATAACTTCACCAAAATGGTCACCTGTGTAGTGACTGATTGATGTCCCAAAAATCATATCTAACCCATTATTCTTATAGTTAGCACTAGCGTTTAAAACATAAAAATTATTATCTAACCAACGTCGACGAATTAAATCTGTTGTGTTGACAGTAGTGCCATTGACTGTTAATTCGTTAAAACCATAGGTTGCAAAATCATCGTCCTCTCGATATTGTTCAAAGTAACCGCGTCCATAAGTATAATTTACACCTATAGTAGTTGACCATAAATTATTATACCGTTGATTCCAATGCAATTGATAATGGTCTTGATTGTAGTTGTCAATTTCATTATCATAAAAAACAGTATCACCAGCATCATTGTTATATTGACCCGAAGGATTAAATCTTCTATCTGCCTCGATTTGTTGAAGGGTTACACCATTATAAGCCTGATAAGTGACTTCTTGACCTCCAAAAACAACTGCTTTGATAAGTGTATTATCGTCGATATATGAACCCTGAAGGAAATATGATTTTAAATCTGAAGTGGCTCTACGTATATAACCGTCAGATACAATATTAGATAATCGACCTGCAATCTCGAAATGGTCATTGAGCAAACCTGTACTGTATTTTACTGTGTGTTTTCTACTATTAAAACTCCCAATAGAATTTGAAATTTCTCCTTTAGCTTCATTAGAAACCGCATCTGTCAATACATTGATACTAGCTCCAAAAGCTCCTGAACCATTGGTCGATGTCCCAACACCACGTTGTAATTGTAAACTTTCTACTGATGAAGAAAAATCACCCAAGTTAACCCAAAACGTACCTAAAGATTCGGCATCGTTATATGGAATACCATTAATAGTTACATTTGTAGATTGTGAGCTTACACCTCTAACTCTTATGCCTGTGTAACCAATACCAGCTCCAGCATCACTTGTAGTTACTACTGAAGGCAAAAAGTTAAGCAAAATAGGAATGTCTTGTCCCAAATTGCGCTTTGCTAATTCTTCTTTACTTACGTTTGAGTGTGTTATTGGTGATTTAGCATCTACACGTACTGCTTTTACTAAAACCGCGTCTAACTTTTCGGTCTTAGTAGAATCTTGTTTTTTTTCTTGTCCAAAAACAGAAAAAAGACTGAATAAAAAAATAAATAATGTAATTTTCTGTCGATTGTTTTGTGACA
>CAJQQC010000147.1 GCA_905480385.1 uncultured Winogradskyella sp.
AAAAATATCAATATCCCCTTGATCAAGAGCTGCTTTGATTTGTAGGTGTGCATTACTATTTGAGTCATTCCAAAAATTAATAGGTCTTCCATTATCTCCTCCACGAGTAATAAGTAAACTACTATGATTTTCAAATTTAGCAGTTCTGCTATATCATCAAGTTTCTCAGCATAAGGTTTAAAAAAACTATTCCCTATGAGTAACATATTATATCCTTGTTTATTTTCTACTACTGGTTCATCATCCTTGTTACATGATAGAGTTAATACCATCAATGCAACTATCCATGAATTTTTTCTGATCATAAAAGATACTTTTTTTGATTTTAGACTCAAATATTCTTCAAAGGTTTAATTAAAACGACCTTCTAAACGCAGTTGTAGAATCATTTTTGGTCAGTTTTTACTGAATGTGTTACATCGGTCTCGGCTATGAGTAGTTGCGTAATTTAGCACTTAAATTAGCAAGTGCACACTAAGCTAAAAATTCCACACAAATTTTTTAGAGCAAACGAGAACAAGCAATTACTTATAACCATATTGTGGTTTGTTTTATTTGAATTCTCTAGAATCTACATCTTTAATGAATTTCACTAATGCAGAAAAATAGATTTCAGGGTCATCGAATTGAGATAAATGGCTACCATTAGTAGTAATACTTTGACCATTTTGTACCTCTGTTGCCATCCACTCCATGTATTTAGGATCCATAGTGTCATATTTTGCACCAAGCATTAAGGTAGGGACTTTAATATTTTTCAGTTTATCAGATATATCCCAATCTTTTAAAGTGGCATCACCAGAAATACCAAATTCACTTGGGCCTTGCATATAGGTATAAATGCCCGGGTTTAAGTGCTCAAATAATAGATGGACTGATTTTGGCCATTTATCCAGAGGCTTGCGTAAAATATGTTCTGTATAAAAATGTTTCATCAATAGTTCTTCGTATCTCGGATTGGTATAATCTTTATTCGCTTCGATTTCTTTAATTTCTTTCAAAACATCTTCTGGTAATTGGGGTCCTAATACGTTTTGAGCATATTTATTATATTCAGGAACACTTGCCACCATATTAGAAACTATTAGCCCTTTTAAATTATCCTGATATTTCAATGCATATTCCATAGCTAATATACCACCCCAAGACTGACCAAGTAAATAAAAGTTGTCTTTAGTTAGGTTAAGTGATTTTCTAACTTGTTCTACCTCTTCAACAAAGTGTGCGGTAGTCCAAAGTGTGGAATCATTCGGTTTGTCACTGTAATAAGAATCTAATTGATCGTAATATATGTATTCAATTTTCTCATTTGGCAGATAGCCGTCAAAATTTCCAAATTCCTCATGAGTTCCTCCCGGTCCTCCATGCAGCAACAATACGCGCATTTTTGGATTATTACCCATGCGCTTTGTATATACATTAAAAGTACCTTTTGGTGTTTTAATTGGAATCATTTTTATTCCACCAGTATTTTGGTCGTTGCTTTTGGAATAGTCAAAATAACTGCTCTTTTCAATTATTTCATTCTTGTTTGATTTATCTGCACAACCCATTATGAGTAGTAATATAATTAGTGCAGAAGATGTTAGATATTTCATGATTAATTATTATGGTTTCTAATAACCCACAACGTGTTTGTGTATAATTTCGTTACGTTAAGTTATTTACTAAAATACTAAAAAGAATCAAACCTTTGAAGTGTGCGAGGATTTTCCGAAAGGAAAATTCTTCAGCACTTAATTATATAGGTTGTTTTGCGTTCGTTTTAATTAATACCTTACAAATTCCATATCAAATATCAAAGTGTCTTTTTGAATTTCAATTCTAGTTATCTTTTCCGATGGATAACCATTTGAGTAATATCCGAAGTTTTTTATAATGGTTTCTCCGTTTTGTTGATATGAAAGTTTATAAGAACCATCGTTTTTGGGAATTCCAGTCATATCAGCTTTGTACTCCGCTTTTTCATCCGGTTTTATGGAAATATATTTGCCCTTAGAAACCACCATTGGTTCAATATACAACGAATCAATTTTCAACCCAGTTTTATTGGTAATTTCAAAATTAGCGATTATTCTGTTATTACAGGTAGTAAGAGTTATAAACAATATAATTAGTCCAAAAAGTTTGTCTTTCATATTTTGAGTAATATAGTTTGGTAAATGACGCACAACGGTTTGTGTATTTAGCGTAGCTGCGCATAACAGCTATGAGTAATATACACGTTATTGTGCTTTCATTATTTATTTTCAGTACTTGAATCTAATTCTATCTTTATTTTCTCTATTACTTCTTTTAATAGAACCATAACAATTTTATACCTATCTATTCCTTTTGTTCTTGTCCGTTTTATTATACTTAATACATTCAGAAACTCTTCATTACCTATTAATTTATTATAATCGTTAGGCTTTGCACTATAGACTGAATTATCAGTGTATCTAAAATTCTTTGAAAAAAACGGCATTACGGTTAAGGATTGTAATCGCTCCTCATCTTTATTATAATCTAATATATCGGCCAAGGTAACATCATACATATTTATGATTTGATCCTCAAGAGAATTGTTTTTGATAATTCCAACTCCAACTGTTTGAAGTGATTTATATGACGAGCTTGTTATTAAAGAAACATAAAAATGAGGTAGTAAACCAAAGCTGTAGTCAAGTTCTTCTGAATAAGGTAAAATATTTTTACTGTAATTTTCTATTTTTTTAATTTCGGATAATGTTGATTTATTGAACACAATAGCAGATTCTAACTCAGCTAAAGTTTGTTGTAAATCAAATCTTATGTTTTTGAGTATTTTAGTTTCTTTAGCCCTCTCTTTCCTGTAACCATTCCAATTATTTATTTGAAGCGCAATCAAAATCCCAATAACAACTAGGATAATTTCACCAATGGCGTATTTTAAATACTTACCAGTTTTATTTTTTTGCATAAGTTCGTAACGTATTTTTCTAAAGAATTTTATCATTGTTTAGCGATTTGTGGTAACGTGATTGTGTATGATTAGTGCGATTGAGAATCTTTAGATTTTCAGTCGCGTTCTATAGTTTTTTTAAAGATAGTATTTTTTCTATTTAGAGAAAAGTAAGCATTGATTATACACGTTGTTACCCAACGTTTATTATGATACTGGCTTTTAGTTTCTAAATCAGTTTAATATTAGATCGTATCGTACAATACTGTATTTTCGAAACGTTTAAAACAGTTCGTAAAACTCATTATTTTTGAACCTAAACTATATGAGCTTGCTTAAATTTAATTTGTACGCTTTGATATTTTCTGAAAATAAAAGCGATAAACTCATATTAATCCAGTTATAAGATGTTTCTTTGCACAGATTGCATAATATTTATTTACTTATGACTTTCCTTCCTAACCAGATTTTCTTACTTGGTTATTTTGTGGATAATTTATGCTTTTCATAACAGAAAGTTCCTTTGAAAGAATGGTGGCTCATTATTATTTGGACGATTCAATAAAACTTTGTTTTAAATGAAATCACTTAAAATAACTGAGCAAATTACAATTAGAAATGAAGAGTCACTTAATAAATACTTAAATGATATTAGTAAAATTAGCTTAATATCATTAGAAAGAGAAGTTGAGCTAGCAACACAAATCAAAGCTGGTTGTAAATTCGCTTTAGATGAACTCACAAATGCTAATTTAAGATTCGTAGTATCAGTTGCGAAACAGTATCAAAATAAGGGTTTGTCACTTCCTGATTTAATAAATGAAGGCAATTTAGGTTTATTAAAAGCAGCCAAACGATTTGACGAAACTCGCGGATTTAAGTTTATATCTTATGCAGTATGGTGGATTAGACAAGGAATAGTACAATCTTTATCAGAAAACTCAAGAATGGTAAGGTTACCTCTGAATAAGATAGGTGTTATTAACAAAATAAAAAAAGCAATAACTTCTTTTGAACAAAAACAAGGCCTTGAGCCAACTTCATATGAAATTGCTGAAATTATTGAAGTATCTGTTGAAGAGGTGGATATTTGCATTAAGAGTTCAGTATTTGGTGTCTCTATTGACGCGCCTTTATCTCCAGAAACTGATCTTAATATGCAAAATATAATTATTTCTGAAGTATTTCCTCAACCAGATAATGTGTTATTATTAGACTCACTCCATACGGACTTATTAGCTGTACTGAATTCTTTATCAGAGAGAGATTCAGACATCATTAAGCTTCATTATGGTATTGGTTTCGAATCGTCTATGACCTTAGTAGAAATAGCTCAATTATTTGGAATAACGCGAGAACGAGTTAGACAAATTAAAGAGTCTGCAATTTTAAATATCAAAAAATCAAACAGGTCTAATCTATTATTAAAATATTTGGGTTAACAACAATTATTAATTAAAGCAAGAAATTATGATAAAAAGATTTATAAATAAATTAATGAATACTAATAAAGTAACAATTATGAAAGAAGGTACAGTAAAATTTTTCAATGACGCCAAAGGGTTTGGTTTTATTACAGTAAAAGACTCTGAAGATGAAATATTTGTTCATACATCAAATCTTATTGATCAAATAAAAGAGAACGATAATGTAACATTTGATGTAGAAAAAGGCGAAAAAGGCTTAAGTGCTATAAAAGTAAGTGTAGTTTAACCTACATTGCCTAAAATTGAAGAAAACCATCTATTAAGATGGTTTTTTTGTATAATAAACCTAAATTATATAAAAGAAATCAAGATAATAAAGTTATAGTACTATGAAATTTTATATCAAGTACATGGTAAGTTTAAGGTGTAAGCTTATGGTAAAGCATGAGCTAGAAAAACTAGGATTACATTATATAAGTGTCGAACTTGGAATGATTGAAATAATAGAGGACATTTCCGAATCTCAAAAACAAGAACTCAAATCAAACTTAGCTGTGTCAGGTTTGGAATTATTAGATGATAAAAAAAGTATTCTGGTTGATAAGATAAAAAATGTAATCATTGAGATGATTCATTATTCGGATGAAGTACCAAATGTTAATTATTCAGATTATATAGCTGAAAAATTGGACTATGACTATACATATTTATCAAATCTTTTTTCTGAAGTTAAGGGTATTACTATTCAGCATTTTATTATTAAACATAAAATAGAAAGGGCAAAAGAGTTGATTTTTACAACCAACTTAATCTCACAGAAATTGCCTATAAATTAAATTACAGTAGTGTAGCTCATTTGTCTAACCAATTCAAAAAAGTTACTGGACACACGCCTACATTTTATAAAAAAATAGGAAAAAAAAGAAAGAGTAATTTAGAGAACCTGTGACATGTGTAATCTTATTTGCCAGTTTTGTAACACAAATTTAGGCTATATAGGTCATCTTTGTGATAGTAGTACAATTAAGCACTACTTTAAATACATAATTATGGAAACCAAGAACAAAGAAGGTGAGAAAAAGACAAGTGAGCTATTTAAATTTAGTGGTGATTGGGACAAACAATCAAAAGCATTGAAAGTAAAATATCCAAAATTGTCTTCTGAAGATGTAAAATTTGAAAGTGGTAAAGAATTAGATTTAATAAAGAGATTAGAAAACAAGTTACATAAGGACAGAAATGAAGTTGTAGGTATCTTGAAATCAAATTATAAAAGCATTGCAAGTGCAATCTAGAAAATAAGTAGAGTTTACGTATTAAGAACAGTTTTTAAAAAAAACTGTTCTTTTTTTATTGGCTTAATTTTAAATCAGTGATTTATGTAACTATAGCCATAAGTTGTATAACTAAATATATTAGCTCATAGTTATTTTTGTAAGGCTATTAATCAGTTAGGGAAGACCAAATATTAATTTATTTGGCTTTAAAAAGCAGACTTAAAAGTCTGCTTTTTTTATTCCCATTTCATAGGTTTTATTTTTGGTATAAAATTTATCTGTCTTCTTCCATTTTTAGCTAAGTTTAAATGTATGGGCTTATCCTTAAAAACATATCTAATTTTTTGAATTATTGGTTTAAATATAGACTTAAGTTTTGTCTGTTTTCTGGCCTTACTTTCCTTAATCTGCGTTAAAGTTGTTTTGTTGGTAATAGGTAAATCTATCATAGTGAAACTATTTAATTGTTTTTGTAAAGTTGAGACTATTATTTCCGTCAAGCTTACAGTCTACCTATTTGTGTTTATATAATTAACAGATATTTTAAATTACTAAATTAATCTGTGATATCTATAACTCATTCATTTTTTAATGTAACTAACTAGCCGTTATTAATAGTATCTTATTCGCTAATCAAATTATTAACTAAAAAATGTCAAGAGAGGAAAAAGGAAAACAAAAAAACGGTAAAACTCCAGCTACTAAAACTGCTAAAGAAAAAAGAGCAGCCAAAATTTTAAAGAGAAATTTAAAAAAACATTCAGAATAGAAAAGGAAGATGAAAAATGATGAGTTTGAGGAAAACGTTACATTTAACCTATCTGATATAGTAGAATATATTTCTAATCATGTTGTAGTTAAAAATATATTGGTTAGAAATGCGTGTGTCATTCAAGTATTGCTCTTTGATTTTGGGAAAGTTCAAGTATATAAAAAGTCACCGTTCTCTAGATTTATTTATATAATCGAAGGGAAAGCCGAAGTCGTTATTAATAACAATTCTACATTTATGCAAAAGGGCAGTTCAATCATTATTCCAGGTACGGTTAACAGTTCAATTGAGGCTAACCAACCGTTTAAAATGATTTGTGCTACAATTAAGAATGATTAGAAAATACGAAAAATTAAAGTTTAAAAATTATTATGGAAAATAAATTTAAATCAGGTGACATAGTCTGTGCGAAAGTTAATCCAACAACGCCTTTAAAGGTTAGAGTTTTTGCTCGTAAATTTTATTATTGTGATGTATTAGATCAGCCAGATGAAAAAGAAAAAGTTTACTTTGCAAGAGAAATCAAATTTTATAATACTAAAGATTAGATTTTATTCAGTTTTTTGGAAATGTTGGCTAACGTTTAGTATATGGCAAGTAGGGTAGTAGAAAGCTATAAACTTTCAAGTTTGCTCTGAGCCAAATTGTTGTATTTTGTTTTTATCTTACACATTTTATAGGCCAAATCAACGATTTGGTGGTGTTTGTAGGTAGCACGAAATTTCGTAAACCACCGAACGCCCTATTTGCTATATACAGTGTTATATGCTGTTTTTTCTTTTTGTATCAATTCACTAATAGCATCCCATAGTGAAATCCTTTTCAGTAATGATTGTTTTGCAACTGCTAAAGTTTCACTCCATTTTTGGTCGTCATTGCCACAAAGTTCTGAAATCATTTTTAGAGATAGCGGTCCGTGCTCATCTACATCTAATTCGATATGCCTTTCAAGGTAATATGTCAACTTGCTATATGACTTGTTCTCAGAATCAGCATTTTTGAGTATTTCAATAAACATATCAGGAATTACATCTTCTCGTCCAAATGTAAATGCAGAAGCAACAAGATGTGCCTGATTCGTCTCAATGATTGAAAATGAAAATTTAACAAAATCAGCAACCCTTTTGTCAATATTAATTTCGTTCAATGAATATAGAACGGTATTGTTAGATTTAAGAAGATTTATAAATTTATTAATCTCAGTCGTATTTGCTTTTGCTTGTATCATTGCATCCAAATACATTTCAAAATGACTTTTAGGTTCTCCTAATTCATTAATATCACTTTCTTCCCCGTGAACTATTTCATTTATGAATCTGGAAAGTGTTGCGTTTTTAGATGGTATCCAAGGTGTTTGAACATTTGTGAGTTTTATTTGAAGAGATTTCAAAAGCGACATAAAGTCCCAAACAGCAAATACGTGATTTTCCATAAAAACTTTAATGTCATCTACATTCTTTAGATTTTCATAAAGTTTATGATTTTGCAATTGATTTCTTAACTCGGAAATCTCGTTTTCTATATTTTGTATTCTCTTCATACTGCTTTTATTCCTTGCATATAACGGTTCCGTGTATGATTAGTTACGGAAAATCAGTTGTGATTTTCCTAGGAGTACACAAGTTAATTAATTTCAAGGAATTTCCGATGAGGAAATTCAGAAGTAATTAATTATACACGTTGTTGTACGTAGTTTTTATTTTTTTGTTACACTATCATAAGCATCCAAGCATTCATTCAATGGTTTTCCTTTAGTATGAATGCATTCACAAAATTCAAATCCAACAGTTTGCTTTTCAGTATTTATAAATTGTTTTTTACAATCTGATAAAGAATTTCTAGGCATTACTTCATAACCAAAAACAAATATTGCAATTGTCAATCCAACTGTGGCAATTACTCCTGCGAAAAATAGAATTGGGAATTTATTGCTATATTTTTTTGGTTTCTCTACTATTCCGTAGTTTGAAAACTTTTTAAAAGGTAAAATATATTTTAACTTGTCATAATTCCAAACAAGGATGTATAGATTGGCAAGTACCATTAATGGTGATGTTACAAAAGACCCTTCAAATCTAACTGCTAATGATAGTATCCAAATGTTTACAATTATTGGGAAATATAGTAAAGCACCTAATGTTACAGTTCTGGGTATTATCAATAAAATAGCTGCAAGGACTTGAGCAATCCCAATGGATGTGTAATAATAACCTGTATGATGTAAAGCTTCAAGATAAGCTCCCATTGGATGGATAATAGATAGTCCACTAGCGAATCTTTCCCCTAAAATTTTCACCATTCCTGCAACAATGAAAGCGTAGGCTAAACTTAATCGACAAAAAATTGAAAATAACCAATACCACCTATTTCCTTTTATTTTTATATAAAATTGGTCGAATGTAGTTAAAGAGTTCAATTAATTGATGATGTTTTAAATTACGTACAACGGTCTAGTATAAGCATAGTAAGGGATTTGTAGGCTATTAATTCTGGTTTGCTAACCACTTTTGCAAGTAGATAACTACCCTTAATATTAGCCCTTAGCCCTTATTATGCTTATACAATGTTGTAAATAGTTAATTTATTATCATTTTCTTACTATCTACTTTCCTGCCATCTACAAATAAGGTATAGTAATATATCCCTGACGCTAAAGAGTCACTATTAAAAAATAATTCTTGTTCTCCAAAACTTTCTAATTTAATGTTATCTATTATTTGACCTGAATTGTTACTAAAAACAATTGCTCCATTATTTTTATTGTAAGGGATGTAATATTTGATAGATGTGGTGCCATTAAATGGATTTGGAATGTTTTGATATAATATTGAGTTATTTCGATTAGTGGCGTCAGATCCAGGTGTTGATAAAGTGCCACCACATGCACAACTTTCTATTGTAGCTACTCTAGAGAGTAAATCATCAATTTGCGATTGTTGATTTGCGTTTTGTGTTTCTAAGTTAGATAAAATAGGTGACAAATCTACTGTTACAGGATCTCCATTTTCTATAGCTATAGTTAAGTTGTTTCCAACAACTACTGCAGATACTAAGTTTTGACTATCTGTTCCCGTACCGTCTTGTAACACAGATAAATCTAGAGTTGTTGCATTACCAGTAATTGCTAATGTAGTGCCATTTAACGATAATTCTTGAGTATCTGTATTGTCTAAAAATCCCAATAAATCAATACCTGTACCTCCACTAATATCTAATGTCGTACCTGTTAAAGATAAATTTTGACTATCTGTATTATCTAAATATCCTGATAAATCTATGGTGTCCGAACCATCGTCACTGGTCAACTCTAAATTATTGCTTAACAATGTCAATGCCTGATTGTCCGTATTATCCATATATGTAGATAAGTCTACTGTAGAAATATCATTGGTTAGGCTCAATGTATTTCCACTTAATTCCAAATCTTGTACATCTGTGTTTGTTGACGAAGACCAAAAACTTCCGTCCCATACATACAAGGCTTTATCGTCTGTATCGTATACTATTAAACCTTCGTCTATTGCTGTTAAATTATTTTCTAGTGTCGTCCTTAAATCATTAGTCAACCTATTTATTAAAAGTCCTTTGTCAATATCAGCTAAATCTAACGATGCATTTTGGTTTGGTGCAGTGGTACCGATACCAACACTAACTCTATCTAACGTAGTAACACCTCCTAATACTAAACTATTACTGGTCGTTGCATTAGCTCCTGAACCTATAGCCATAGCATATTGAGTTAAATCTGCTACTTGAGATTGATCACCTAATGCAAGGCCATACTTTCCATATGCTTTACTATTATAACCCATAGCCACAGAACTTGTATCTGCTACAGATTCTCGACCTAAACCAACTGCATATTGCCCTGTTATTTTAGCTTC
>CAJQQC010000148.1 GCA_905480385.1 uncultured Winogradskyella sp.
AACCAATCATACCATTTTACATCACGCTCAAAATAAAGTTCAGGGAATTCCATTAAAGTTTTTGTATTTCAATATAGAAGTTTCTATCAACAACAATAGCTTCTTTTTTAATAGGTGTAGATTTCCATTTAGTTTCAGGGAAAAATAATGACGTCTCATTATCTAAGGTTATTTTCACAGGCATATCGAAGCCATCGATGACATTAGACCATTTATAGAAAAATTCATCATTTTCAAATTTATAGTCTAGTCTTGGAATTTTTTCAGATCTTAGATATTGGTCAAATATTGATGTAAGACTAGTCCATGAGTAGTTGTTAATATAATCTTCGACCTGTTTTGTTGTTACCGTTTGATGGTAAAACTCTTCGTTTAATCCTCTAAGAATTTTTCGCCATAAATCGTCATCTTCAATAATTTGCCTTATGGTATGCAATAAATTGGCACCTTTGTAGTACATATCACTAGAGCCTTCTTTATTGACATTATATGGACCAATTAAAGGTTTGTCATTTCTGATATTTGCTCTTGTACCAATGACATAATCAGCAGACGCCTCTTTACCGTAGTAATAGTCTAAGAAAAGATTTTCTGAATAGGCTGTAAAACCTTCGTGAATCCACATATCTGCAGCATCTTTATTGGTAATATTATTTGCAAACCATTCGTGACCTGCTTCATGAATAATTATAAAATCGAATTTTAAACCCCAACCAGAGCTTGATAAATCACGTCCTAAATAACCTTTTTTGTATTGATTACCATAGGTTACAGAGCTTTGATGTTCCATACCAAGATATGGTACTTCAACCAATTTAAAGCTGTCCTCATAAAACGGATAAGGACCAAACCAATGCTCAAAAGCTTTCATCATTTTTGGTGCATCTTTAAAATGTTCTTTTGCTTTTTCAAGATTATCTCTTAGCACCCAATAATTCATATCTAAATTTCCTTTTTCGCCTTTATATATTTCAGAAAAATTAGCATAATCTCCAATATTTAAATTGACGCCATAATTATTGATTGGATTGTCTACAAACCAATGCGATGTTACCTTATCATCTTTGTTTTCTAGTTTTCTGAGTCGACCGTTGGATATATTTGTTAACCCTTTTGGATTTGTAACACTAATAAGCATGCTATCGACTTCGTCGTACATATGGTCTTTGTTTGGCCACCATACACTTGCACCCAAGCCTTGACATGAGGTAGCTATAAAATGTTTGCCATTATTGTCTTTTTTCCATGAAAATCCACCATCCCAAGGAGCTCGTTTAGCCTCTTTAGGGAAACCTTTGTAGTGGACTATAACTGAGTTTATATCGCCTATGTTTTGTTTGTCATTAAGCTGAATAAAATGTGCATTTCCATCATGTTCTACATCTAGTTCTTTACCGTTTTGAATGACTTTAGTAATTTCCATAGGTGACTGTAAATCTATTTGCATGGTTTGGTATGGTTTTAAAACCTCATATTGTATGGTATTTTTTCCCGAGATAAATTTATCATTAGGATTTACATCAATATCTAGATGATAATATGTTAAATCCCACCATTCTCGTTCTGGAGTAATGCTTCCTCTTAACGTGTCTTGTCGATTGAATTTTTCTTTTTCAGATAATAAGCCTTGAGAAAATCCAAAAAATGATACTGTTAATAGCACAAAAAATATAAGCTGTTTTTTCATTTATTCTTTTATTATTACATCGCCTCGGTTTAACGTTTTAGCCTCTAAGGTATCGATAAGAATTGGAATTGATGCTAGTCCATTATCTGTAGGTTTATAAACCCCAAAATGTAAATGTGGTATCGTTGTCCAGCCTGTAAAACCTGACAAAGCAATAGGTTGGTTGGCTTTTATAGTATCACCAACTTCTACAAGATTTCCATATTGTTTTAAATGTACATATTGTGAAAACGTGTTATCTTGATGATAGACCATGATATGGTTTCCATCATTTCTGTACTTTTTAGTAGTACCTTGTTTGTATTTATCAATCATGATTTTAACCACCAAACCATCTCTAGCTGCAACTACTGTATCTCCAACTTTCATATCAAAGTTTAGTGTCTTTGCAGAGAATGAACCGTTATGTGAGAAATCACTATCATAACCCTGAATGATTGATGATTTGTATCCTTTTTGAAACGGTAATTCGTAAACGTGATTGGTGTCATAGCTTTCAAAAGGATACTGACCGTAATATCCTAAAAACTGGTACGTTTTTAGTATAGAAATAGAATCTGTATCAGTATTTGGGTAGCTCAAGATTACAGATTCTTGTTTTGCATGTAACTGTTTAAAAATCATTTTTTTGCTCCTACGATTTACAAGCTTGACGTATAGCGGACAATTCAATTTATTGTTTAAAATCACATAGATTGAGTCCTTATCTACTTTAAAATCTATAAAACTAGGTTTACTAATTTTTTTAGAACAGCCTAGTATTAATGACATAAATACGCATAAATGTAACAGGCTTTTATTCATGTATTATCTCATAATTTTACTAGGAAATACAACTACACTTTCGTGACCATCTTTACCTATAGCAGCAACTCCAAAGAAGAAATTATCAATAACAATACCGTCAAGCGTGTATTCAGTAATATCACCAACATATCTGCTATTATCCCAAGTTGGTGAGGTTGTATCTCTCCAATATATTTTATAGCCAACAGCCGTATCAACTTTATCCCAACTGAATTTTGCTGAAGGTTGTACGATTCCACCAATACCAACATTTTTTGGAGCAGGTGGTGCAGATGCAATGCTAGCCAAATTGATAGCATTTACAGCAGTTAATTTTTTACAATACGGGAAGTTTACATGCTCAAAAGTATCACCATAATTTATACCGTTTTCTGTCCTAATATCTTGGTGTTGTTGGGTGTAATTTTCATGGGCTTCCATAATACGAATACCTGCAAAGCCTAGGTCATTAAATGGTCTGTGATGTCCGCCTCGGCCAAAACGATCTAATCTGTAAATCATCATAGGATTCATTTCTGGCATATATGTTTTTACATTTTTATGAACGTAACGTGCTAATTGACGTGAAATACCATCGACTTCACCACCATAAAAACGGCGTGAACGTCTTGCACGCTCAGTTTCATTTGCTGGAACAGGCTCTGAAAAAATACGGAATGTACGATTATCAATAACACCATCGACGCCTTCTATATTTCCAATCATGTCGTTGTTAAGGATTCCGACAACATTCCAATTGTTATCTTTTGCATATTTTGCCAATCCAGCACCACCAAATAAGCCTTGTTCTTCTCCAGATAAGCCTACGTAGATAATACTACTCTCAAATTTATATTTAGATAGTACACGAGCTGCTTCTATTGTTCCTGCCATTCCGGATGCATTATCATTTGCACCAGGAGCGTCCGTTGTAAAATCCATAGTGTCACTAGCACGAGAGTCAATATCTCCACTCATTATTACAAAGCGATTAGGGTATTTTGTACCTCTTTGAATGGCCACTACGTTAACAATCCATGCATCTTTTGGTACACGTCGATTTCCTTCTTTTGTTACGAAATCTTTCTGATAAAACACCTCTAAACAATCTTTACAGTCTTTAGAGATATTATCGAATTGAGATTTTATCCATCGTCTTGCTGCACCAATACCACGAGTATCAGAAATAGTATCACTAAACGTATTTCTGGTACCGAAATCAGCTAAAGTTTTAACATCATTTCTTAAACGTTCTTCAGAAACGGTATCAATAATATCATAGATTTTTGGGTCAGTTTGAGCTTGTCCAAAAGCGAAGCTCAATACCATTACTGCAAGAAATATTTTTTTCATAGGGTTGATGGTTAATTTTATAGGCTAAAAATAGGTCTTTAGCTTATGATTGGCTTTTAAAAATATGTTAATAGATTAAATTAATCCTTAGAATCTAATAAAAGTAATGTCCCAAAAATATTAGCATCTATCCAACCACGGTCTTTATCATCACCTTGCACTGGTATTGAGCCAATAAAATTTTCGCGATGTTCACTACTGTCATTGTCACAATAAGCTAGGGCAAATCCTATGTTTTTATTAGCAGTTAAACTGACAGAACTATTCTCTCCATTCTCTTTGTAAGAATCATTAAAAAGAAGAATTTTTACTTCCCAAATAGTAGTGTTACCAATACTAACACGCTCAGATTCTATATGTGAATTGTATAACTTACCTTCTTTTTGTGGTGTAACGTCTACAACATTTCCTTCTAAATCTACATGATAGGCAAAGGCATTATGGTTGTATTGATGTTCGCCACCTCTATTATCTTCGTCAATAAAAATTTCTAAGCAATCTTCGTCCCACCAGTTCTTCAATGGGTCTTTATAAACATCTCTTAATTGGTTATCCTTGATTTCCGATAACAGATAAAGGGCGTCTTCTGTCCAGGTTAACTTGTAGCGACCTTCAAAATCATCCTTAGTGTAAGCTTCACCTAACCATAATTGATTGATCGGGTACCATGCTGCATTTTCCCAAATAGCTTCATCAGCTATGCCATCTATATTTGGTTTTGTTTTTGTGTATTTTACTGTTATAAGCTGTTTTACAGGCTTTTTGATTGCCTTTTTATAGTTGAATTTTACAATTTCAGTTTTTCCGTTATCATTGTTATCAACATAAACATTCATTTCATTGTCAGAGATGCGTTCAAAGGACATGCCTTCGAAAACAACTTTGTTTTCTGTGATTTCTTTTAAAGGAAAATCTACAGTTTCGTCTTTAGTTTCCCAGCCTTTTAGATCGTCACCAAAATGTTTGAGTTGGAGTATAAGAGAGTTTTCTATTTCTCGGATAATTTCTATTTCATAGAATTGGACTTTTTCATCGACAGTTAATTTAAACGTCGCCATCATTGAACCACCAGAAGGTTGGCTCCAAATTTCCTCCGTTTTTCCTCCAAACGCTTGACCATGCCAAGTACCAGTTATCCATGCGATATTTTCTAGTTTGGGTTCTAGTGTTTGTGCCTTACATTGAATTGAGAAAACAACTAGCGTTAAGATCACTATTAAATATCTCATAGGTTTTGATTGTTTAGTTTTCAATATTATCTTTCCACAAGATAACATAAAGTTAAATAATGAAATCAATTTACAGACTATTACTACTAGCGCTTTTGGTTTTAAGTGGATGTGTAGAGAATGATACAAAGACTATATCTGAAGCTATGATTAATCCAGAAACGTATTGGGGCGAAAGTCCATGGCCAGAAATACGAAAAGAACGTATCAATACATTATTACCAAACGCTTTAAAAAATGCCAATTTAGATGCTTGGTTAGTGATTTGTAGAGAAAATAATAATGATCCTATAGCTGACCATATTGGTGGCGAAAACGCGGGTGGTACAGCAGTATTTATATTTTATAATGATACTGATGGGTTTCACTCCAAAGTATTTTCGCCATCAGGTGAAGCCACGGCTTTGGATGATTTAGATATCCACGATGAGGTTGTGTCGGTTGAGCGTGGTACATCTGCTGTAAAAATGGCTGTTGAGTTTATAAAGACTAAAGATTTTACGGCTATTGCTGTGAATTCTTCTGATAGTAATTCGGTAGCCGATGGGTTATCATATACCCAACGCAAAAATTTGGAAGATGCCTTAGGTGAATACGCTAATCGATTGGTGCCATCTACAGACGTTGTTTATGAGTGGTTGTCTATTAAATTACCAGCAGAGGTTGATATTTTGAGAAAAGCAGCGCAACTTACCGCGGATTGGCAAATAGAAGCTTACAAGCAAATTGTACCGGGTAAGTCAACAGATGCTGATATTGCTAAGTTTTTAAAACAAAAAATGACAGAATATGGCGTTAAAGATGGTTGGGCACCAGACCAAAATCCTAATGTAAATTCTGGTGAAGACCGTGGACATTCTCATGCTACGGATAAAGTGATCATGCCTGGTGATGTGATACAGATAGATTTTGGAATTAAAGTGTACGATCGTTGGGTAAGCGATATACAACGTTTTGCTTATGTCTTAAAAGACGATGAAACTGAAGCGCCAAAAGATATTTTACATTATTGGGAAAGTGGAAAAGCAGGAAATCGTGCTGCATTAGCTGCTATGAAACCTGGCGTAAAAGGTGTTGATGTCGATCGCGCACAACGTGTACTGATGGAAACAGCAGGGTCAGATTATGTGATGTGGAGTACAGGGCATCCTGTAGGTTATGTAGCGCACGATGTTGGTCCTAATCTCGGTGGCTCACAAGCGTCTCAAGTACGACCAGCCTCTGAGAAACTAATTAAAGAAGGTATGACCTTTGCTTTTGATGGTTTCCATGCTTGGAAATTAGAAAATGGTGGTGTAAAAACGATATCGGTAGAGGAGATGGCAGTGGTTAAAAAAGAAGGTGCTGAGTATTTAATAGCTCCACAAGAAGATTTGATTTTGATTGGCTCTAAAGAGTAGAATTTAATTATCAATATTTTATTTAATTCTTCTATAATCATCAATGTATTTTTTATTACGTCTAATGCGGATAAGCTGACGACGAGTCTGAGATTTACAACATTCATTAGTTGTAACTTATTTTTAGAATTTTTAAGTACCTCTGATGAGATTTTTGCTAACTCTTCTTGATAAATAGTTGTTAATACATTTGAATTTTTATTTCCAGTTAAGAAAATTCAGTAGTCGTGTTTATAATAATATCCCGAGTTTAAAAAAGTTGTTCCAAAGTGTTTGTCAACTAATAAAGTATTATTGTTTTGAATTACTTTTTCTATACGTTATAACTCTTGATAATATTGAATAAGTTTATCTTTAAAGGATTTATTTTTAATAAGGTCTATATTTCCCGAGGATAGTAAATCGGTAGAGGTTGCGTTGGTTTTTTATATGTGTTTGAATATATCTAATAGTAACATCAATTGATAAAAGTTACTTTGCTAATCAATCCATTTTCAACTTCATATACAGCGATAGCTTTGAAAGTACTACCATTAGCAGTCACCAATTCGTGGTCAATAACTTTGTTACCAGTAACAATACGGTAAAGGATTTTACAATTAAGATCTGGTGTGTTTTCAAAAAAGCCTTTATAACTTTTTTTCATGGCTTTTTGACCTTCGGAACGTAAATCATTAGGAAAGTTATAAAGCTTAATATCTTTAGTGTAGGTTGCCATAAAAGCATCTATGTCTCTTACATTGTAAGCATCTAGTTGTTTTTGTACGATTCCTTCAGGTGATATTTCTGATACCAAAGCTAGCATAGTACCAATCTCATTAGAGGTAATGCGGGTAATTTTCTGAAGGTTATCATCTTCAAAGTCTTTAAAAATTGAAAATTGACTGTCTTTTTTTGGATTAAAAGTATATATTCTATTCTCTGAAGGAATTAAAATACAACCATTAATTAACCAGCACATATCCTCTATATTTGGAAGAGTTTGTGTAATTATTTTTGTCTCGCCAGTTAATGGATTCAATGATTTTATAAGCCATTTATCATCTTCTTTGGATACGAAACTTACCAATTTAGAATTAGGTATTTTATGAAACGAACGTCCTACATTAGTAGCATATTTTCTGCTTTTTTGGGTGTTGATATCTGTTACAAATAGGTTTAACCCATTATTTTCAATCACTGCAGAAATTACTGTACTCTCATCAAACCACATATAATAGGCAACGACAAGGTCTTTTATCAATTCGGTTGATTCACCAGTTTTAATATTATAACGGTACAAACGTTGTTTGCCGTCGTTGTCTAAACGAACAGCAGATACATCTTCAGAATTTGGGATTTTTATAGGTGAGTATTCACCACCATTTGGCGTACTATTTATAAATGATACTTTGTTGTCTCTAATATTAAAAGTTGCAATATCCGTTTGATTGTTTCTTGTAGATACAAAGGCTAGAAGATTATCATTATAAAAACTAGGTTGGTTATCATAACCGTCATTGTTTGATACATTTCTATGATTTACTAGTGATAATTTACCATCAGTATTTTTAATATCAAAAAGATGAACTTCTGTATTCTGTGCTAGAGTAGTGCTAATAAAAAAAAACGCAAAAAAGTATAGGATAGATTTCATTGATTA
>CAJQQC010000149.1 GCA_905480385.1 uncultured Winogradskyella sp.
TATGATAGCATTCAACCATGTAATCAGCATCAATATTTTTAAATGATGTATAAAATTTTGTTATTAGATTTTCCATATTTAAAGCTACAAAAAAACCTTCAGTTACGAAGGCTTATGTATAATCGATATTTTTAAAATTACTCTGTAGTTTCTTCCATAGTATGATATACGTTTTGTACATCATCATCATCTTCAAGCTTTTCTAATAGTTTTTCTACATCTTCAGCTTGTTCTGGTGTCAATGCTTTTGTGACTTGCGGGATACGCTCAAAACCCGACGAGATGATTTCGATATTATTTTCTTCTAAATATGACTGAATGTTTCCAAAACTCTCAAAAGGCGCGTATACCATGATGCTGGTTTGTTCATTACCATCAGCGTCTTCATCGGTATCTTCAAAAATCTCTTCGACACCAAAGTCTATCAATTCTAGTTCTAATTCCTCGAGATCTAACGCTTCACCTTTAATTTTAAAGTTACAGGTATGATCAAACATAAAAACAACCGAACCAGATGTCCCTAAACTACCATCCGTTTTATTAAAATAGCTACGGACATTTGCTACGGTACGCGTATTATTATCTGTTGCTGTTTCTACAAGCACCGCAATACCGTGTTGCGCATAACCTTCAAAAATGACTTCTTTATAATCACCTTGACCTTTTTCACTTGCTTTTTTTATCGCACGCTCTACATTGGCTTTTGGCATGTTTACAGCCTTAGCATTTTGTATAACTGCTCTAAGTCTTGCATTACTATCTGGGTCTGGGCCACCTTCTTTTACTGCCATTACGATATCTTTACCAATACGTGTAAAGGCTTTACTCATAGCTGACCAGCGTTTCATCTTACGTGCTTTTCTAAATTCAAAAGCTCTTCCCATTTCTTGTTATTTAAGGTTATTATATGTTTTAAAACCAAAGTTGCACAAATTTAAAAAAATAAGTGTGGTTTAAAAATGAATTTAATCTTCTGGCTCAACGATAAAATCAATGGCTTTAGCCAACTTAAAATCTTTTTCTGTTACACCACCAGCATCGTGTGTTGTTATGGAGATTTTTAAAACATTATAGACATTAGACCAATTTGGATGGTGACCAAGCGCTTCACATTCAAAAGCAATGCGACTCATAGCGCTAAAGCAGTCTTTAAAGTTTTCGAATTCAAATTCTGAGTGTAGTGCATCATCAAAATAATCCCAATCTGGAAGCTGTAATAATTTGGCCTCTATAGTGTTTGTATCTAATTTTTCCATAATTAATTGTTTGTATTAAAAATAACCAAATGCCATAAGTATCACAAACTTACTTTAGCAGTTCTTCCAATACTTTTTCACTAGTTATTTGAAGGTGTTTGGGTAAGGTATTGTATTTTGGTAAAACAGCTAAGTACCTATCTTCATTAGTGGTATAAACTTGTTTAAACGGGACTTTAGACGCAGAGATATTGCCAACAAGTTCTTTAATGAATTCGTCATGATGCACCAAATCTGTACTTCCCAAATGAAAAACACCAGATTTATTTCTGTTTATGATATAATGAATTTGTTGTGTTACTTTTTTATCAAGTGTCACATTCATTATTAAATTCGGAAAAATCTCTACAGCTTCTTTTTCAGAAATTAAATGTTTTAATTCTTGAATCCTCGGACAATTAGTACCAAAAACCATTGGTAATCTTAAGATAGTAACTTGACGCTTTGGCATTCGCATCAACATGTTTTCAATCTTAATCTTAAAATGCCCATAAATGCTATGACTTAACGTTTTATCAGTCTCGTAACTTGGATATTTACTGTAAGCATCAAAAGCATTAGCAGAAGATAAGTATATTATTTTAGAACCATGTTCTAAAGCATATTCGGCAACATGGGCATGAGCAATAGTTTGTGCATGAAAATTACCTCGTAATGCCGAAATTATGATATCTGGTTTTGTCGCTTCGAGAATTTCGTAGATATCATCTTCTTCAACATTATAGTGGAAGAATTGCTTGTTTTTCTCAAAGGTTGGATTAGGCGTATAGTACGTTCCGTAAGTTCTAAAATAGTCACAAAGCTCTCTGTAAATGGCATTGCCCAAGTAGCCACTAACACCAAGGATTAGTATTTTGTATTTACGTTTTGTCTTCTTCATTAATCTATCAACGCCCAGATACGCATTTTAGCTTTTGTAAAACGGTAATTTTACAACAGTTGCAGGAATAGCTTTTTTTCGGACTTGGATATTAATTTTACTATCTGCAGAGGCAAATACACGTGGCACATACCCTAATCCAATACCAATGCCCAAACTAGGACTCATGGTACCAGAAGTTACACGACCAATAGTTTTACCAGAACCATCTACGATATCGTAGCCGTGACGTGGAATACCACGTTCATCCATTTTAAAAGCTACTAATCTGTTTTCTGGCTTGCGTTCTTTTTCTGCTTGTAAAGCTTCACTATTTGTAAAGTCTTTGTTGAATTTGCAAACCCAACTTAAACCAGCTTCAATAGGCGATGTCGAATCGTCAATATCATTTCCGTAAAGACAATACCCCATTTCTAATCGTAGCGTGTCTCTAGCAGCAAGACCAATAGGTTTGATGCCAAAATCTGCACCAGCTTCAAGCACTTTATCCCATACTTGCTTGACTTCAGAGTTTTTACAATAAATTTCAAATCCGCCGCTACCAGTATAACCTGTTGCTGAAATAATCACATGCTCTATACCAGCAAAGTCACCAACGATAAAGTTATAGAAACTAATTGCTGATAAGTCATGAGATGATAATGATTGCATTGCTTCAACAGCTTTTGGACCTTGAATAGCGAGTAAAGAATAATCTTCACTTAAGTCGCGCATTTCTGCACCAACATCGTTTTTAGAAGATATCCAGTTCCAGTCTTTTTCGATATTACTAGCATTAACGACTAAAAGATAGGTTTCGTCTTTGATTTTATAAATAATTAAATCGTCTACAACTCCACCATCATCATTGGGTAAACAGCTGTATTGCGCTTTTCCGATTTCTAATTTGGAGGCATCATTGCTAGATACTTTTTGGATTAAATTTAAAGCGTTTGGACCTTCGATTAAAAACTCGCCCATGTGAGACACATCAAATACACCAAGTGCATTTCTAACGGTTTCGTGCTCTATATTAACGCCTTCGTATTGTACAGGCATATTGTAGCCAGCAAAAGGAACCATCTTAGCACCTAAAGCTTCGTGTGTTGCAGATAATGCAGTATTCTTCATGTTACGAGAATCAAATTTTTGTGCTAAATTAAGAAATTTTAGGTGGGAATAGCTTATGATTTATTAATAAAAGCTACAATTTAAAACGATCAAAACCTTGATGAATAATTAGAATGTTTTAAGAATCAAGAAATGTTTAGTTAATTTTTTTATTCTGACTTTCAAATTCTTTTATGCGCTTTATATATTCTATTTTTTTTCAATAAAATACCTAGAAAGAAAATTCTAAACGGAATTATTAATCAAATGATTATTAGATTTGGAGCAATTGTCAATAAAATTTGATTTTATTAATTAAATTAATTAGGAAGTAAATTTGGTTATTCAAACATAAAGTATGTTTTTTTACAATTTTTCCAGCTGCAACCGATAATCATATTGTAAATCTTCATGAAATCCAGTTATTTTCTTTTCTATAGAAATAATTTGTCTTTTGTATAAATTATCTAAAGTTCGATTTCGATGAATATTAGGTTTAAGCTCGTTTAGTCGTTGGCAGAAGTAAATAAGTAATTCTACTTCTGTAGTTTTGGTAATGCTATAACGGCTAAAGGTTTTAATCTGTCTTAGAATTTTACGGATGGTCTTTTTCATATAGAAATAACTATCGGTATTCATTACTTTAAAAAACTCGTCTAAGGTTTCTTTAATACTTTCTATATAGCTTTCCTCGTCATGGGCTTGGAATAACAAATAGGTGAGTAGTTCCTTATTTTCTTTTTTAAAACGCCCTAATCGCAAACACAATTGTAGCAAATCTTCCTTTGGTAAATGTTGCAGTTCTTTTTTTATGGTAACGATGGTGGCGGCTTTCATGTATTGATATTTAAAGCTTTTAGTACTTGTACTTTGTAGGTTTGCCCAATTGGGACAGTATGCGAATCTACGGTAATTTGATTTCCTGATAACGCACGCATCTTATTCAAGTTAATACTAAACGATTTATGGGTTTTGATAAAATATTTTGGCAACTGCTCAACAAACCGCGAAAAGGTGCTGTGGGTAGTTATAAACTTATCTTCTAAATGCACTTTGACATAGTCTCCATAAGCTTCAACAAACAATATGTCAGCGACCATAACTTTGTGAAGTGCCTTATTTTCCTTAAGAATGATAAAATCATTTTTTGAAGATGTATTATTAGTATTCAAGACCTTGTTTATGGCTGTTAAAAAGCGTTCGTAAGCAATGGGTTTTAGTAAATAATCGGTAGCATCGACCTCAAACCCTTCGACTGCGTATTGCGGATAAGCGGTTGTAAAAATAACTGCTGGTGGATGCTGTAAGCTTTTATAAAAATCTAAGCCAGATTGTCTGGGCATATTTATGTCCAGAAACAGTAAATCTATTTTAGGGTGTAATTGCAAATACTTAAATGCTTCAGCACTGTTATTACAAGTTTGCTTCAACTCCAAGACTTCTGTCTCAGAGACAAAATGCTGTAAAACCTTTTGTGACGATAACTCGTCATCAATAATAATACAGGAAATGCTTTTATTATTGCTCATCTTCAATTTCTATAACCACAGTAAAACGGTCTTTTGTATCTTCTATGTTAAATTTATGCTTATCTGGATAAACTAAGTTAAGATTGTTCTTTAGATTTTCTAATCCAACACCAGAGTAATTATCGTCTAAATTATGATCTATATCTTGACTAGAATTCTGAATTTTAAACTTAAAATTGGATTGCTTTTGGGTTAATTGTATTTCAATTTTTTCCGAAGTGTCACTGCCAGAAAACCCATATTTATAGGCGTTTTCTAATAATGGTAACAATAGCATTGGGTAAATTTTAAAGTTGTCGTTTTCAATATCCGTGTTTAGTGCAACTGTATTTTCAGAGTGTCCACGGTATTTTTGAAATGCAATGTAATTCTGAATCAGTTTTAATTCCTCTTTTAAAGTAACGCGTTCGGTATCCGAATCATAAATTACATAGCGTAAAACATCCGACAACTCTACAATAGCCTTTGTGATATTCTCCTTTTTTTCCAAAGCCATTGCATAAATAACATTTAGCGAATTAAATAAGAAATGTGGATTTATTTGTGCACGTAATGCCGATAGTTGTGTTTGTATATGTTGGTTCTGAATTTTCAAAACCTGATTTTGATTTTTATTAAAATAAAACCAATCTTCAGTAAGTTTAAAAAGGGTAGTGGTGATTAAAAAAATACTATATGTTAAAAAAATATCAGATTTTGATAAGTATGATACAAAGAAATAATTTGGAAAAATGAAGTCTAATAAGTTACCAAAAAGAAAACTTTTTATGAAAGCCGAGCTAATTAAAATTGTTGTAAATAACAAGAGGTATACGATATAGCGTTCTTGCCTTAAAAACCGAGGAATGAGTACGTAAAAGTTAATACACACTGGAACAGCTATTACCAACAAAAACCCTAATGTGTATGTGTAATCTGCAGTAATCGGTATTTGACCTTTAGAAAAAATAAACAACAGAATTATAAAAGCCAATGACCACAGTACACTATTGAACAACAATGGTCTGTGGTAATTGCTTTTTTTTAAAATGCTATTGATATTAAGGTTTTGCATTGTCAGGTGTTAATGTATAAATATCATCATTATCCCATTTATCATCAAAATCTGAGGATATAAATTTCTTTAAAAAATTATAGAGTTCTTGACTTGAAGCAGTTAAAACAAGGTCTTCATCCAAGCCAGTTATTTCATGTTTTAATCTTAATTTTTTTTGTTCTAGTAAAGTGCCCACTGCTTTTTCTGATAACCATTTCAAATTAATAGAATCATTACCATTAATCTCTACTAATGCTGTAGAATGTGTTTTTAAAAGGTGCTG
>CAJQQC010000150.1 GCA_905480385.1 uncultured Winogradskyella sp.
TTGTGCTTCTGCAGGTGCCATCGCTTCTATATTTAAATCGCCAATTGCTGCTATTATATTTGCTATTGAGGTATTTAGTTTAGACTTAACTTTTGCTTCTTTATTACCGCTTTTAATAGCTTCTGTTTCATCTGTAATTACCTCTTATTTCTTTTTGGGAGACAGCGTACTTTTTGATTTTACTGTTTCAGAAAAATTTCAGATTAGAGATACATTATTTTACGTTTTATTGGGTATAGGTACAGGTGTTGCCTCAATATATTTTACCAAAATTTACTTTGGTATCACTTCAATATTTAATCGGTTTAAATCTGCTCGTCACAAATTAATTGTTGGAGGGCTAGCTATTGGTGTGATGCTCTATTTTATTCCACCACTTTACGGTGAAGGTTTTGGTTTTATAAATGATTTAATGTTAGGTAACGACACTAAAGCCATTGGTACTTCTTTATTTGATAATTATATCGATAATATTTGGGTCGTTATTTTACTGCTTTTTGGCATTACAGTCTTTAAAGCTATTGCCATGACCACAACACTTGCGGCAGGTGGAACTGGTGGAATCATTATCCCAACTTTAGTTATGGGAAGCTCTTTAGGAAACCTATTTGCTAAGATTATTAATAATTGTGGTTTAGGCGTTTCAGTTTCTGAGGCCAACTTTACTTTGATTGGTATGTCAGGCTTAATTGCTGGTGTATTACATGCACCACTAACTGCAATTTTCTTAATTGCAGAAATCACAGGCGGTTATCAGCTTTTTGTACCATTAATGATTACAGCTTCTATGGCGTTTATTATTAATAAGAATGTATTAAACCATACAATTTACACTAAGGAGCTACTTGAAAAAGGTGCGCTTTTGACTCAGGATAAAGATAAAAGTGTGCTAACCTTAATGAATCTAGATAGTGTTATTGAACAAAACTTTGTTGTCCTGCAACCCGAAATGACACTTGGGGACATGCTTAAAAATGGTGTGGCTAAATCTAGTCGAAATCTTTTTCCGGTTACGGATAATGAGCAAAATTTTATGGGTATCATTTTGCTAGATGATATCCGAACCGTGATGTTTGACCGGGTACTTTATGACTCTGCAACTGTCGAAACTTTTATAAATCGCCCTCCAGAATTCATAATATATGAGAAAGATAGTATGCAAAAGGTGATGCAAAAGTTTAAAGATTCAGGTGCTTGGAACTTACCTGTAATTAAAAACGACAAATACTATGGATTCGTTTCAAAATCAAAATTACTAACAGCTTACCGTAAAGAATTAATTAACTTTACATCCTAATATGAAAACCCTAAAAATTATAACATTTATCGCCTTGATAGCTTCAATTGCTTGTGTCATCTGTGGTTATATAATGGATGTCGATTATTCAAAAAAGCTTATTGGGTTCGGTGTTTTAGGCATTTTCTTTATTGTTTTTCCATTATTTTCTTATTACAGATGGAAAGATAAAGACCCTAAAGATTACATGTTAACTCAGGATAACATTGATAAAATGCGCGAAAATCAAAAAAAACACAACTACTAAGTGCTTGTTTTTAAGTCATTAAAAATCAGAAAATTAAAATAAAACAATTTATTAACATTGGTAATGTTTTTAACTGTATCTTTGCACTTTAATTTTTATTTATATTTATAATGACTGGAACAGTTAAATTTTTCAATGATTCAAAAGGATTTGGATTCATTACAAACGAAGAAACAGGAAAAGACATCTTCGTACACGTATCAAACCTTGATGGTATTGAGCTTCGCGAAGGCGACAACGTAGAGTACACAGAAGAAGAAGGACGTAAAGGAATGGTAGCGGCTAACGTTACTGTTTTATAAGTTAAGAGATATACTTTATAGTTTCAACGCTCAACCGAAAGGTTGGGCGTTTTTGTTTTCACTCAATTCAAATTGCGTTTCTCTATAAAGAAGCGTTTCATTAAATCAGAGGCTTCATCTTCCAAAATACCACTTACAACCTTTGTTTTTGGATGTAATTTTGTTCCCATAGTTTTAAAACCACGTTGGTCATCACTTGCGCCATAAACGATTTTGGAAATCTGACTCCAATACAAAGCACCAGCGCACATTTGGCAGGGTTCTAAAGTTACATACAAGGTGCAATTATGAAGATACTTACCGCCTAAAAAATTAACAGCGGACGTTATAGCTTGCATCTCGGCATGTGCCGTAACATCATTTAGCAGCTCTGTTAGATTGTGCGAACGTGCAATGATTTTATCGTTAATAACTACAACAGCTCCAACAGGAATTTCACCTTTTTCATAAGCAGCCTCAGCTTCCTGAAGTGCCTTTTTCATAAAGTATGTATCATCGAATGGGTTAATCATGGATGTAAAAGTAAAAAATCAAATAGAATTTACATTCAGATATCAACATCAATTATTGTAGCTTTGCTTTATGAGCAATAGCTTACTCAATAACATCAATCTCCCTAGAGACCTGAGGCAATTATCACAAGATGATTTGCCTCAAATAGCCAAAGAGTTGCGCGACTTTATCATAAATATCGTAGCAACTAAAGAGGGTCATTTAGGTGCAAGCTTGGGAGTTATAGAATTGACTATAGCTTTACACTATGTGTTTGACACACCTAGAGATTTACTCATGTGGGATGTTGGACATCAAGCATATGGCCATAAAATTTTAACAGGAAGAAAGAACGTTTTTGATACCAATCGTCAACTAGATGGTATCAGTGGTTTCCCAAAACGTGAGGAAAGTGAATACGATACTTTTGGCGTTGGGCATTCCTCAACATCTATTTCTGCAACATTAGGTATGGCAATTGCCTCCAAACTTTCTGGAGATTTAACCAAACAACATATTGCAGTTATCGGTGATGCTTCTATTGCTAGTGGAATGGCTTTTGAAGGCTTAAATCATGCTGGTGTTACAGACACCAATTTACTAGTAATTTTAAATGATAATGCTATTGGTATTGACCCAAGTGTTGGTGCGCTTAAGCAATACTTAACTAACGTAAAAAAAGGCACTCAAAAACAAGACAATATTTTTGAAGCCTTAAACTTTAATTATTCTGGACCGATTAACGGTCATGATTTACCAAATTTAATTTCAGAATTAGAGCGTCTTAAATCTGTAAAAGGTCCAAAATTTTTACATGTTATTACAACTAAAGGAAAATGTCTAAAACAAGCAGAAGAAAACCAAGTAAAATATCACGCCCCAGGAAAATTTGACGCAAAAACTGGCGAACTTATATCTAAATCTTTAGCTAATGAGCAACCACCAAAATTTCAAGATGTATTTGGCAAAACTATAGTAGAACTAGCAAAACAAAACAAAAAGATAGTGGGAATTACTCCTGCAATGCCAACTGGTAGTTCTCTAAAATATATGATGGAAAAAATTCCTGAACGTGCCTTTGATGTTGGTATCGCAGAACAGCATGCTGTAACGCTTGCGGCAGGTATGGCGACTCAAGGTTTAATTCCGTATTGTAATATTTATTCCACCTTTTTGCAACGTGCTTACGATCAGATTATTCATGATGTTGCTATACAAAAATTACCTGTGATCTTCTGTTTAGATAGAGCAGGTTTAGTTGGTGAGGATGGTGCAACACATCATGGTGTTTTTGATTTAGCTTATTTAAGATGTATCCCCAATCTAGTGATTTTCGCTCCTCGTAATGCTATTGAACTTCGTAACATCATGTATACCGTTCAAAAAGGTATAGACTCTCCTATAGCAATACGTTATCCAAGAGGTCGGGGAAAATTGCTCAACTGGAAAAAACCTTTCAAAGAAATAGAAATTGGAAAAGGTGAATGTATTAAAGAAGGTAATACCGTTGCTATTCTCTCTATTGGAACAACGGCGAATACAGTATCAAATGTAATTGATAATAACCCTCAATTTAAAGATATTGGACATTATGATATGCGCTTTGTTAAACCACTTGATGGTTTTCTACTTAAGACTTTATTCAAAAAATATAAGGCAATCATTAGCATAGAAGATGGAACTATTATTGGTGGTTTTGGTAGTGCAGTTTTAGAATTTGCAAATGCAAATAATTATAAAAATAAAATTGAAATTTTAGGTATTAAAGACCAATTTTCAGAACATGGAACTATAAGCGAGCTAAAATTAATTAATGAAATTGACGAAAAAAGCATCCAAAAAAAATTGACCGATTTAATCCTCAGTTTTAAAATCTAAAATTGCTAAACTTTCTGTATTGGTTTGTTCTATCTGTTTTTTTACTACGGATGTATCTAAATTTTTCCCATCGATATTATGAGACATGTCATCAATAATCAATAAACAAGCTACAACAGCAAAAAAAATCACGAAAGCACTAAGTACATTATTTTTCATTTAATGGTAGATTTGGGTTTCTAACACACCAAAGTAACAAAACATATCGTTAAAAAACAAAATTAATCGATTAAGTGTGTGTATTAAATTTATTATTATTGATTATCAGACACTTAACTATATCGAATTTCCGTTCAATCTATGGAATAAAAGCATTGCATTGGTGTCAGAAAGTTTAGAAATATGTAAACAAATGGCCATAATGTTATCATATAAAGAGGCGTTTGCCAATTTTACCGTCTCTGGAAGTGCCTTGATAATCAGCTTATCATAATTAGATAATTTCCCAAAATATGAGTTTGCTGCCACCTTAACCAAAACATTTAGTAATCCATCTAAAACTTTATAACCTGCAATCTCTTTATTAATAACTTCAGAAGATTCATACACGTTTTTGATACTAATTTCGATAATATCAGAAATCTGTGCTTGGTAACTACAAACATCTAATAAGCCTGTATCAAATTCACCTGATAATATTCGATCTTCATTATCCATAAAAATTTGCACAGCTTCTTCAATCAATGTCCCAACTGCCAAAGCTCTCAGATAACTTACACGATCTTGTGTGGTCTTTAGAGCATTATATTTTTTTGTATTAATTGTATTCTTTACCAATTTTATTAAATATTCTAAAGCATACTCTTCTTCAATTAAACCTAGATTAATTCCATCTTCAAAATCAATAATTGTATAACAAATATCGTCTGCAGCTTCAACCAAATAGGCTAATGGATGTCTTGCGTACCTGGTATCAGCTTCATCTCTAACGGCCAATCCTAATTCTTCGGCGATAGCCGAAAAGGTTTCAACTTCACTCTGAAAAAAACCATATTTCTTATCGGCAATATGTGTTGTTGGTTTTTTTGGTAAAGATGCTTTAGGGTATTTCATAAAAGCACCAAGTGTAGCATAGCTTAGTCTTAATCCACCTTCTCGCCCTTCACGACTTTCGGTCAGAATTTTAAAACCATTGGCATTGCCTTCAAAATCGCAAAAATCTTGATATTATTTTTCAGATAATTCTTTTTTTAATTGCTGTCCTTCTCCTTCTTTAAAATAAGCACCTATAGCCTTTTCTCCAGAATGTCCAAATGGTGGGTTTCCGATATCATGAGCCAAAGCAGCTGCAGCCACAATGGCTCCAAAATCATTAAACTGATAACCATGAATATTTTGAAGATGCGGATGTTTTTTTAATAGTTGCTTACCAACTTGGCGTCCCAAAGAACGTCCAACAACACTAACCTCTAAACTATGTGTCAACCTAGTGTGTACAAAATCTGTTTTAGATAAAGGAACGACTTGTGTTTTGTCTTGAAGACTTCTAAACTCAGAAGAAAATATAATACGATCATAGTCAACTTCAAAACCCAAACGTGTTTCGTCTTGTTCTTTTCTTAAACGCTTATTTGTATCTCCAAAACGTTTTAATGAGAGTAATTGTTCCCAATTCATAGATGTTATTTTAAGCAAAGCCACAAGATATATAAATTGGCAAAAAAGAACTTGAGCAAAATCATAAATCTACTAACAATTTTAATGTTACCAAATTGTTTTCTATTTGTAACTGTTGTTAATATTCGCATAACTTTTCGATAACCTTTTTATTACCAATCATTAATTTTTGATTAACCTTAAAACTACAAATGCGACGTTTCTTTGCACCATCAATTTAAATAACTGATGAGACAAATTACAATACTATTTATATTATTACTATCTGTATTTTCTAATGCACAAGAAACAGGTTCTGTTTCTGGAAAATTAATCGACAAAGAATACAATAACGAGCCACTACCTTTTGCAAACGTTTTAATAAAAGGTACAACTACTGGTGTTACTTCTGATATTGACGGCTTATACAAAATCGAAAATCTTAACCCAGGTACTTATACCTTCCAATTTAGTTTTGTAGGATATGAAACTATTGAAAAACAAGTTGAAGTTATTGCTGGACAAGACACTAAGTTAGATGTTATCATGTTTGCAAGTGCAGCTTCATTAGACGAAGTTGTTATCAAAACAACAGCAAAAAAAGAAACTGAAGCCGCTTTGTTATTGGATCAGAAGAAAGCAACAGAAATAAAACAAAGTATTGGCTCTCAAGAATTATCTAGAAAAGGTGTTAGCGATGCAGCTGGTGCCGTTGCAAAAATTTCAGGTGTATCCAAACAAGAAGGTTCAAGTAATGTATATGTTAGAGGTTTAGGTGATAGATACCTAAATACAACATTAAACGGCCTTTCTTTACCGTCAAATGATGTAAACAAAAAGAATATTGATTTAGATCTTTTCTCTTCTGATATCATTGAAAATGTTTCGATTAGTAAAGCATATTCTTCAAAATTTTTCGGAGACTTTTCTGCTGGTAACGTAGATGTAACATCAAAAGATTACAAAGGAAATGGTTTCTTTGATTTTTATGTAGGTTCTTCTGTAAACTCTAACTCAATTGATAAATCCTTTGTTAAGAGCGAAGGCACAAGCTATTTTGGTTATTACAATAGATATGACAATAACCCATTTGCCGTTATTTTATCTCATGGTTTTGATCCAGCAAACGCAGCTACACCAATAGATATTAATTTTGGGGGTTCTTTTGGCAAATCATTTGATTTTGAAAATGGATCTAGACTTAGTTTTTATGGGACAGGTTCTTTCGAAAATGGGTTTGAATATCGTAGAGGTTCTAACGTAGATTATACAAATGTTGAAAAGAAAGCATTTGAAGATGCTGAAGAGTTTGAGTACTCTACAAAAACTACAGGTATGGTATCGGCTAATTATAAGCTTGATAATACACACTCTTTCAAATTTAACTCTCTTTTTATAAATAGTTCTTCAGATAGAGTAGGTTATTTTGGTATTGATGGTAGTGGTAGAAACCGTGATGCAATTTTAGATACCGACCAAGGTTTCTATCAAATGAATGTTCAGTTTAACCAAAACTTAATTTACGTCAACCAATTATTAGGCCGACATAGATTTGAAGAATGGGATATTGATTGGGGATTTGGCTACAACGTTGTTAATGCACACGAACCAGACCGTAAACGTATAAGTATAGAAAATTATCAGTTTGCTTTGGATAATGATACTTCTACAAATCCATCTTTTTACAGTAATGTTGTTTTTGACAACCAACGTTATTTCCAAGATATCAACGATGAAGAATATAATAGTCGTTTTAATGTATCCTATGAGCCTAGCGAAACCTTTAAATTAAATTTTGGTTTTAGCGGTAGAGCTAAAGAGCGTAATTTTGAAAATATAAGATTTGGTTATGATATCACTAACCCAAACACACCTGTAAGTGATGTTAATAATTTCAACTCTATATTTACTTTAAATAACTTAACCCTAAATCCTGGCTCTGGCGGCTTGTATGATATACAAGTTATTAATCCAATTCCTGGCCAAAGTAACACTAACAGACCTGGTTTACCAGAAAACACCTATAACGGTAACTTAGATATTTTTGCTTCATATGCCAATGCAGAAATTAAATCAAAAGATGAAAAATGGTTAATTGTTCCTGGTGTACGTTTTGAATTAATAGATCAAGAAATTGCTTACGACGTAATAAACTTAGGTCAATTAGGTAATAGTTCTGTTGAAGCTGAAGAAACTGTATTCTTACCTAGTTTAAGTATAAAATATGCATTAAACGATGACCAGAACTTACGATTCTCGGCAAGTCAAACAATATCTCTTCCTGAATTTAAAGAAGTTGCTCCATTTGTTTACGAAAGTATTTCCCAAAGAATTGGTGGTAACCCAGATTTATTAGGTCGTCAATCAGGTAGTAATATTCAATATACTAATGTAAATGATGCTTCATATTCTGAAATTTTAAATTTTGATTTAAAGTATGAGTGGTTTATGAGTAAATCTGAAATCATTTCTATAGGTGGTTTCTATAAAAGAATCAGTGACCCTGTCAATCAAGTAGTTGCTTTTGATGCAACAGGAACACAGCGTTTCTTTAGAACCGGTGAAAAAGCTGAAGTATTTGGAATAGAAGCTGAAATAAGAAAAAATATATTAGTAGATGAAGATGATAACTCAAAATTAGCTGTAGGTCTTAACGCAACTTATATGTACACAAATCAAGACTTATATAACTCTATTATTGGTACATATAGTGTAAGCTTTAATACAGACGAAGAAGAACTACAAGGTGCATCACCTTTTTTAATCAATGCCGATGTAAGCTACTCTCCAACAATTGGAAACTTTAAACCATCTGCCAACTTAGTATTTTCTTACTTCGCAGATAGAATTGACGCATTGGGTTCTGGACAGCTAGGTAATGTAATAGAAAAAGGTATACCAACTTTAGACTTTATTCTTAAAGGAAAACTTACTGAAAATTTGGAATTAAGTGTTGGTATTCAAAACCTATTAAATCCAACTGTTCAATACTTAAGAGAAGGCACATCGATTGGAGATGTATTAGTGACTTCTCCAAATGGTAAAGACGTTACCGATTATAAACTCGGAATCAATTCAGGCTTTAGCCTTAAATATAAATTTTAAAACAACTATTCTTAAAAATTAAATACCAAAACAATGAAACGTAATCTATTATCTTGTTTAGCAATTGCAGGTCTTTTGTTAAGCTCATGTACTACAGACGACACTGCCGATATCGTAATTAACGACAATAGTGTAACAAACAACAATGGTGGTGGTTCTAATCCAACTGACCCACAAACAATTTTCCTATCAGGGACATTTACTGAAGATTTAACTTTAGATGCAAATAATACTTACAAGCTTAATGGTTCTTTAATCATGAGTGCTGGGACAACACTAACAATACCTGCAGGTATGACTATTGAAGCTTTAGCTGCTGGTTCAGATGTTTACATTGCTATCTCAAAAGGTGCAAAAATAAATGCAAACGGAACAGTGGATAATCCTATCGTATTAACTTCTGATGCTTCTGCACCACAAGCTGGTGATTGGGGTGGACTTATTTTATTAGGTGATGCACCAATTAATTCTGTAACAGGAACTGCAACTGCAACTTCAGAAATCGCTGGCTTACCATATGGTGGAACTAATGCTGCTGATGATTCAGGAATCATTAGATACATGAGAGTTCAGTATTCTGGTGGTTCAGCTGATGGGCAGTCAGAAAATAACGGTATATCTTTTTATGGTGTTGGTAACACAACTATTGTTCAATACATTCAAGTTTTTGAAGGAAAAGATGATGGTGTAGAATTCTTTGGAGGAACAGTAAATGTAGATTTCGTTTCTGTAGTTAACTCACAAGATGATTCTATCGACTGGACAGAAGGTTACTCAGGTATAATTACTAATGCTCACGTACAGCATGGTGCAGAGCATGATAAAGGTATTGAAGCAGATGGTTACAATACAGATATCGGAAATAACTCTAGTCCAATATTCTGGTCAAAACCAACTGTAACAAACTTAACAATAGTTGGTAACGGTTCAGGTACAGGTAATGAAGCAATAAGACTTAGAGCTGGTACACAAGGAATCTTTACAAACGTTCTTTTAGAAGGTTTTGCAGAAGGCTTTGATTTAGATGGTGATGCTGGAGCAATGAGCGATAACCCAACAGGAACAGGGGTTTTAAATGGAGACTTAGGCGTTACTGATGTAACTTTTACAGATGTTACTTTACAAGTTAAAAATGATACTGGTGAAACTTTCGCAGATTCAGATTTCATATCTGGAATTGGAAATGCTACTGGTACTGATTTTGCAACTTGGGGTGCAACTTGGACCGTAGGAAACTAATTGAGTTAGACTTTTCTATTAATAAAAAAGCATCCCAAGTGGGATGCTTTTTTATTCTATATATGGACTACATCATTATTTGTTGTTTGCCACTACTGTAGTCTTGTTTGTCCATTCACTTACACTTGCTACAGCATTATTAGAATAGTCAACTTCCTTTAAGTTATTGTTTTCCCAGTAAAACCATTTACCGACTTTCTTTCCTTCGTCATATTTAGCTGAAACAATTTTGTTTCCTTCTTGGCAATAGCTATACCATTCACCTTGGAGCTTTCCTTCTTTTGTATAAAAACCTGTCTGACTCACTTGTCCATTGTCATGAAAATAAGTAACCTCTATAAGGTTTGTTTCTTCGTTAAGTGTTAAGGTTCTGTCTTTTTGTGCATAAGAGAATGCTACACAAAATAGTAGGGCTACTATAAATATCTTTTTCATATCAATCTGGGTTTATTAATTATTACATAACAAACATAACATTAATTTTACATTAAAACAAGATTTACGTAACCTTAAATTAACATTAGGTATTTAAATATTTGATTATTAACGATTTATAATGTTACCAAAAAGACGTGTTACAACTTTTTAAACTGTAATTAATTATTATACTTTTGATTATTGCTTTCTGAAAATGAAAAACAAACTACTTATCCTATCTTTAGTTTTCTCTTTTTATTCGTGCTTGGTTATAAGTCAAACTAAAAATGAAAAAGAGGAGCGTATTAAGCTTTCTGAACTACCAAGTAGTGTTAGAGAAATTGTAGGTACACTACCAAAAAAAATCAAACGCTTAAAGTTTTATAAAGAAACAGATGGTCGTAAAAATAGTTTTGAAATTAAACTGAAATACCAAAAAAATAGCTACAGTATTGAGTTTTCAGAGTATGGTGAGTTAGAGGATAT
>CAJQQC010000151.1 GCA_905480385.1 uncultured Winogradskyella sp.
CAATATTACGTACCACATTAATCCAACTGGTGTTTTTGTGATTGGTGGACCTCACGGTGACACTGGCTTAACAGGTCGTAAGATTATTGTTGACACTTATGGTGGTAAAGGTGCACATGGTGGTGGTGCTTTTTCAGGAAAAGATCCGAGTAAGGTAGACCGTTCTGGTGCTTATGCCACACGACACATTGCAAAGAATTTAGTCGCAGCAGGTTTATGTAAAGAAGTATTGGTACAAGTAAGCTATGCCATCGGCGTTGCAAAACCAACAAGTATCAATGTTGAAACTTATGGTACAGCGACTATTGACAAAACTGATGGTGAGATTAGTAAAATTGTAGAGTCTATTTTTGACATGCGTCCTTATTTTATTGAGCAACGCTTAAAGTTAAGAACACCTATCTACTCTGAAACTGCAGCATACGGACATATGGGACGTACGCCAGAAGTAAAGACATTGACGTTTAAAAACCCAATGGGACAAGAAGTTACCGAGACTGTTGAAACATTTACATGGGAAAAACTAGACTACGTAGATAAAGTAAAAACTGCTTTTGGGATTTAATCCTCAAAACAAATAATATATAAAAGCCTTTTCAAATGAAAAGGCTTTTTATTTTAGTTTCTACCACCATCTCTATTTGGTGACCTTGGCGTTGGCCAAGTCCTTTGCTTTCCTGTTCTAGGATTCATCGGTAATACAATCTTTTCTCTAGATGTTTTTTCTGAATCTTCTGATGCCATATATGTTAAAATTGCTGTAAGTATAGCATTGTTTCTTACATCATCAAAAACAATCTTATCATAGGTATCTCTGTTGGTATGCCATGTATAATTCCAATACGACCAGTTTAATGAACTTAAACTGAATGCTGGTGCGCCTTTGGCTAAAAAAGAAGCATAATCAGAACCACCACCAGCTGGCGAGCCTGGGAATGTCGTTTCAATATGTTGAGTAATATCATTAGGCACAGCATATAACCAACGTGATAAATAATCATAAGAGTTTAGAAAGCCACCACCTGAAATACGAACAACACGTCCAGTACCATTGTCTTGGTTAAATAAGGCTTGTAATCCATCAACAACTTCTGGATGGTCTTCTACAAATGCTCTTGACCCATTAAGACCTTGTTCTTCGCTACCCCAATGTCCAGCTATAATTGTACGTTTTGGGTTTGGATAATATTTTTTAAGCAAACGCATCGCTTCCATCATAACCATTGTTCCTGTCCCATTATCAGTAGCGCCTGTTCCGCCATCCCAAGAATCAAAATGTGCAGAAAGTACAATGTACTCATCTGGCTTTTCAGAACCTTTAATTTCGGCCACTGTATTAAAAGTTGGTACGCGTCCTAATTCTTTTGACTCCGCCACAATTTTTAATTTCGGTGTGTTTCCAGATTTAGCTAAACGGTATAACATGCCATAATCTTCTAATTCTAAGTCTACTGTTGGTATTTTCTTTGTTCTTGCGCTAAAAATTTTATTAACTCCAAAACCTCTTGACCAGTAACTTGCAACGATGCCTGCAGCACCAGCATCTTCTAACACAGGAATTATAGAACGTGTGCTATAACCAGTTTTGCTGATATTATCTCTCCAAACTTTTGTTTTTGCATCTCTATCATCTTTCATTTTCTGAAAAGACTCTTCTGTAGCAAACTCTTCCCAGTTATAATCTGGACGACCTGTTGGTTGCTTCATAGAAACTAAAACCAATTTCCCTTTTACATTAGGCAACCAATCTTGAAATGACAATGAATCTTTAATATTTTCTGGAAGTACAATAACTTCTGCGGTAACACCTTCTGAACTTGTACTTGGATTCCAGGCCAATTGTGTACCTCTAAGTGATTGTACTCGTGGCTCTATCATGTCTATGTGCGTAATACCGCGTTCCCAGCCGCGCCATTCTCCCCATTTTTCTTTTTTTGCATCAATGCCCCAAGATTTATATTTTTCAATAGCCCAATTGTGGGCATTAAGCATCTGCGGTGTACCAACTAACCTTGGCCCAACTAGGTCCATAAGTTCATGACCAATATTTTCTAATTGAGAGTTTTCATTAGCTTCTTTAATAATATTTTCTATTACTGGATTTTTATCTTGTGCATTAGTAATACTATGACTAAATGCAAAAGCTATTAAGAACAGTCCAATATATTGTTTCATAATTTTTGTGTTTTTAGTTAGTCCAACAAATTACAATAATTGCTTCAGATCTAAAATCTATAAAATGTTAAAAGCCCATTGAAAAATTCAATGGGCTTTTAAATTATTTATTTAAATCTTACAACGTATATATTGCTCTAAACGTTATAAAACGTGGTTGTAAAAATGTTGCTGAATTTGAAACAGAAAAATTACCTACATTGTTATTGATGTTAGCATCAATATTTAAAATGTTGTTGGCTCTTATCTCATATTCCCATTTGGCATCTCTATCTTTACGATATCCCAATCGCGCACTCCATGTTTGGAAAGATTGTGAGTCGCCTTCAACATCTTGGTTATTGTATGCATAATCAGTAACAAAAGTCAATGAATCCCATATGTAGGCATCGAATCTAATTGATGGTGCATTTGCAACAATCTTGGTGGTTCTTGTCCCTTGCGTGTTGTTACTAATACTGCAGTTATATCTAAGTCTAACATTTGGTGCTTCTCTAAAGTTTGTTCTAAATTCTGGGGTATAAGATTGCACAAAACTTTCGTTTACAGACTGTCTTCCATCAATAAATTGATTCCTCAAACTATAATTGAAATTAGCACGTAAACCTGTTCTTATTTTTCCAAATCTTTTGTTCCAAGAACCGAATGCTGATAATGTTTCATCGGCAAATTGCGAGTTAAAAAAAGTACTCGTCGAAATAACATTATCAAAATTTGCAATAGATCTAATTTGGTCAATATTTTTATTGTAAGCTACTCTGGCAAAAACATTTGTGTTATTAAACAAATTAAAACTTCTGTAGAATAAACTTAGGCTGTGAGACAGTCCATTCTGTAGTTCAGCGTTACCAAAAGATAAACGATCAAAATTATTTAGCACTAATCCTTCAGCAAGGTTGGTTACATCTGTAAATTGGTTATTCATTCGATAATTAAAAGTCAAACTTTCAGACTTCTTAAATTGAACACGTGCTTCAAACTCTGGTAAGATTCTAAAGAAATTATCTTTATACTTTTCTCCAAATTGGATATTCTGGTTTCCATAAGCATGAACAGAAACACCTGGTCTAAATGTAAATTTACCTGTTCTTACATTATATCTAGTAGACAAATAAACGTCACTAAAATTATACTGAATATCATTTGCAGCACCTAACTGATTACCGTTAGAGTCATTAATTATAGGATTGGCGTCTTGTGTAAGACTAGAGTCATTTACATCTAAAAATTGAAAAATATTAGAATTAAAATCTTGGCGACTAAAAATCGTTCCAAATGTGAAACTGATGTTACTCTTAGCATTAAGGATATTATAGTAATCTACTTTGGCATCTAATTGATTTGATTTTACTTGGCGATTTTGCCCCAATCCATAAAAATCTAAACTACGATCTAATCCTAATTGCTCAGCTGTCTCATCATAAGCATCCTCATCAATAGTATTTGGATCATTATCAATCCCATTATCATTATTTGTAGGATCATTGTTTAAAAATGCATTATAAAAGGGGTCTTCGTCACGGATTAAATGTGCAGCTTCAAGTGCGAAAATATTATTCTCATTTAGTGTGTAGTAATAATTTAGGTTTTGATTAATACTAAATGGTGTAACCTCATCTAATTGTTTAGTTGCACCTATGACAGATGAAATTTCTATTTGTTGCTCTGAATCTTTAGATAATCTTGCTAACACATCATAATCCAATTGATTGTTTGGATTTGGTTTATAAGATGCACTTAGTTTTGCTAGACCTTGATTTGATGCTTCGCGACCAGTGTTGATGGTTTCTTCATCTGGTATACCCAAATCTGGATCGGTATAACGAATAAAACTTTCTTGTCTGGTATTTAGTCTCGTGGTGTTGTATATTAAGAATCCACTTAAATCCAACGCACTATTAGGTGAATAGCTAAAGTTAGTCGCTAATAATTTAGACTCAACACGCTGCGCATTTTGTGCATTTGTAAGACCGTTTAAGCCATTATTTCCTAAATTTAGATTTGTTCCACTATCTCTACTTGGAGACCTGAATCCACCACCAAAATTACGGACATCTCTATTTGATAATGCAGGTTCTCCGATATTATTCATATCGCCAATAACATTAACACTATACTTTGGACTGTAATAAAATAGTTTTGGTTGTACCAAATACAATTCGTCATTTGGTGACGGTGCTGTACCTACACCAACAGTAACATCTCCAAACCAAAAGTTTTCCTTTCCTTCTTTAAGTTTGATATTTATTGCTACACTATTTTGATTGTTAGTCACGCTTCTTAATTGACCAACTTCAGAGAAATTTCTTAATACCTCTATCTTGTCTACAGCATTTGAAGGAATGTTTTCTGTTGCTAGTTTAGAATCCCCATCAAAAAAATCTTTTCCATTAACCGTTATTTTCTGTACGGCATTACCTTCGACTTCTATTTGACCATTCTCATTTATTTCTACACCTGGTAGTTTTTCTAAGACGTCACCTAATTTTCGTTCAGAACCATTTTTAAAGGAATCTGCATTATAAACAATAGTATCACCTTTTATAGTGACTGGCATCTCATACGTTAATTCTACGGCGTCTAAAGCATTATCAAAGTTTAATATAAAATCTTTTTTGATGTCTGCTTCTTTAGTTTCTACAACCAAATTAACAGTCTTCATACCAATGTAAGTGACTTGTACATTATACTTGCCATTTTTACCAAGCGCTAATCTATACTCACCTTTGGCATCGGTAATAGCATAAGACTCTAAGGCTTTAGTTTCTTGATTTATAGCAATAACATTAGCAAGCTCTAAAGGAGCACCAATACTATCTTTTACAACTCCAGACATTTTAACTTGCGAATAGGAGCTTATTGCTACTATAATAGTGAGTAGCGTAAATATTTTTTTCATTTTTTCTTGGTTGTTAGTTTGAATTGATGGAAAGTTAGCTCTGTTTAATTTCGTCTACCTCTTCCTCTACCACGCCAGTTGCTCCTCATTTCTTCCATTTTTTGGGTAGTAATTTTTGTGTATTCTTCTTGTGTAACGACGTCTCCTTTGGCTGGCTTATCGATATTGTCTTTATCTTTAGAATTCATAACTATTTTAGTACAGAGTATTGTTGTATCCCCTGCATTTACTTCTAAAATCAATCCTGGTAAGCCCCAGTAGTTATCAGGACCCTGATTAACTGGTACTTGAAGTGTATACCATGCAACAACATCTACTGTCCGCTCTTGTTTTTCTTCTTCCTTGTTATCTTCTCCACCGTTTGGACGTCTGAAGCTAGATATATCAAAACTTGTATCAGGAACAGTTGCTGTTGCTTTAAAAACCATATACTGTCCTATTTGTTTGGATTCTTTACCCATAACCCATTCAATTGGGTTTAAATCATCTTTTATTAAAAATTGTTTACCAAAGAATTCTTGATCAATCAATATCTCTTTAGATTTGATATTCTTGTATTTTGGCCCACTAGTTAGGCTACTTGTAAAGCCCCCAAAACCGCCTCTGCCGCCTTGAGCTTCTAATTTTTCTTCCTCTTTATATATTGATTCTTCTCGGTTAAAGACTAAAGTATACTGTTTTTCAAGAAAACTTTTCATTCGTTCTTGAATACGTTTCATTTGTTCAGGACTGGGCTGTTGTCCACCTCCGCCAAACTGACTCATATCAATTGTTGTCTTTGTTTGGTAGTATGCTTTACCCTGAAAATCTTGAGCAAATGAGGTAGTACTTAAACAGATTACTAATACTAGGATAAGTGATTTAAAAAATGATAATTTCATACAAAACTATTTAACTTATTGTTTCTTTCTTTTAGACTATCGAAATAACAAAAAGTTATATCGCCGGATGTTAAACTTGCGTTAAAGAATTAACCGCGTCGTCGGCCTCTATTATTTCTGAAATCCTGCATTTTTTCTATAACAGTAGCTTGATAATCTTCTTTATTGATTTCTTCTCCTTTTTTTGGCGCTAATATTTCAATTGTTTCTTTAGGATTAATCACAATTTTAGAACATAACATTGTGGTATCATCTGCACTGACTTCTAAAATTAAACCAGGCAATCCCCAGAATTCTGAAGGTCCGTGACTTACAGGTACTTGTACTGTATACCAAGCTTCAATTTGTGTCATTTTAATTTCTGGAATTATTTCTGCTCCTGTTGAATCTGTTTGTGGTGTGTTTCTTCTCATCATATCCCATGAAAAATTATACCAACTCAATTCATCAGATGGTATTAAAGCCATCGCTTTAAAACAAGTATAATTACCTATTTGCTTTGTCTCAGATCCCATTTTCCAATCAATTTTTTGCAGTTTGTCTTTTACCAAAAACTTTTTTCCGTAAAATTCTTGACTTTGTACTAACTGATTATCTTTTACGTTTTTGTATTGGTCACCTTGAGCAAAATTCTTTCCCCAACTATCCGTAGCTCCAGACATAGCATCAAGTTTTTCATCTTCTTTAAAAAACGATTCTGTTTTATTGAAAGTCAGTACATATGTTTTCTCTAACCTGTTTTTCATTCTGGAAGCAACTTGTTTTTTTTGCGCTTCACTAAGTCGGGCGCCCCATCGTCCTAGGTCCATTCTGGATTTAGAAAAATAGTAAGCTTTTCCCTGAAATTCCTGAGCTTCTGATTGAAATGAGAAAGTAATTAAAAAAGAAAGTAATCCAAGTTTGTAAAATATTGATTTCATGATTGTTGTATAAAAATGTTAATTATGTCTAACAAATTTATATAATCATTAAACAGAATAACGCTGTTTATCAAAACATTAACAGAAATTGTATTTAGCCTCCAATCCTAATTTCAATACTTTCGCCATTTCTACGACCATTTCTAGGTGCGTAACGCTCCAGCATTTCTTTTCTCTTCTTCTCCATGATTTTATCATAATCTTCGCGATTAACTTCTTTTCCTTTTGAAGGCTCTAGGATTTCAATTTTACTCTCAGGATTAATTATAACTTTGCTGCAAACGATATTAAGTTTTCCGTCATGGACTTCTAAAATCAAACCAGGTAAGCCTTGATACATAGCAGGACCGTTATTAACAGGCACTTCCAAAGTATACCATGCCGTAACAACACGTTCAATCATTTCTGGCTCATTCTCTTCTTCATCTTTTTCTTCAATTTGTTCATTAACACTAATACCAGAGAACGTACTTGGTTTTGGTACCATTTTTACATAAGTAGCCTTAAAACATTGGTACTGTCCTATAAATTTGGTTTCCTTTTCTAATTTCCAATCTATTTTCTCGATATCATCTTTGACTAAAAAAACTTTGCCCATAGTATCCTTTTGGTCAGTATATATTTTGTTCTTTGTATTCTTATACAATACATCTGAACCACCAGCATCAACCACCATAACTTGGAAATCAGAACCTCCTACTTGAGGTGGTGCTAAAGATTCTTCTTCTTTGTAGATAGATGCTTCTTTATTAAAAGATAGCGTGTATGTTTTTTGAAACTGTTTTTTAAGCATAGCTTGCATTTGCTTTTGTATATCCGAAGTCATACCCGGATTGCTTGTACTGTCTAATTTAATATCTACAGAACGTTGTGTTTTATAAGTTGCTTCGCCTTGAAAATCTTGAGCATAAGCACTGGATATTACCAGTGTCATAACTACTATAATTCTAATTATTGATTTCATTTTAGATTGATTTAATTTTTTGATTTATAATATTTTATTGCTGCTTCTCTTAGTTTTTTTATACTCTCAAGAAAAGTTTTTTTATCACTTGTGTTTCCTTTTATCTCATAACTCATACTTGACTTAACACCGTTAGACATTTTCTCTCCGTTACATTTAATTTTAAACGATAATTCTTCTCCTTCATCTGCTTCATTTAAAAGAGACTCAAAATCATCGATTGTAAAGGTAGACTCGATTTCTTCAGCAGAGTCTACTTCAACTTCAATTTTAATGTTTTCAATTTTAACCTCTGACGTATTAATTTTTGCTGTCAAATTCTGCGCCTGTGTGGAAGTTAGGCTTAAAGTTAAGATTACTAGTAATTTAATTAAGATTTTCATGATAATTATATTTTTTGATTAATACACTGCAAATATGACAACTTGTAGTTAGTTTTTAAGTTAACCAACGTTAACGTGTGTTAAGCGATTGGTATGGGTTGAAAATAATCATCTACTTTTGAAATATGAATGATAAACGTTACACCTATATATTGTACGCCATTACAACTGTAATTGTTACTACCATTGGTATACAAATCTATTGGAACTACAAAAATTACCTAACCAATAAGCAACAATTAATTAATGATGTGCAAGTAAGTTTGGACATGGCTGTTGATGATTATTATGCAAATTTGGCAGAGCAAACAACTTTAGGTTTTGCATTTAATGATGTCACAAACGCAAAAACACTTTTTGAGGAAGGTGGAGATATGTCAGATGTCTTGAAGAGTATTGACGAAAAAGATGGGAAATTTAAAAACTTAGATTGTTTAGATGTAAGTCATATTGAAGGTATTACTCTTCTAAAAGGTTTTCAGGCAGACTCCATGATGATGGAGTTTAACAAAAAAAATAAACCTATTTCTGCAGATTCATTTAAAAATAAAGTCAAAGATCTGAAACTGGAAAATCCATCTGTAAAGTTTGATGATATTGAATTATTGACTTCTAAAATTGTGATTTCTATTAAAAACGATTCTTTGGATGTTAGGGAAGTTAATTTATTACTTATTGAAGATTTTAAAAGAAAAAAAATAGAATTAGACCACCATTTGACATATTTCGAAAAAAAGCCAGACAGTTTACTGCAAACTCGCATGCAGAAGCTAACCAAAAACTTACCTGAAAACGAGTATGAAAACTATGATTTACAAATTGAATCAAAATCAACTTTTCTCCCAAATGGAAGTTTGTTGAAGCTAAGTTTTGATAATGAAACTTTTAATATTCTTAAACGGAGTTTTAGTGGTATTGCATTGTCTACACTTTTAATCTTGGCTGTTATAAGTTGTTTGTTTTATCTCTTAAAAATCATAAGACGTCAGAAGCAATTGGCTGAAGTAAAAAATGATTTGATAAGTAATATCACTCACGAATTCAAAACACCAATTGCAACTATTGGCGCAGCTTTAGAAGGTATAAATAATTTTAATGTCATTGAAGACAAGGAGAAGACTAAAAAGTATATCGATATGTCTTCTGACCAGTTATCCAAGCTTAATCTTATGGTCGAAAAGCTCTTAGAGACAGCAACTTTAGACAGTGAAAGTTTAGAACTTAATAAAGAGGAAATTGATATCGTTGCTTTGCTCACCACATTAGCCTCTAGATATCAAACCCATAATGCCTCTAAAACAATAGAATCTAGTTTTAAAGTGGACAACTTAGTTGCTAAAGTTGATATTTTTCATTTTGAGAATGCACTAAACAACATATTAGATAATGCCATAAAATATGGAGGTGATATTATAACTATAGATTTAATTCCGAATAAAAACAGTTTCAATATTAATATTTCTGATAATGGAACAAGCCTAAATAAATCTAGTAAAGATCAAATTTTTGAAAAATTTTATCGCGTCCCAAAAGGCAATAAACATGACGTTAAAGGTTTTGGTATTGGTTTATACTACACCAAAAGTATAATTGAAAAACACAACGGTACTATTGATCTTGACCTTAACAACAAACTCACCACTTTTAAAATAGAATTCCCAAATGGTTAAACCAATAAAAATAGTATTAGCGGAAGACGAAGCCGCATTAGGACAGATTATAAAAGAGAGTTTAGAAACACGAGACTTTGAAGTTATACTATGCCAAGACGGTGAAAAAGCTTTCAAAGCCTATAAATCTGAAAGCCCAGAAATCATGGTATTAGATGTAATGATGCCTAAAAAGGATGGCTTTACATTAGCAAAAGAGCTAAGAGAGATTGACGATACAATTCCTATAATTTTCCTGACTGCTAAATCGCAAACTCAAGACGTAGTAGAGGGTTTTACGGTTGGAGGAAATGATTATCTCAAAAAGCCTTTTAGTATGGAAGAGCTTATTGTTAGAATTCATAACCTCATTAACAGAACAAAACTTCAAAAAACAGCTGATATCCTAGAAATAGGCGATTATAGTTTTGACTTCCCAAAACAACTATTAACCTACAGGACAGAAGACACCGTTCAATTAACACACCGCGAAGCACATTTACTATTCCATCTGATTAAAAATAAAAACAGCGTTTTAGACCGTTCTTTAATACTAAACAAACTATGGGGTACAGATGATTTTTTCTCAGCAAGAAGTATGGATGTATTTATATCTAAACTTAGAAAAAAATTAAAGCAAGACGACCGTATTCAAATTTTGAATGTGCGAGGATTTGGATATAAATTGACTGTTTGAATTTTAATGGCGTAATTTTTGTACTTTTCATATTCGTATGGAGCGTCTATTTTACCTCATTATTTTTTGTTCCTTTTACGGCTTATCTCAGGAGAGTGTAACTGCCAAACTAAAAGAAACTTCCAATATAAAAGTTGAACAAATTTTTGGTGTCGATACTTTTGGAACGCTTTATTATTCTGATCAAAGTGCAAGTTTTTATAAAAAAACAGCAGATACTATTATTAGTTATGCTAATTTTCAATTAGGCAAAATAACCTCAGCAAATACGTTTAATCCACTTAAAATTAATCTCTTTTATCAGGATTTTAATACAGTAATTATTCTTGATAACCGCTTGGCCGAAATCACTAAAATTCATTTCAATACCATTACCGATTACAAAAATGTATCCTTAGTTTCTACAGGATATGATAATACGATTTGGGTTTTTAATCAAGACTTACAAAGACTAGAATTGTACGACTACCTTAACAACAAGACACGCATAAAAACAGTTCCTATTCAATCAGAAGTTATTGCTCTAAAAAGTGATTATAATTATTGTTATTTACTCACTGAAACGTTTATTTATGTCTACAATTATTCTGGAAGCTTATTACGAAAAATACCAAGCCGAGATATTAGAGAAATGGCTTTTAGCAAGGCAAATTTGGTTTTAAAATCTGATAATCAATTATTCCTTCTTCCAAAAAACAGTGAAGAACTGAAATCTATAAAAGGTTTAGATTTGTTAATAAATCAGTTTTTGGTAACCAATGAAACCTTGTATATTTACAACGACGAAAAGCTACGTCGATACCAACTAAAACCACAATAAACTATGCATGTTGCTATAGCGGGAAATATAGGCGCAGGTAAAACTACGCTCACAAAATTATTAGCCAAACATTATAAATGGGAAGCACAACTGGAAGATGTTGTCGATAATCCCTATTTAGATGATTTTTATAATCAGATGGAGCGTTGGAGTTTTAATTTACAAGTCTATTTTTTAAATAGTCGTTTTCGACAAGTCAATCAAATTCAGCAAGGCAAAAAAGACATTATTCAAGATAGAACTATCTATGAAGATGCTTTTATTTTCGCACCCAATTTGCATGCTATGGGCTTGATGACCAATCGTGATTTTGAAAATTACTCATCGCTTTTTGAACTAATGGAGTCGTTTGTAAAAGGACCAGATTTATTAATTTATTTACGTAGCTCCATACCAAATTTAGTAGCACAAATACACAAACGAGGTCGTGATTACGAAAACACCATCAGTATCGATTATTTGAGTCGTTTAAATGAACGCTATGAAGCTTGGATAAGTAAATATAGTAAAGGTAATCTCTTAATTATTGATGTAGATAATTTGGATTTTGTTTCAAACCCTGAAGATTTAGGAGATATTATTAATAAGATTGATGCAGAAATTAACGGTTTATTTTAGTTAATAAATCCATGTTCTTTTGCATGAGCAATTGCTTGATTACTATCATCTACAATCAAAACAGGTATTTCTTTGTAATCTTTAAATAAATGCTGAATACGTTTCATTCTTTTTCTATGATCAACACTTCGTAGATATATCGCAGCTACTCTGTTTGGAAATTTTTTAACCACATCTAAATAGATATAGGCATCTTTTTCACCACAATCTCCAATAAGAACAAATTTTAGATCTGGATAGGTGTTTAGGATATTATAGACTTCATGGTATTTATGTGCTAATTCTGGCTTAGGTGTTTTATCAAATGGTGTTCTAAAATCTCTAAGCAAAATCGGCCCTTTGGGGAAGTGGTTGGATTTTAAAAAAAACACTAAATAGCGGTATAAATTCCATGGACTATTGCTTACATAAAAGATTGGATTTACTGTATTATGCAATAATTCATAAAACTCAGCTGTACCTTCTAAAGCTTTTCTTTTTAATGGCGTTTTAAAAAGAGTGTTTACTACAACTTTCCATTTTAATCTGGAAGTAACACCCGTATGTAAAATAGTGTCATCAATATCGCTAATAACTCCAAACATAGCCTTCTCAGTAGGTACAAGCATCTGACCTTTAAAGTTATTATCGCGTTGTATTTGACGTTTTAAATCTTTGTCAGTATATTTAATTTTGTAATCTAACCAACCTTCAGCATCAGTTTTTAGCTTAATTTCAGAAGTTTTATCCTGAAGATAATAACCTTCAGCATCTGTTATTAAGTTATACTTTGTTTCTGAAATATTAATTTGAATAGCTGTATTTCTGATTTCGTCAGTTTCAAAACGTTTCCAAGAATTTACAAGAAGACTAAACCAGCCTTTTTTTGATAAATCGATATCCTCATCTTCTAAAGCACGACCTCGCAAGTACAAATGTGTTTTTGTACCATAAGTTAAAAAAGGGATAATTTGTAAAGGGTCTTTTTTTAACCAGCCCAATTGATTAGAGTTTTAAAATTTAAAAATAATAAAAACAAAACAACAGACTACCTAAAACAAACAAATCCTATGTGAAAATGTTAAAAGTCAAAAATGTTAATTGTATAACTCTTATTTTAGTGAATTCATGAACTCTAACTAAAACCAACTAGTAATGAAGCTTAATTCGTTGAAATTTCTAGACTATATCAACTTTAGAAATAAAAAAATCATTTTCATTTTAATCTTAAGTATTTCTTTTTCGGCTACTAAAGCACAAGAGACTGGCAAAGATTTAACACCAACACCAAATTACAGAGCTGCCGCTAAGTTCTCGCCCAAAAATCTTGGTAAACTGGTACACTCTACTTCTGTAAGACCAAATTGGTTAAAAAGCGGAAATCGCTTTTGGTACCAGTACAAAACAACAGAAGGCTCTAAATATTATATTGTTGATCCAGATAATAAAAAAAAAAAGAGCTTTTTGATAACGATAAAATGGCACAATGGTTAACTGAAATGACCAAAGACCCATATGATGGGCAACACTTACCTCGTTTTAATTTTAAATTCGTAAAAAACGATACTGCCATTCAGTTTTATGTAACGTCTACTGAAAAGGTTGAAGAAGAAAAAGAAGAAACTGAAACCGATAAAGAAGCAGACACTACAGCCTCTAAAAAGAAAATGAAGAAACCTAAAATGGTGAATAAAGTTTATCATTTTGAGTACAGACTAGGCAGTAATTCTTTAACGCTTTTAGATAACAAAAAGAAAGGCAAAGAAGATTGGAAAAAATGGGCAAATATCTCACCAGATAGTACTATAGTATTGTTTTCTAAAAACTACAATATGTATTGGATGGATAAATCTAACTTTCTTAAAGCTGTTAAAAATGAAAAGGACACTACTATTGTAGAAAACCAATGGACTAAAGATGGAGAATTATATTACTCTTATGGTGGAGGAACTGGAAGAGGTCAAACCAATGAATCCATAAAAAAAGACAAAGACAAGCGACAACGTATTTTTGGTATTTGGTCTAAGGACTCAAAAAAGTTTGTTTTTCAAAGAAGCGATTCTAGACACATTAACGACTTATGGGTCATTAATTCTACAGCTAGTAAAAGACCGACATTAGAAACTTATAAATACCATATGCCTGGCGAAGATGAATATTACAAAACAGAACTACATGTTTTTGATATACCTTCGAAAAATAGCATTCAAGTACAACTTGATAGTACAGTGCAGCAAAGCGTTCAAGTTTATCGTAAGCCACGAAAAAAAGCAAGATATGGTGATGATTTTTCTCCGTCTCTACTCCTTTCTGATAAGGGAAAAATATATTACAACACTATAAGTCGAGATAGAAAAAGACTAGATATTTGTGTTGCGGATATTAATACTGGAGAAACAAAAGTATTAATTGAAGAACGCTTTAATACCTATATCGAATCACGTCCATTAGTTTTATTTAATAATGAAACCGAAATGCTTCATTGGGCTGAGCGTTCTGGTTGGGCACATTATTATTTATACGACTCTGATGGTAATTTAAAAAATCAAGTGACTAAAGGGTCTTTTCATGTAGAAAATGCTATCGGTGTTGATGAAAAAACAAGAACACTTTATTTTAGTGCGCACGGTATTCCAAAAGACCAAGACCCTTACTTTGAACATATGTATAAGATTAACTTAAACGGGTCTAGTTTAAAATATCTAAATCCTGGTGATTTTAATACACGTACAGATATGTCAGATTCTAATAATTATTTCGTCAGTAATTATTCTAGGGTAAATACAGTTCCAAAATCTGAATTAAGAAATAGTGCTGGTAAAGTTATTATGAAACTAGAGGAAGCTGATTTATCATCTCTAATGGCAACAGGTTATAAATTCCCAGAGCCTTTTAAAATGAAAGCAGATGATGGTATCACAGACATTTATGGTGTAATGTACAGACCTTTTGATATGGATTCTACAAAGAAGTATCCTTTATTACAGTATGTATATCCAGGACCACAAACTGAAGCTGTAAATAAATCTTTTTCAGTTCGTATGGACAGGTTAGACCGTATGGCTCAAGTAGGTTTTATAGTTGTTACAATGGGTAATCGTGGCGGACATCCAGACCGTTCTAAATGGTATCATAATTATGGTTACGGAAATCTAAGAGATTACGGCTTAGCAGACAAAAGACATGTTGCAGAACAACTTGCAGATAAGCACAGTTTTATTGATATTGAAAAGGTAGGTATCTATGGTCACTCTGGTGGTGGATTTATGTCTACAGCAGCAATATTAGTTTACCCCGATTTCTTTAAGGCTGCTGTTTCGTCAGCTGGAAATCATGATAATGCCATATATAACAGCTGGTGGAGTGAAACTCATCATGGTGTTATGGAAGAAAAAGATGATGATGGTAATATAAAGTATAAGTATATGATTGACAACAATCAATCTTTAGCTAAGAACCTAAAAGGAAAATTGATGCTAATCCACGGAGATGTCGATAACAATGTACATCCTGGAGGTACAATCCGTATGGCTAATGCTTTAATAAAGGCCAATAAACGTTTTGAATTTATGATTATGCCTGGTCAACGTCATGGTTTTGGAAGTATGACTGAGTACTCTTTTTGGTTAAGAGCAGACCACTTTAGTAAACACTTTTTAGGTGTCGAAGCTACTAGTGTAGACATTACCGAGATGAATAGAGATAAGCCTAAAAGCAAATAATTTTAGAATATCTATAAAAAAAGAAACCACGCTGAATGCGTGGTTTCTTTTTTTATAGATATTTGAGATACTAGTTTAACTCTTCAACTTCTTTGATTATCTTTTTAACAACCTTTTTCCCTTTTAGGTTTCCAATTGATTCTTTTAAAGCATCAATCTTTGCCTTGACTTCTTCTTCAGTGCCTGTGAAGATTTCTTCTTTAGTGGTCGCTTCTCCATTTTCATTTGAAGAAGTTGTTACTACAGCCTTAACTGTTCCATCTTCGTTAGTTGTCATGTCAATACTAATTTCTTTTTCTGAAATAAATGTTGCATCCTCTGTTACATTAAGAACAGTACCGTCTTCGGTTACCCAAACATTTTGTTCTGCATTCACAGCAAGTCCTTCTTCAGTATGTCCACCTAAGATTGGTGCGATTACTAAACCAATTAAACATGTTAGTTTAATTAAGATGTTCATTGAAGGTCCAGATGTATCTTTAAATGGATCACCAACAGTATCACCAGTTACTGCTGCTTTATGCGCTTCAGAACCTTTGTAAGTCATTTCACCATTAATCTCAACACCAGCTTCAAAAGATTTCTTAGCATTATCCCAAGCACCACCAGCATTGTTTTGGAAGATTGCCCAAAGCACACCCGAAACTGTAACACCAGCCATGTAGCCACCTAACATTTCGGCAATAGCTAAATTATCCATACCAAATAACATTGGTACAAAAGCAATCAATAATGGAAAACCAATAGTTAATAAACCTGGCAACATCATTTCTTTTAAGGAAGCTTGAGTAGAAATCGCAACACATTTATCGTATTCCGGTTTTCCTGTACCTTCCATAATCCCTGGAATATCTTTGAACTGACGGCGTACTTCTTGAACCATTTCCATAGCTGCTTTACCTACAGCATTCATTGCTAATGCAGAGAATACTACTGGTACCATACCACCCACAAATAACATGGCTAATACAGGTGCTTTAAAAATATTAATTCCATCAATTCCTGTAAATGTTACATAAGCAGCAAGAACCAATTGTTAGAGAGCGTACAGATATATTAGATTCAGTAGGTAACACAACAGCTGCAACGGGTAAAGGTTTTGCCATTGCCTCTGCT
>CAJQQC010000152.1 GCA_905480385.1 uncultured Winogradskyella sp.
AAATAACAACACTTTAAGCCATCATCTTATATTTGCATAAATACATGTTTTAATGATTACATCTGACCAGTTAAAAAATCTTAATTCCCGTCTCGACGCACTGAGACAGTATCTTTGACTTAGATGCCAAACGCATTGAAATAGCTAACGAAGAAGAACAAACCTTTGACCCCAACTTTTGGAATGATTCAAAAAAAGCAGAAGCAGTCATGAAATCGCTTCGAGAGAAGAAAAGTTGGATTAAAGATTACGAAGCTGCAGCAACACTTTACGAAGATTTAGAAGTTATATACGAGTTTTTTAAGGAAGACGAAGCACCAATGGAAAATGTTGAGGCACGTTATGAAGCTTCTGTAAATGCCATTGAAAAATTAGAATTCAAAAATATGCTTTCGGAAGAAGGTGATAGTTTGAGTGCTGTTTTACAAATCACTGCTGGTGCTGGTGGAACTGAGAGCTGCGATTGGGCAAGTATGCTTATGCGTATGTATGTGATGTATGCAGAAAAAAGTGGTTTTAAAATAAAAGAACTTAACTCACAAGATGGAGATGTAGCAGGAATAAAAACAGTTACTTTAGAGATTGAAGGTGATTATGCCTTTGGTTGGTTAAAAGGAGAAAACGGTGTACACCGTTTGGTACGGATTTCTCCTTTTGACAGTAACGCTAAACGTCATACAAGTTTTGCTTCAGTTTATGTATATCCATTGGTAGATGATTCTATTGAAATTGAAATCAACCCATCCGATTTAGAAATTACAACCGCACGTTCTAGTGGTGCTGGTGGTCAAAATGTGAATAAGGTAGAGACTAAAGTGCAATTGAAACATAAACCATCTGGTATTCAAATTCAATGTTCAGAAACACGCTCTCAACAAGACAATAGAACAAGGGCTATGCAAATGCTAAAGTCACAGTTGTATGAAATAGAATTGCAAAAGCAAATGGCTCAACGAGATGATATTGAGGCTGGAAAAATGAAAATTGAATGGGGAAGTCAAATCAGAAACTATGTTATGCATCCATATAAGTTAGTAAAAGATGTACGTTCTGGACATGAAACAGGCAATGTAGATGCAGTTATGGATGGAGATATTGAACCATTTTTAAAGGAATATTTGATGATGATGGGGCAAAAAGATACGGCACAATAATTACTGATAGTTGAAACGATGATACAAATATTACACAACCCAAGATGTAGAAAATCACGTGAAGGCTTGGCGTTGCTTGAAGCAGAAGGACAGGATTTTATGGTTATAAAATACCTTGAAGATAAATTAACTGTAAAGAATTTAACAACAATAATTAGTAAATTGGACATATCACCAATAGATTTGGTACGCAAAAATGAAGCTATCTGGAAAAGTGAGTTTAAAGGAAAAGACTTGAATGACGCTAAAATCATTGAGGCTATGGTCGCAAATCCAAAGCTTATTGAACGACCAATTGTTATTAATAAAAATAAAGCAGTCATTGGAAGACCTTTGGATGCTATAAAAACTATATTATGAAAAGGGTATTATTCTTAGTTTGTATATTGCTAACAACAACAACAGCAATAGCGCAATTTGGAAACCAAGGTATGCGTAATAATAGATTGGGTAGACAACAACCCAATGTACCACCAAATGAAAATCAGAAAGCTAACATCGAAAAAAAGAATGCTGAGCTTCAAGCAGAATTTATCGCAAGTTTTCTAGATACGCTAGAAGCTGATGATTTTCAGAAAGAAATTGCTAAACAAACAATGGCAGAATATTTTGAATTAACCAAAAAATTCATGAAAGTCCAATTTGAAAATTCTGTAGAGCGAAAAGATGCGTTTGACGGTTTCAAAAGAGAGCATTTTAAAGAATTAAAATCACTATTATCTGAAGGTGACAACCTAAAACTTGATGACTTTCTTGAGGGCAAGTTTAAAAAAGACGACGGAAAAAAGAAAAAGAAACGAAGAAAGAAAAACAAGGATAAAAACTAAAAAAAGTCCTACAACACTCTTATTTTTTTAAAACTAATTTCTGAAAAACTAGAAACTACAATATCAGCTAGTGTATAATCTTGATGTGTTGAATGCGGACTTTTAAACCCAACACAAAATATACTTGCAGCGTTTGCGGCTTTAATACCATTTGTTGAATCTTCTATAACTATACAATCTCCTTTTTTATATCCTGTGTGTTCTGCAGCTTTTATGAATATTTCTGGATGTGGTTTTGATTGTTTTAAATCTGCACCACTAAATTTACCCATAAAATATTGGTTTAAATCAAATCGTTCAAAGATTCGGTTAATGTTAGGCATTGACGCTGATGATGCTACAACTAGTTTTAATCCGTTTAAATGATAATCTTTTATTAAATCTAAAACTCCATCAATCAATGCAAGTTCTGTATCATTTTCAAAAAGATATTTAAAATGTTTCCTTTTTAGTTTTACCAAATGTTCTGGAGTATCCCAGAGATCAAAATGTTCTACTAATCGTTTACAAATATTTATGGTGGATTGTCCAGTAAAAGATGCATACATATCTTCATTAACATCTATATTGACATCAGAAAACATTTTGAAATAGGCTTTTCTGTGTATAGGTTCGGTATCTACAATTACACCATCCATATCAAATAATACTGCTTTTAGCATAATTCTTTTATTGTATTAAAATAAAAGTCGAAATTAGTAATATAAAATTGCTTTCAGAATTATAATGGCTAAAAAGGGACAAGAAAAAAATACTAAGAATAAGGCTAAGCATAGTCGGCTCGTGAATCAAAAGAAGAACAAGAAAAAACAAGAAGCATTATTGCGTAAAGAACGCTTGAAAGCTATCGTAAAAAAGGCAAATGAAAATAAATTTAATGCGTCTTAAATTTAAATGACATTATCCATTATATCCTGAACCACTTCAGGATTTAGTAATGTACTAATATCCCCTAATTGATCAGCTTCATTACAAGCTATCTTTCTCAGAATACGTCGCATAATTTTTCCAGAACGTGTTTTAGGTAAACCTTGTGTAAACTGAATTTTATTCAACTTTGCAATAGGTCCGATTTGTTCTGTTATAATCTGATTAATTTCTGCTTTGAGGTTGACTTGATCACGCTTCTCTCCTATTTCTTTTAAAATAACATAACCGTAAAGCGCATTCCCTTTTATATCGTGAGGAAAACCTACTATTGCAGATTCTGCAACTGCAGGATGTTCATTGATGGCATCTTCTATTGGTGCTGTTCCTAAGTTATGACCCGAAACAATAATAACATCGTCTACACGACCAGTAATTCTATAATAACCGACTTCGTCTCTTAATGCGCCATCACCAGTAAAATATTTACCGTCAAAAGCTGTGAAATACGTTTCTTTATAACGATGATGATTACCGTAAATAGTTCTTGCAATACTTGGCCAAGGAAATTTTATACACAAACGACCACTAACCTGATTCCCTGATATTTCTTTGCCTTTTTCATCCATTAAACAAGGCTGAATTCCTATAAATGGTAACGTTGCATAAGTTGGTTTTGTTGGCGTTACATAAGGAATAGGCGTTAACATAATTCCACCATTTTCGGTTTGAAAATAAGTATCTACAATCGGTGCTTGATTTTTACCAATATTATCATCATACCAATGCCAAGCCTCTTCGTTAATAGGTTCGCCAACGGTACCTATTACCTTGAGTGAAGACAAGTCGTGTTTTTGAGTATACTCTAAGCCTTCTTTTGCAAGAGCTCTAATAGCAGTTGGTGCTGTGTAGAACTGATTTACTTTATGTTTTTCTACAATTTCCCAAAAACGACTGTAGTCAGGATAACTAGGAACGCCTTCAAACAATACCGATGTAGCACCGTTTGCTAACGGTCCATAAATAATATTACTGGACACAGTTATAT
>CAJQQC010000153.1 GCA_905480385.1 uncultured Winogradskyella sp.
AGTTTATACACATCAAAGCCTTCTTGGATATAAGTCTTGCGTTCAGCATTTTCATTTTGCATTTCGATTAACTTATTAGCCCATTCAGTAGCCTCATCATATCTCTTAGTACTCACTAAAGATTGAATATATTTATAGATGTATTCTGATTCAAGTTCATCTGCATACTTTTGCACCGCTAACTCGTACCACTTTGCAGAAGCTTCAGTCTTACCGTTATTATAATAAGAATCCCCTAATCTAGTAAGTACTCTAAGAGAGCTATCGCCTTTTTCTACAGTAAGCTCATACAATTCTGCAGCTTTTATGTATCCAAAGTTGTTATAAAATTTATTAGCTAACTTCTTTTGTGCAAAATTTGACGAAAAGCACAAAGAAAATAATATTAATAATAGTCTTGTTTTCATAATAATTGCTTTTTAGAAGTATCTTGGGGATTTTATTCTAGTACTTTTAAAGACTTCGAATATTAATAAAAATTCATGTGTACCTGTAGTAAAAGGTCTAATATCAGATAATGGATACTCATAAGCGTAACCTATACGCATTTGTTTTGAAATCTGAAAATCTACAATACCTCCTAATGCAGCAGCTTGTTCGTTAATTCGATAACCTGCACCAATCCAAAACTTTTCATAGAATAATAGATTCGCAGAAATATCGAAAGATAGTGGTGCACCATTAGTAGCCTTTAGTAAGGTAGATGGTTTTAACTTAATGTTTTCACCTAAGTCAAAAACATAACCTCCTGTAAAATAATAACTCACACGTTCAAGAGCTTCAAAAGTACCTTGACCAGTGTAATCATTATTCAGAATTCTAGGAGCGGAAAGTCCCATATACCATCTATCACTATGCCAGTAAACTCCAGCACCAAAATTAAAGTCTAAGCGATCTTCAAAACCAAAAATTAAAGGATCTTGAGCTTGTGAAGCCTGGTAATCACCATCTAAATTATAAGCGGTAACTCCGGCCTTCACACCAAATGCAAGTTTTGATTTTACACCAGTTTGTATAGTGTATGAGAAATCTCCATATACATATTGGAAATTTTCAAAACCTAACTCATCATTAATAACAGATATTCCTAATCCAACCTTTTCATTTTTTAAAGGTGAATGTACAGATAGTGTTTGTGTTTGAGGACCTCCTTCAAGACCTACCCACTGACTTCTGTGTAAGCCTACAGCGCTTAACGTTTCTCTCGATCCAGCATATGCCGGGTTTATTGAGATGGTGTTAAACATATATTGTGTAAACTGTGGAAGCTGCTGTGCAAAGGTTACCGATGTCATCAGTAACATTAATGCAATGCTGTAAAATTTATTTAACTTCATAGGTTTCAGTTTTTACTTTAATTTTTATTAGTTACCAGTGACCATATAAATAGGACCAGCAAATGATTCTAATCCACTATTTCTTAGTGTAATTACGTAATAGTATGTACCTGTAGGTACTTTATTAGCATTTCCTACTGAAGATCTAATAGCTTGGCCACTCCAGTCATTTTGATAATTGTTGTTTTTATAAACAACAGCACCCCATCTATTAAATATTTGAACTTCAGTTACAAAGCCACAAGTTTCTACACCAGTAACCTCAAAGAATTCATTTACACCGTCACCATTAGCTGTTACAGTATTGGAAATATTAACGTCTTCACGACCACAGGACAAAACAATACAATCTCCGTTCAATGTTATTGTAACATCTATCTCTGTTGAACAATCATCATTTAGAGTGTATGTAAATATATAATCTCCTAAATCTTCCTCATTATATGTATTAGGATTGTTATCTCCATCATTGTTAGCAACTGTAGCAGGGTTAAAAATACTGCCGTCAATTGTTGCGTTTCCAAATGTAACGGTCCATATGCCAGAGGTGTCTACATCCGAATTTAAAGTACTGAATAAGTCAAAATCAGTGTCATCACCTATACATAAATCTACGTCTGTAGAACTAATGTTTGGTAATGAAACATTTATTATTTGAATAAATGTAACCTCATTACAACCATCACTTACTGTCCAAGTTCTTGTAATAACATAATCACTATTATTACTTGCCTGGGTAGAAATTTCAACAAATTCTACAGTAACATCTTGAGCACATGTATCCGTAAATTCTAAACTTGGAACAGAAGGAATTGCATCGCATGTGACGTTAATAGTAGTATCCAATGGTGTAACTAATTCTGGTGGAGTATTATCTACGTATGTAAACGTTTGAGATACTGTATCACTAACATTACCAGCACAGTCAGTTCCAGTCCATGTTCTAGTAACTATTGGTAAACCACAATCACTTAATGTTTCAGTATCCACGAAAGTAATTGTAGGCTCAGAATTAGCAGCAGAACACGTATCCGAAGCTGTAGGCGCAGTAAAGACTAAATCTTCAGGACACTCTACATTAGCATCAGCACCTTGTCCACTAAGAACAGGAGCAGTAGTATCAACGTAAGTCAACGTTTGAGATACCGTAGTACTAACATTTCCACATTCATCAGTCGCTGTCCAAGTACGTGTTGTAGCCACTAGACCACAGTTATTAGACGTTGTAGTATCCACGAAAGTAATTGTAGGCTCAGAATTAGCAGCAGAACACGTATCCGAAGCTGTAGGCGCAGTAAAGACTAAATCTTCAGGACACTCTACATTAGCATCAGCACCTTGTCCACTAAGAACAGGAGC
>CAJQQC010000154.1 GCA_905480385.1 uncultured Winogradskyella sp.
TTTCATATCATCGTTAACCACTTCAGCAGATTTTTGGTCTGTCGCTAAGCTTAAAACCGCTTTAGCATATCGTATTGCCGCTCTTGATCCTGACATCTATTATTAGTTTAAAGTTGCTTCACCTAACATGTCTTCAACCAATTTTAATTGCTTGTCTTTGTTAGATAATTCATCACGTACTACTTTTTCAGCAATATCTAAAGATAACCCTGCTACATGACTTTTTAATTCTGCCATTGCTGCTTTCTTTTCACTTTCGATAGCTAATTGGGCTTGTTCAATTATTTTGCTTGCTTGTGCTTGAGCTTCGTCTTTCGCATCAGCAATCATCTTATTCTTCACATCACGAGCATCTTTTAACATAGCTTCACGTTCTGCTCGTGCTTCTTGTAAAATGCGCTCGTTATCTGCTGTAAGATTTTCCATTTCCTGACGTGCCTTCTCAGCAGAAGCTAAAGCATCTTTAATACCTTCTTCTCTATCACTGACAGCACCCAATATAGGTTTCCATGCAAATTTTCTTAGAATAAAAAGTAAGATTAGAAATGTAACTAATGTCCAAAAAACCAATCCTAATTCTGGTGTAATTAAATCCATTCTGTTTTGTTTTTAATAACTTAAATTTTAAAAAACACAGAAGCAACCAACCGTTACTTCTGTATTTTAACTGTTTTACCCTTGTAAGAAAGCAACAACAACACCAAATAGTGCTACCGCTTCTACGAAGGCTGCTAAGATTAATGCAGAAGATTGAATCTTTCCGTGCATTTCTGGTTGACGAGCCATAGCTTCCATAGCTGACCCACCAATCTTACCAATACCAACACCAGCTCCAATAGCTGCTAAACCAGCTCCAATAGCTGCAATTCCAGTAATAGTCATAATATAAAATTTAAATAATTAATGTTCTTCTTCTGTTGCCATCCCAAAATAAAGAGCTGACAATATTGTAAATATATATGCTTGTATTGCCGTTACTATAACCTCAATAACTGTAATAAACAATGAGAATGCTACAGATACTGGTGCAATTGCGTAAGACTTAAATACAAATATTAATGACATTAATGCTAATATGATGACGTGACCTGCTGTAATATTAGCAAACAAACGAATCATTAATGAGATAGGTTTTACAAACATACCGATAATCTCAATTGGCATTAAAAATATTTTCATTGGCACAGGTACACCTGGCATCCAAAAGATATGTTTCCAGTAGTTTTTGTTACCACTTAATGTTGTGATGATAAATGTAATGGCCGCAAGTGTAAATGTAAATGCGATGTTACCACTTAAGTTAGCACCATTCAGTATTGGAATTAATCCGAAAATATTATTAATCCAAATAAAGAAAAATATGGTTAATAAGTACGGCATATACCTTTTGTACTTGTGCTCACCTATCATTGGTTTTCCGATTTCGTCTCTAACAAACACGATTAAAGGCTCTACAAAGCTTGCAATACCAGATGGCACATAATTTTCAGATTTTTTGTAGCGACGAGCTGCACTCAAAAATATTAACAATAAAACAGCAATTGAAACCCACATCATAAATACGTTTCTTGTTATAGAAAAGTCAAATTTTGGTCTGTGTGCGTTTGTTGGGTGATCTTCGGCATCAAAAGTTACCTGATTTGCACCTGAATCTAATATATACACTTTTTCATGAACATTTACAAATCTTTGCCCATTTCTCTCAACAATTTCATGTCCGTGATAATCATGATGAAAAGCAGAGGATGAAAACACTGTTAACCCTTTATCTGTATATGTAATAACTGGTAATGGAATAGTTAAGTGAAACTCACTGTCTTTTCCTTCATTGAAGGTTGCAATTTGCATTCCGTAAGCATCTTTTACGTGATGCAAAATCATTTCTTTTGGATCGAATTTTTCATCATCACCACCATCTTTAGTTTCATTGGCGAAACCAAAGCTAAATACTGATAAAAACAGAATAGTAAATGCTACGCGTTTAAAGGTGTTTATTCTCATTCTTACGGGGTTAAAAATACCTTGCTTTAAATTCGGTGCAAATGTACGCACATTATATGAATTGACAAACACTAATTTTCATATAATTTTCCCAACGCTTTTAGACTTATATTTTATTTATTTTTATGCCTTTTGTAAGAACTTAGTAAGTGTATATACTTCAAAAAATAAATACATAAAATATGGAATGAAAAAATTAAAAACATCTGGCTGCTTGTTCTCAAAATCAGATAGTAGAAGCGGCAATAAAAAAAGAATTGCAAAAATCATTTTTAAAAATGTTAGCCCCATAAATAAATTAAAGATGTTTGTCTTACCAGAAGAATACTTATAGTTAATTATTGAATAAATTATAGCTGTTACCAGAAAATGGAAGACATAAATATGCCAAACAGGAAAAAAGAAATCTGACTTCTCAGCAAAATAACTTAATAAGTAATTGTGGAGTCCTAATAAAATAGCTGTTACAGCAACAAGTTGCAGTAAAAATGTAATTTGTCTTTTTTTGAATACCTCCATATTAGTTGTCTTTTGAGGCTGCAATAATACGTCTTATTACATAAACGATAGAAACAATTACAAAACCTAATGTAAAGCAAAGGGTATAAAGGTTATTTTCGTTTGGATACTTTTCATCTAGCTTTACACCAATGTATGTGCCTAATGCAATAATTCCAACCATCTGTATTACTATCCCAGAAAATCTAGCATAACCATTAAGCTGATCTTTCGGCTTCTTTGTTGGTTTTCTCTCCATTATTTAACGCCTTTACTGCTCCCATACTACAAGTAGCATTAAATGAAGCGCCAGGTTCAACAGCTAATTTATTAACTTGAACTTCGCCTTCAATACGAGCCGAAGACTTCAGTGACAATGTACCCTTAAGTATTAGTTTTCCAGAAAATTGTCCCTCGATATCTACGTTTATTGCTTGAAGTGTCCCTTTAATATTTCCTGATTTCCCAACTACAACTTTACCATCTGTTTTTATATTACCTTGAATCGTACCGTCAATTCTAAAAGGTCCTTTACTTTCTATATCACCAACGATTTTCGTTCCTTGTGCAATTACATTTTGCTGACTACTTGTATCCATAGTTGACTTATTTTTTTTATTTGATAGCATCTGGCGTTCTATTCTGGTTTAATATATTCAGTCAGATTTTTGTGACGTTGAATAATTGTATAATTAGCAGAAGATATTGTAAAATATTTCTTTGTAATACCTTTTGTTCTCTCTTCTTTATAATCTTGAAGTGTCAGTCCAAAACCCAAAGCAGAGGTAATGTATTTTAAACCATGTACAATAACAAATGTTGTGTTTTCGTCATAGACATCTGTTGAAAGACTAATATCTGGATAAGGTAATCGCTCCATAACTTTAGTTAATTCTTCAGTAAAACTTTTTATACCTTCTTTATTTGTACTGTCAAATTCATAAACCACATGAAATGAATTGCCTTCATCTTCTGGGAAAAATTCTTTGTTGGTCATTAACGGCAATGCATCTTTTAGTATCTCTTGTGCACGCTTTCCTTCTTCAGAATTTGGATATGTCAACGCTACATAATTGACCGCTTCTTTATAAGCATCAACACCTTTTAATCTCCCTATTGCTGAAGCTTTTAGTATTTCAAACTTGGGTACAAAGCCATCACCTTCAAAACGTTTTAGGTTTTCTTCAGTAGAAGCTATAACAGCAGCATATTCTTGGCTTTCGAATTGTCTGTATAGGTTTTCGTAAACTGTTTCTGGATTGTTTTGATCTTTTGCCAACTGAGAATTTGGATTACGTAAAATCTCTGCATATCTCGAATCAGGATACTCTGCTATGAGTTTGTTTTTTGCGATTTCTGCTTCATCAGTCTGACCAAGCAACTCGTAAATCTTAAATAAATTATATTTAGAAGGAATAATTAACCGCTCTTCAGGATTACTTTTGAGTAAGTTTTCTAATTTATCTTTTGCTAGTTCATATTCTTTAAAATTCTCTTTATAAATCAACCCCAACTGATAGTAGGCAAAATTACGTTCTTTAAAAATACTGTCTATAACAACTTTGTCTGTTGGCAGTTTTTTGATATAAAACTCTGGTTCGTATAATTCTAACTGAGTCACATTTTCAACCTCACCTTTTTGATTTACATCAAAATTATTTGTGTTAGCTCTAGAGTTAGAAAGTCTCCAGTTATCTTGTGATTTTCGTTCTCCCCATAATTTTAAAAACTCATTTCTTCCATAGGAAGATGCGGTTTGATTATAGAAGTAAAAGTCCGAATTATTATTAGTTGTTCCTGGTGCACCTGGAAGATTAGCTCTTAATTGGGGTCTAAATCCAGCTGTATTTTGTTTGACGTTTACATTTCTAACCGTTTTACTTTTTATGTATGCAGCAGCAATAGAATCTTTGATTTTAAGTTCTTTAATATATTTGTTAAATAATGCAATCTGTTCTTCTTTTGGTAACTTAATAAGATTCAAGACACTATCATTTGCTCTTGCTATACCCTCATAATAAATAACATCATTAAGGTTTTTTCTTTTTTTAGCAACAACACGATAAGGTTTTGTTTTTTCGACCATATTGATCAGTGTACTGTCGTAATATGCACCTGCTATTTTATATTCGGTACGGTCAAAATACATATCACCAAGTGTGAGGTAATTTTTAGCGAAGAGTACTTGATCGCCATTTAAAGCTTTATTCGAAGCAATAGATTTATTGTAATAAGCTTCAGCTAAACTATCGCTCGATTCTGCTTGATAATATCTTGCGATACGATGGTAAATCTTATCCAAAAAAGATCTATTTTCACGATTTTCTTCAAGTTCTGTAAGGTATTCTACAAATTCTAATTTATTACCTGTATCGGCATCAAAATTATTTGACTTTGCTAGATGTGAATTGATGTAAAAAGCCCTGGGTATTTTTCGATGCATCTCAATAATAATATCATATGCCATGTTGGCACTATCTTTTTTATCAAACTCATCGTAAAGTTGTCCTCTGATAAAATTGTAACGTGCTTTTTGTGCATCAATTTTTGTCTCGACTGCTGCTATGCCTAGGTATGTTAGAGCAGTATCCTTTTCTTTGATTGCCAAATACGCATCAGCTAAAACAGCTGTAATATCTGCTAAATCTTGCCCTTCGACATCTTCCTGTTTTAGATGACGCTTTAAGTTTTTAATTGTTAATTCTGGATTTCCTAAACGTAGATTACTTTTCTCGCGCCAGACTTTTACTTGGTTAATCTTATCACTACTTGGATATCTATTTAATATATTATTAAATGCTGCTAGAGCTGGTACAAAACGTTGATCGTAATATCTAGACTTACCTAGTAACAAAAATGCTTCGTCTATTTGTGGGTTTTTTTCTTTTCCCTCAATAGTCATACTATGCATTTGAATGGCTTTGGTTGCTTTTTCTTCAGCACGTTCGAAGTCTGAGTTTTCGGCTTTATTACCTAATCTAACCTCATCTTTGGCCTCAAAACGTTCAACCGGAAGAAGTTCCCAGAAGTTTTCGGTATAAGCATTGTTAACACTTTCTAAACCTTGCTGTAATGCAACCTCTCCATTGAACAGAATATTGTATTCTGTACCCACAGAATGCCAAGCACGATTAATAAAGGTGTCTTTTTTACGAGAACAACTCTGGGCGATAATTGCCAATAAAAAGACGAGTATGGTGGTTTTTGTAAACGTTTTCAAAAGATTGAATTTTGGTTTAAGAATAACGAAAACATTAGGGTTTTGTTATCCTAAGTCGTAAAAATAAACATCTTTTTGAATTTTTAGATGAAATTGAAAGGTTTTAAGGATTTAGATGAAAGTTAAAAAAGAAGGCCCGTGATATAAACCCGAGCCTTTATAAAATGTAAATAACCTTTATTACTCTTCTTCCGAAGCCGAAACAGCACTTTTTGCAAAATGCGCTTCTAATTCTTTAAGTGTTGTTGGATTGGTCTCTAAATCTTTGACTACTTCGCCTTTTTCTAAAACTACAATTCGCTCACATACATCTGTAACGTGCATTAAATCATGACTAGACACTAAAACTGTTACACCTTGCTTCTTAGCTAAATCTTTCAGGATTTGTTTTAAACGAATTTGTGTTGTTGGGTCTAAGTTAGCGAATGGCTCATCTAAGACAATTACTTCAGGATTACCTATAAGTGCACCCACAATTCCAGCTTTTTTCTGATTACCTTTACTTAGGTCACGTAAATATTTTTTCTTTCCAATAATTTCGCCATTAAAAAAGTCTTCGAACTTTGACGTTAAGGCATCGACATCTGCTTTGTTTTGTCCACGTAAATCACCGATAAAGTAAAAATATTCTTCTGGTGTTAGATAGCCAATCAAAAAGGTCTCATCTATAAATGCAGATGTAAAAGGTTTCCAAGTTTCGCTTTGGGAAACAACTATATCATTACTCGTGATTGTCCCAGTTGATGGATTAATTAAATCTAATAATAAGCTGAAATAAGTAGTTTTCCCAGCACCGTTATTCCCAACTAAACCAAAACTTTGGCCTTTAGGAATATCTAATTCATCTATTTTAAGAACTTGTGTTCCGCTATATGATTTTGAAATGTCTTTAGTATGTATCATGCTTGTAATGTATTGTCGTTAATTAAGAGTCTTTGCCAAAAGCGGCAATCATTTTGTATTTAGAATCCAGGTATTTTTGAGTAATCATAGCCATAAATTGTTTGTGCAAAACAATACCTGCAACTCCCAAAACAATTAGAGTGGTAATAGCCAATTCAAAACCTATTAGCCAGTTAAGAAGACCGAATAATGCCATTGGCACTGCCATTAATGGAATACCTATTAACCATTGTACAGCTCCAGTACCTTGGTAGTTAAAGGCTGCTTTTTTATCTAAATCTATTTTTTTTCTATTATAACTTCCGCCCCACATAATTACATGTGTATTGACACCAACATTATAAACGGCAGCAGCAAAATGTGCGATTAAGATCTTCCAACCAAAAAAGATATATGGAATGCCAAGTATAAACATTATCATAACACTCATTGTCATAAGTATCCATTTTGAGCGTAAATATTGTTCGTATTTTATATTCTGACTCATTAACATTTTATAATAGCCGCTATCCCAAGCTGGAATGAATTGACCAAAATTAATTAAGAAAAAACCCGTGGAAAATATACCTATAAAAGCCCACATAAATTCCATATCTCTATACGTCGGTTGTGGATAGAAAAACAAACCATATAACAAACCGATTACCATCAAAAATGCCATAGACTTTGTACGCTTATTACGCCAAATTAATTTTAAGTCTAGTTGCATAAACGGTGCAATATCACCAAAACGTTTAGTCCATGATAAGTCTGCCGCTTTGACATCTTTGACTTTGGTTTTTAACGAGGCATCTAAGAATAGTTTTTTACGTAATATTTTAAAATTGAAGCTGTACAACGCTACAAGGATAGTTATCGGAATTAGAATATAAATAGGATTATTGGAAATGGCTAAAAGACCATTAGCAACTATTTCTGTGAATGATATAATTCCGAAATGATTTAACCCATATAACCCACCAACTAATATTAGAATTGGAAGAAATGGAATGTTTAAATCTGAAGAAAACGCTTCGAGTATAAAGTTTAAAAAATTAGCAATCAGGGATATAATAAATAATGCCAATAACCATGTCAAAACTTGACTTATTGGATAACCATTATTTATTAAAGAGATACCAAATGGTATGGTTAGAAATAATGGGAAGAAGTTAAAAAACGATAAAGCAGATTTACCTAAAACAAAATTTACAACTGTAGAGCGTTTTACAGGTAAAGTTAGTAAAGGCTTTACACTCATCACGGGCAATTTTTGAAGGAAAAAGCGCATTCCCATTTCGCCTAGAATCCAAAAAAACACAAATCCATTTGCTACAACAAAAGGATCTTGCTCAGGGAAAAATTTAGTAAGTATTTTAAAAAGAAATACTCCTAAAAACACAAATATCCCTATCATATAGAGTGCAAAAAAGACTAGTAATATATTTAGCGCAATATTCTTTTGCCAATATGAAGATCGGAAATACTGTTTCCGCTCTAGGTTAAGAAAGTGTTTTATCATAGTTGATTAGATTGTCTGTTGATGTTAGTATAGGTTTGTTCTAATTTGTTACACAAATTTATAATCGTTTTATTTTAAACCTATTTTTTAAGAAAACTTTAATTCTTATAAACAACCAAAGCCTATCTCTTAAATGTATGGATTGCCTATTTTTGTAAAAAAATTGCAATGGCCCAGTTTCATAATCTTCCTATAAAATCTATTAATCGTGTAACGGAAAAATCCGTCGCTATTACCTTCGGGATACCAGATAATCTAAAAGATAATTTTGTGTTTAGGGCTGGTCAATACATTACTTTAAAAACTGAAATTAACGGATATGAGGTTCGTCGTGACTATTCGATATGCTCTTCAGTAAATAGTGGCGATTTAACTGTGGCTGTAAAAGCTGTTGAAAACGGTACTTTCTCTGTTTATGCTAACGAAAAATTAAATACTGGTGACACTCTAGAAGTCGCAGAACCAAACGGACGTTTTGTTTTTGATGCTAACGACGCTAAAACTAGAACCGTAGCGGCTTTTGCTGCAGGTAGTGGAATAACACCAATATTAAGTATTGCAAAGACTTTACTTGAAGACGAACCTTTTAGTAATTTTATTCTCGTTTATGGAAATAAAAAACTAAATGATGCCATGTTTGTACAAGATATTCTGGAGTTAAAACAACAATATGGTAATCGCTTTCATGTACATTTTATCTACAGCCAAACTCAAGAAACAGATGCGCTTTTTGGACGCATCGAAAAGAGTACAGTAAACCTAATGGTAAAAAACAAATACAAAGCTGTTAGTATTGATAGCTTTTACCTTTGTGGGCCAGAACCCATGATACACACTGTTAAAGATGTATTACTAGAGAATAACATTAAAGAGAAGAATATCTACTTTGAGTTATTTACAGCTTCAACGGAACCAACAGATTCTACAACCGAAGTTGGTGATGGAAAAACACAACTAAAAGTCATTGTTGATGATGAAGAATTTGAGTTTGAAATGGTACAAGATGTTAGCATTTTAGATGCTGCTTTAAAACAAGATGTAGATGCACCTTATTCTTGTCAAGGTGGCATTTGCAGTAGTTGTATTGCTCGTGTTACAGAAGGCGAAGCAACTATGAGACAAAATAATATTTTAACGGATAATGAAGTTGCAGAAGGTCTAATCCTAACATGCCAAGCCCATCCAACAACAGCTAATGTTGTTGTGGATTATGATGATGTGTAAAAAAGATGAGATTTTAAAACGCTTAACTTTTGGATATTAGGCTTTTAACTTTTTGAGTTACTATTTCAACTAAAACACTACCAGCAGAAATTTCATATCCCTCCGGGTGTTTATTCCCGTAAACAGAGGTTGGTACTTCAGGGTATTTATTCGTGTCAGCCAATAAAGCATAATCTTTAGGCTGATTAAAAGGATTAAACCCCGCAAAGGGATGTGTCACACCCCAAATTGTGATGACTTTTACACCAAGCATAGCAGCCATATGCGCATTGCCAGAATCCATAGCTAACATTACATCTAAGTTTGATATAATATCCAACTCTTCATCTAAAGTCAATTTCCCAGCTATAGATTTGGTGTTTGGTATTTGGAATTCAATTTGATTAAGTTGTAATATTTCTTTTGAACCTCCGCCAAATAAAACAATATTATGTTCTTTTGAAAGTTGGTTTATTACCAATTTCATTTGTTTTAACGGATACATTTTCCCTTTAAAAGCTGCAAAAGGCGCTATACCAATTACAGGCAAACTTGAGTTACTTATAAAAGATTGTAATTGAGAATCTAATCTAATTTTTTCTGGGAAAATTGGATTAGATAAGTCTACAGGGAAACCCAACTTTTTAAAAACATCTGCATAACGTTCGTGAGTTGTTTTTAGCTGTTCAAATTTTTTGCCTGAAACTAATGCTTTCTTTTCTTCTCGACCTTTATCTATTTGTACAACTCTTTTTCCGGTAAAAAATAACTTTAAAATTTTGGTCCGTAGAACATTATGAATATCTGCAACAGCATCAAAACGTAAATCATTTAACTCTTTATACAATTTATACAGTCCAAAAACACCTTTGTATTTGGTTTTTAAATCAACTTCAAAAATGGCAACATTTTTTATTCCTCTAAAAAAGGGAGAAAAAAAACCACGAGTTACAACGGTGATTCTTAAATCTGGATATTGAGAAACTAGAGCGCGAATTACAGGTACAGACATGGCTACGTCTCCCATTGCAGAGAAACGTAAAACGAGTATGTGCTTTAGATTTGGCAAAGATTGATTACTTCTGACCTCGAAGAACAGGATTCAATTCGTCGTCGTTATACATTTTCATCTGTTTATAGACTTTCATGTACTTATCGCCGCTAGCTATATCGTTTAATAAATCGTCTAAAGCACTACTTAAATCCACACGTTGCTCTAATAACACATCAAGCTTTTTTTGGCAAGCTGCTTTGTGGCTATCAGATGCATCATCACGCACAGTCTCTATATGCATATGATAGATTTTTAAAGCCAAAATAGATAAACGGTCAATAACCCACGCTGGGCTTTCCGAATTGATTTTTGCGTCAGATTTTGGTTGCACATCATTGTATTTGTCTAAGAAATAACTATCTATATACTCAACTGTATCAGTGCGGTCTTGGTTAGACGCATCTATCATACGTTTGAGTTTTAGTGCAGCGACAGGCTCGATGTTTGGGTCTCTAATAATGTCTTCGTAAGCCCACTGTACTGTGTCTATCCAGCACTTTCTATATAATAAATGTGAAATTATATCTTCTTTTTTATTGTACTTATTCGTAAACGGTTGGTCAACAGTATTAAGCACTTTGTAAGTCTTAATAACATCTTGGAATACGGTGTTTGCTTTTTCTGAAAACATTGTAATAAATTTAGTTCTGCAAATATAGTTTGAATTATTAACTTTAACATTCAATATATAAACCGCTATGCATATTCATCATCTTTCAGAAACACCTTCAATTTTAAATACATTTTTATATGAAATTAGAGATAAGAGCATTCAAAAAGACAGCATGCGTTTTAGACGAAACATTGAACGCATCGGAGAAGTTTTAGGTTATGAATTAAGCAGATCGCTTCGGTTTAATTCAAAAACTATTAAAACACCCTTGGGTCATTTACAATCCAAACTACATGAAAATGACATTGTACTTTGTTCTATATTGAGAGCTGGGGTTCCTTTGCACAATGGGTTGCTAAACTATTTTGACACTGCTGAAAATGCATTTATCTCCGCCTACAGACATCATAAACATAAACCTGAAGGTTTTGAAATTGTTGTCGAGTATTTGGCATGTCCAAATCTTGAAAACAAAACACTCATTCTAGCTGACCCAATGCTAGCAACTGGTCAGTCTATGGTTGCTACTTTTGAAGCTCTAAGACCTTTTGGGAAGCCAAAAGAAATTCACCTCGTTAGTGTTATTGGAGCTCAAAAGGGTGTTGATTTTATTTCAGGAAATTTTGACACAGACACACATTTATGGATTGCAGCTATTGACGAAGAATTAAATGATAAAGGTTACATTATTCCTGGACTAGGTGATGCTGGTGATTTGGCTTTTGGACAAAAATTACAACAGTAAATTTATTATTGGTGCTAAAATTAACAACACTACTAACATTTCTTTAAACCACAATTTATCAACCGTTTCAATATAATTAGCAACAATTATAGAAAATGGCAACATAAAAAACACAATCTCATTACCATTTTTTACAGGCGCTAAAACAGCAATTATTATTGCTATAAAAGAGGCCAATATTATTAATGTGTGAATGGGTTTAAGCGTCTTACTTTTTTCTGAAGTGTTTTTAAGATAGAATATCAAACTCCATAAATACAAGGCTACAACTACTGTAAGCTTTATTATTTCACTCAAACTATTATAATCTGAAAAATCAAAGCCATAGCTAAAATCAAAATTTGTTTGAGATAAATATTGGTCTTTGAAGACGATATTATAAAGCACTAATAAAATAAAAACTGTAACAACTCCGAATAACGAAACAGCAATATACTTGCCTTCATTTTGCCAATAATACCCCAAAGCTATAAATACAACAAACAGGTATAAAACAGCCCAAGTATAAAATAAAGCAGATAGTGCAATCCAGAACACTGCATCAAAAAACTTTTTGGTTAAGTCGCGTTTTGTATGCAAACTAAATAAACGCCTAAGGGCAAATAATACCAATAAATTTGCAACCATGATATTAATATTACCAAAGACTTCTGGAAATATTACAAAGAACAAAGCTAGTAGCATAATACCGTAGCTGTTTCTTTTTGTTAGATCATTTTTAGAGATAACAAAATCAGTAATAAAGACATAAAATAGACCAATACTCAATGCAATAAAGCTTATAATAGTATAATTACCATCTTTTACTTCATAAAAAAAATGAAGTGCAAAAGCGATAACTAGGACAACCATTACTATTATATAGTTTATAGGCTTTGATTTACTAAAAATACTTGTAATCATGTATGGAATTTGTATTTTTGCAATGTAAATTTATTAAAGTTATGAAGGATTTCTTTTACGCAATACAAGATTTATTTGTTAATACACTTTTTGCTCCGCTTGATGCGCTTAGAGCATTAGAGCTAGAAAACTGGTTTGCGGCTAATACAATGTCATGGTTTTTTATGTTAATTGGTATGGTTGCATTTGTATATTGGATGCTACAGCTTAAAAAATTTAATGATAACAACGAAGAAGATAAAAGTGTTTCGTCTCACTCTTATTTATAAGTCAAAACCAATATCTTTTCTATAATACATCTTATCAAAACATAGTTTTTCTATAGTTTGGTAAGATTTTTTTATGGCCTCATTGTAGGTTTCTCCAAAAGATGTAATTGCCATAACACGACCTCCAGAAGTTACCACTTTATCCTCTTTTAGCTTTGCTCCTGCATGAAAAGGAATTGAGTCCGTTATAGTTTCTAAGCCAATAATTTCTTTTCCCTTTTCATATGCTTCTGGATATCCTCCAGAAACCAACATGACCGTTGTTGCCGCTCGCTCATCAATTTGTAAATCTATATCTGCAAGTGTTTGGTTGCCCATAGCTGCAAAAATCTCAACTAAATCTGTTTTTAGTCTAGGTAAAACCACTTCTGTTTCTGGGTCACCCATTCGTACATTATATTCGATAACCTTTGGTTCGTCACCAACTTTTATAAGTCCTATAAAAATAAAACCGACGTATGGTAAGTTATCCTTTTTTAAACCCTCGATGGTGGGTTTTACAATTCTATTTTCAATCTTGTTCAAAAATTCTTGGGTTGTAAATGGTACAGGAGACACTGCTCCCATTCCACCAGTATTTAACCCTGTATCTCCTTCGCCGATACGTTTGTAATCTTTTGCAGTTGGGAGTATTTTATAATTAATGCCGTCCGTAAGTACAAAGCAGCTTAGCTCTATTCCGTCTAAAAACTCTTCGATAACTACTTTTGTGCTTGCATTCCCAAATTTTGAGTCGACCAGCATTTCTTTTAATTCTCTTTTAGCATCATCTAAATCATCTAGAATTAAAACGCCTTTACCAGCCGCTAATCCATCGGCTTTAAGCACATAAGGTGGCTTTAAAGTTTCTAAAAATTGATAACCGTCTTCTAAATTTGAAGCCGTAAAGCTTTGGTAAGTTGCTGTTGGAATGTTATGGCTTATCATAAATTCTTTAGCAAATTCTTTACTACCTTCTAGCTCTGCAGCTGCTTTTTGAGGCCCTATAACCTTGATGGATTTTAAAGCATCATCATTTAAGAAAAAATCATGGATGCCTAGAACCAGTGGATCTTCTGGCCCAACAACAACAATATTTATATCATTATCTAAAACGGCCTTTTTAATAGTTTTAAAATCCGTAACAGCAATAGGTAAATTCACAGCAATTGCTGCAGTACCAGAATTTCCTGGTGCGACAAATAAAGCTTTACATAATGGACTTTGAGCCAATTTCCATGCAAAAGTATGCTCTCTACCGCCAGAGCCAAGGACAAGAATGTTCATGAGTTATGTGTTGTTTGCGCAAAAATAATTGCTTTTACGCTTAAAAAACAATTAATTTACATAAACCTTTTGGCTTCAACTTTTTTGCGATTATTTGACCTTTCATTACGTGCTAAAGGCTTTGATATTAACAAAGCCAAACATCACTTATCCGAAATACAAAATAAAAACGAAGCCTCATTTGAGATTTATACGCAACAGCAAAAAAGAAATATTTTAGAATATCATTTAGAGCATAATAGTTATTATAAATCTAAATTAAAGAATGTCAATCATAGCAATTGGAACAACATCCCTATAATGACTAAAAAGGATTTACAGCAGCCTCTAATCAATATATTATCTAAGGGTTTTAACAAAAATAACATCTATGTAGATAAGACCTCTGGAGCTTCTGGAAACCCTTTTTATTTTGCAAAAGACAAATTTGCTCATGCCTTAACTTGGGCTCAAATTATTGACCGATTTTCTTGGTATGATATTGATTTTAACTCCACTAAACAAGCACGGTTTTATGGTATTCCGCTTGATAAAAAAAGTTATTACAAACAACGTTTGAAGGATTTTGTAGCTAATAGATATCGTTTTTCAGTTTTTGATTTAAGTGATGATGCTTTTGAAAAGGTTTTAAATAAATTTAAAAAAACTCAGTTTAATTACATTAATGGTTACACGAGTCCTATCGTCCAATTTGCTAAATTTTTAAGTCAAAGAGAGATTGTTTTAAAAGACTATTGTCCCACTTTAAATGTGTGTATCGTTACCTCAGAAATGCTATTTTATGATGACAGGAAGCTGCTTGAAGAACAATTTGGTATTCCTGTGGTTAATGAATATGGTGCCTCAGAATTAGATTTAATTGCTTTTGAAAATCCTGAAGGTCAATGGCAAGTAAATAGCGAAACATTATTTGTAGAGATTCTGGATGAAAATAATAATCCTATTGAAAATGCCAAAGAAGGTCGTATTGTAATTACTTCTCTTTACAATAAAGCTTCACCTTTTATTAGATACGATATTGGAGATGTTGGAATACTTTCAGAAAAAAGCACACTTAAAAAACCCATTTTGGAAAAATTAGTTGGCCGTTCCAACGATATTGCTTTTTTACCTAGTGGTAAAAAAGCAGCTGGTTTGACATTTTATTACATTACTAAAAGTATTATTGAAGACGGCGGCAATGTCAAGGAGTTTATTATTGAGCAATTAAAATTAGATCATTTTAAGGTCAGTTACGTCTCTAATTTAGAATTTACATCTGCTCAAAAGGAAACTATACGTTTAGCAATGTTAAAATACTTAGAAGCCGGAATAACTATTACTTTTGATAACTGTAAAATGCTAAAACGCACTAGAAGTGGAAAGTTAAAACAATTTACAACTTACGTTTCTAAATCATGAAAGACGTTTTAATCATATCAAACTACTTCCCACCAGAAATAGGTGCTGCTTCTAATCGTATTTTTCAGTTAGCCAAAGTATTGTCTAAGGAGCATAATGTTAGCATTATTTGTCCATTACCTAATTATCCCACAGGTAAGGTTTTTGAAGATTATAATGCTAATGAAACAATTGACGGTATTACTATTAACAGACTTTGGGTATCGCCTTCAGTATCAAAAAATAAGATTATCCGTCTGTTTTCTATGCTTTCATTCAGTTTCAGTGTTGCTTGGTTTATAATTTGGAACAAAATTCCTAGAACTGTTATTATAAATTCGCCTCCACTGCTTGTAGCGTTTATATCTTTACTTTTTCTCCGTTCTAAAAAACATAAACTTATAATTAATGTTAGTGATTTGTGGCCAAAAGCAGGATTAGATTTAGGTGCTATAAAGCAAGGCGTTATTTATAAATTACTTCAAAAAATTGAACGCTTTAATTATAAAAAAGCAGATTTAATTTTAGGACAAAGTGAAGAGATTTTAACCCATGTAAAGTCTATTGTTCCTAAAACTGAAACCCTGCTTTATAGAAATTATCCAAATTTTGAACCTCAGAAAATTCAAACTGAAAAAATAAACGAATCCTCTAAGATAAAACTAGTTTATGCAGGTCTTTTGGGTATTGCCCAAGGTGTTTTAAA